>JAZRYL010000031.1:0-3060 GCA_045600705.1 Clostridia bacterium | reverse complement strand
AGTATACCACCAAAAATGAGTGTGTCAAGTTTTATGGGATACCTGAAAGGCAAAAGTGCATTGATGATATTTGACAAACATGCAAATCTAAAATACAAGTATGGAAACAGGCACTTTTGGGCAGAAGGGTATTATGTATCAACTGTGGGACTGAATGAAAGCACCATAAAGAAATACATAGAAGAACAAGAAAAACACGATATAGCGCTTGACAAATTAAGTGTAAAAGAATATGAGGACCCTTTTAAGGGTAGCAAGTAATACAAACGCCCTTTAAGGGGCGGCAAAAGTGGCAAAGACAATAGGCTTTGGCAAAGCAAAAGCCAGCGCCTTGAGAGGCTGGTCGGTAATAATAGGCTTTTAGCCTTAGTGCAAACCACCCGTTTGACGGGTGGTTATGATTATGCCTTTTGGTTTGAAAAACGCAGTTTCAAATATTCGCAAATGAATTCGGTAATTTGCAATGCTTTTCATTTTATCGAAAAAATCGGTTTTGTTTTACTTTTACGGATTCAATACCAATATATATAATGCAAGTATTCAAGATTTGCTTCGTGCAAGTTACAGTTTTAAATGTCTCATAAATCGAAAATGCACTTTTAAAAAAGTACAAAAAGTGAAGTTTGCGTCGGTATCTCGAGTCTGCGTTTTTTAGGTGACTCTTATTCTGTCAAAATTATAATGATTAACATTGTTAATAGGATTGAAAAATCAAAACAGGCACGGAACGGTTTGGTTTCGTGCAATCGGAGTGGAAGGTGGATTAATGTGAACATAATTGTTTTGATTTTTGTGCGGCGGCGATACTTGCATATTTCGGAGATGTTCGAATATGCCGGGTCGGTATTGTCTGCCGCGGCGGTGAGAAATGCTCACCGCTCTGCTGTATTGCGGCACATACACTTCGCAGGTCGGAGTGTATGTGATACGCCGAATACGGCAGAAAACTGTATAGGCGAATTGAGCAGGCGTTTATGCAGATATGGCGGTTATTCCCGCGGAATAACCGTCCATATGAAAGTGTAAGGTTTTCCGGGAAAGAAAAAATGTTTTGCTTCTCTGCGAAAAACTCTTACCGATATTCAGGCTGCGGCAGAAATTGCTCTCTGCAACTGAATTGTGCTCCTACGGCGTGCGGCCCTGACCCGCTGCACGGGTGCTTCTCTCGGCGGTGTCGATACTTTTCGGCATCAGAAAAATGAGACTGTCATTTTAACGGACGGAAATACTGATTTTTCAAGGAGATGTTTTTATGCGAAGAAAAAAGCATTACAACAAACACAGCATAACCTTTGAGTTGTGCGACAAGGCAAACGAGTTTTTCAACACCTACACCAACAATGTTACGCAGAAGGCGTTTCGAGGCAACTACAAAAAGTTCATAACATTTTGCCGCGAAAAATTCGACTGTAAGACCGAGGACGACTGCAAGAAGCATATTCAGGATTATGCGGATTACCTCACTGCGAAGGGCTGCACCGCAAGCACCGTGCATACATACATTTCGCCGTGCTGTTTGTATCTCGGCGTGGATATGAAGACGATTGAGAAGCCATTGCGAAAAGCATCGGAGTTCACACGCGGCAGATATTGCGAAGCCCGTTCAACGCGGAAAAACGCTATGATTTCAAACCCGAAATACAAACGCACCGTTGAATTTCAGAAGCGTGTCGGCATACGCCGCACCGAGCTTGCAAATCTTTGCGGCGATGACCTTGTGCGTGATGAAAACGGATGTCTGTGTGTCCGTGTGAAACGCGGCAAAGGTGGCAAGATGCAGCTTCAAAGGATTTTCCCCGGCGATGAAAAATTCGCAGAGAAATATTTTAAGGGCAAAACCGCCGACGATCGCATTTTTTCGGAGCACGAGCTCAACAACGATGTGCCGTACCATTTTTTGAGGGCGAAGCTGGCACAGCGGGCGTATGCCTACTATGCGGATTTGCTGTCGGGTCCCGGCGGTGAAGAAATGCGTGAGCTGCTCATCAACGAAATGCGGATGAGATTTGAAGCAACCTGCGGCGACAAGCTCACGCATACGCCGAGAAAAAACAGAACCGACTCCAAAGAGACGGAACCCACGGGTAAAAAACGAAGCAAAAAGAAATTCAACGAGCAAGAGGCGAGGGGAACATACACGCTCCGCGGTGACAATCGCAAATTCGCACTGGAGCACGGGCTGCCCGTTTCATACGACAAGACCTGCCTGCTTGCCGTGTCGATGTTCCACTTATCGCATTACCGCAACAATGTAACTGTGGTCGATTATCTGCTTGTTGTATAAAAATCGCCGTTTGGTCAATTATGATTTTGGGAGATGATAAGTTTATGTCAATGACCGGCAACGCTTTGGAACGCGTGTCGGGTCAGATCTGGCTGAACTTCTTCAATGATCGTCTGTTGGAGAGTAAAGTCATTAGTGAAGCTGAATATTCCGCAATGCGGAGAAAAATCATTGAAAGATACGGAGAAAAAGATGGGGGCAAAAAGAATGAAAAAAGTTGGTCTGATACCGACAAGCGTTGACATTGAATTTCGCACACCGTGCGACAGCGGGTGACTGAACCCGGCAAAGAGCGGGCTGCTTCGATGAGAAATAGCCCGCTTGATGTTTGTGGCATTTTTTGATGGTTGATGATGTGACAGAGGAAATAAGTAAGCCGGCACTTTATGAAAATGCACTTTGCCTTTTTGATGATTTTCGCCTTTGTATTGATGAACTTAACCAAATACTCCAAAGAACGATTTGTAGTGGAATCTGTAATGTTCATGTAATTTAGGCATTTTTACACGCTATATTCATTTATTATTTCTAATAGTTTATCTTTCGTATTATCGTCAAAAGGTTCAAAAGGTTCATCAACTATTAATTCTGAATATTCTTCTTTTGATATAGGTTGTAAGCGATATTTTTTAAAATTAGGGATATTTTTATTTAATAGGCATTTTCTTGTTAATGATTCTAAATACAATGCTAAATTAACAAGAACTATTATTTCTGCATCTGGTTCTGTATTTGTAAAGTGTACATACTCATTTATCAGTTCTTTAATTTCTTTA
>JAZRYL010000030.1:0-6575 GCA_045600705.1 Clostridia bacterium | reverse complement strand
CACTAACAAATCATCATTTTTTATAAAAAAATAACACTTTTATTGAAAAATACTTGCATTTTGATGACTGATATGCTATCATTATGTTGCTCTCAAAAGCTACACCTTTTGAGAGCATTTTTATTCAAAATAACCCATTGACGATTTTTTTATTAAATACTATAATATATAAAGAAATTTTATACGGAGGTATTTTTATATGCAGTTTGAAGTTCTTCAAAAGGAAATGATTGCCGCAATGAAGGCAAAGGACAAAATTCGCAAGGATGCTATTTCATCGGTAATTGCGGCTGTAAAAAAGGTTGCTATTGACGAGGGTGTAAGAGAGAACATTCCCGAAGAAATGGTTGACAGAGTTATTCTTAAGGAAATCAAGTCGCTTAAGGAACAGGTTGATACCTGTCCGAAGGACAGAGAGGATCTTTTAACGGAATACACCGCTAAATTGAACATCGTTTCGGAATACGCTCCCAAGATGATGAGCGAAGCTGAAATCATTGCATTCCTTAACGAAAAGTGTGCAGACCTTATTGCACAGAAAAACAAGGGAATGATTATGCGCACCGCTATGGCTGAACTCAAGGGCAAGGCAGACGGCAAAGTTATCAGCAACATTGTTGCGGAAATGTGCAAATAATTAAAAACACTCAAAAAGCCGACTTTTACGTCGGCTTTATTTTTTTCTGCCTTTTGAGGTATTGACAGAGCACGGTTAAAAAGATACAATAAGCATAGCACAACAGTATAACTCAAGAGGTAAGTATGGATAATATTTTTTTCAAGCCACACATAAACGACGCCAAGGAATCTCACTTTTGTTATTCAAGGGATGTTCTGCAAAAAAATCCTATTTATCCCACCTACGTTTTAGACGGCGGCGGCTTTTTCTTTGTGAATGACGAATTCGGCACAGCTAACAGTGACGAATGGCTCGAAAAAATTATGGACGGTTCGTTTTTCGAATACTGGACAAGAAACGGTATTTTCGATTGGAGTTCCGTATTCAAGGATTACATTGCGGACAACTACACTCCCGAATTTGAGGGAAGCATTTGGATAAACCGCTTGTATATTCTGCTTCCGCTTGCACAAAAGTATATGATAACAAAAGAAAACAAATACGCAATAAAATGGCTTGAAATATTCACTTCGTGGGTGAAATGCAATCCGTACACCGATTACAGCGACAAACCGAAAGACCTTATTTGGGTAAATATGCAGGTCAGCACACGAATTATCAATATCGTACACAGTTTGTTTATGCTTGGTGACTGTCCCGTGTTCACTAAAGAAAATTGGAAAATGATTTACGAATCTATCCGTGTTCACGGCGCCGAGCTAATAAAAGAACTAAAGAAAAAAGCCGAGTCCGATGCGCCTGATAATCACGTTCTGCAAATGGCTGATGCCGCAATTATGCTTGCGGTACTTTTCCCCGAATTCTTTGACAGCGAGGACTTTATTGCCGTTGCAGATAAGGTGGTCAATGACAATATCCGCAATTCGATTTTCTCCGACGGCTGCAATAACGAAGACAGTATCACCTATTCTCATTTTATCGCCCGCCTTTACCTTGAATGCGAACTGTTTCTCACCGTCAATGGCAGAAAAGGTGTGGACGGCTGCAAAGAAGCAATACAAAAGCAGTATGAATTTCTGTATCAGTTCGCTTCGCCCACGGGAAAAACATTGCAAATCGGTGACTCCTATTCAAGAAGTGCGTGGGACGATGTGGAATTTGTAAACAGCTTCTATCCTCTTGAATTTAACAGAACGCTCAAAACCAATGTGTTCTACCCCAGCAAAATGGCAGTGTTACGGAACAAGAACTATTCCGTTTATGTGGATTCAATGGATATGGTGGAATGGCATCAGCATTTCGGCAGACCGAATATTATCGTCTATTACAAGGATTTGCCCGTAATCGTCGATAGTGGCGGAACTAACTATGACCGAGGAATGTTCTTCAAAAAAATGCACGGCGCCGACTCCCACAACGTAGTCGTTTGCAGAGATATTCCGCTTTCCGTTTCGTCCTGCCCCGAAAAGCCGGAATTTGTTTCTTTTGACGAAAAAGACGGTTTGCAGACTCTCGTTATTAAAAATACCGTTGCAAAGGACGGCAAAGAATTCGTTTGGACAAGAACGCTTGCTCTTTCTGAAGAAAAACTTGAAATCACCGACAGTGTAAAGGCGAACTGTGAAATGAATTTTGAAAACATCATTCACACAAGAAACTGCCGAACCGGTTATAACGCTTACTGGGCAACGCTTCAGCCCATAAACGAAAATTCAGCGGAACTTAATCTGCGGTATAAATCTAAAATGGCTACCGTCAAAACCGACGTTCCCTTTGAAATCAGTTTTGCCCCCTGCCTTGACGAGGAAAACAAGCAAAATTACACTCAGGTAATCACACGAAAACATTTTGCAAAGGAATTTACCGACAAAACAACTTTTTCTGCACGAGAGATAAGATAAAAAGATAAAAAAGCACTTGCATTTTCGGCAAGTGCTTTTCTAATATTCTGTTTTTATCCCATTAAAACAACCGAAACGTATCCGGCGGTAGGTCTGCCTTGTGCAACTACCTCGGCAACTATTCTGTTGACGGGCAAAACGTTTTCTCCTGCGGTAATAACGTATTCAACCGCTTGCGTGCCGTCGCTGTGCCGATCCTTTGCAGGCAACCGAACTTCTTTCGGACCGCTTACGCTGAAATTTTGGTCGTGAAGCCACCGAACCGAAAGGTTATACGGAGAATTTCCGTACGCAAACGTATTATTTTCAAATATCAACGTTATTTTTTTGCTTTCGCCCGGTTTTATTTCGGGAACTCCGTCATAAACGGCGGTAATATTGCAGAAATTCATTTCGGTCACGAAAGAATATTCTTTCATCTTCCCGAAAGCATTTTTCATCAAATTGTTTTGCATAAACTTTTCAAAAATGTCTTCCGGAATTTCATTTTCGCCGTCCGTAAACTGAGTGTCTACCCAATTATGAACAAGCATTACCGGTGCTTGCTTTACAACACGTTCGGTAAGTTCGGTGCAGTTTTTCGGAACTCTTATTCCCGACGCCTTGTTTATCGAAACGGTCACTATGTCGTCGCCTAAATAGTCTTTCCAATCCTCGGGAATACCGCTTGTTCCGCCTAATATGCCGAGCGTTGCACCTACCGTTGCTCCCGTGCAATCCGTGTCGTCACCGCAGTTGATTGCCGAAATCATAGATTTCTTAAAATCTCCCGCTCCCCACAGAAGTCCGAGAACCGTATACGCCACGTTGGACGGTGCTTCAAACCAGCCGTCGCCTATATCCTTGTTAAGTTCAAGAATAACGTTTCGTGCATCTTTTGCACTCATACCGTTTTCAAAGCATTCAAGAAGCTTTACGATCGACTTTGCAGTGCGGCTGTTTTCGGGAATATTATGCAGTGCCGCCTCTATACATTTGCGAATATCCTTTATCACAAACGCCGCCGATTGCATTGCCGCAACGAACGATGCCGCAACTGTGCCCTCTCCGCTTCCGTGGTCTGCTTTTGCATCCTCTGCCGCATACTTTGCCGCAATTTCCGGTGCACCGGGAGCAAGACACGCCCATATTTCAGTTCTTATCCACGCCCCGTTGGAATGCTTCCACGAATTAAGATAATCTCCCGAAATCGGTGCCGGAAGTCCGTTTTGCATATTGAGTTTTCCTATGCCGTATTCATTCCAGAACGGAACAATAAAGCTGCACCAATTTTCACCTAAGCGCTTGCAGTCAAGTCCCGCTATTCCTGCCCTTTCGATAGAATGAAGCCATACAAGCTGCAAATCAAGATCGTCATTGGGCAGAACCTCATTGGGCTTTGTGGCAAACCCGTGAATGTCAAGATATTCTCTTTTTCCCTCATACGGTGTGCCCATAGTACCGCCGATATTCTTTCCTACCCAGCAGGCATAAACCTGATCCTTATATTTTTCAAAATTAAGTTTCATAGGCTGTCCTTTCCGATACGGCATTTTATTTATAGTTAAAATTAAGTGTTGTTCCGTCGTCAAATGTGATAACACCCGTATGTTTGCCTTCGGGTGCGGTAACCGTTATCGTGTCGTTTGCTAAGGTAAATTCCGCATTTCCGCCGTCAATTTCAACCGACTGAATACTTTGAGATTCTCGCATAATAAGCTTATACGCAACTTTTCCCTCTTGGTTTTTCGGAATTTCAAGACTTTCCTTGGCAAAAATCGCTCCGTCATTTAAGAATATGTTGCAAATGTTGCTTACCGCCATTTCCGACATTTTTAAGTTGTTTGTCATACAGTAACGTGCTTTTTCCGAAAAACTGTCGCCTTTAAGTTTTTTGAACGTTTCTGTCATTTGAGCATAGTTGTATTTTTCGTCATTTATGTAACGTCCGTAGGTCAGTTCGTGGTCAATAATAAGATTTTTTTCATCTACGCCCAGCAGCGCCTTAATCATAAATGCAAGAGTTCCCGTTCTGTCTGCGCCTCCCGCACAATGGAAAAGTATGGGATAATTTTCTATATCCGCAAAAAGCATCAATTCATCCTTTGCCGACATGCTTGACAAAAAAGATGCATATGCCGAAGACGGAATATTTATGTAATTTACCTTTTCGCCCATTTCGCCGTATTCGGGAACTTTTTCATCACGCATTTCCGAAGCGGCACGCAAGTCAAGTTCCGTCTTAATTTTCAGCTTGTTTACGGCGGTATCTATACCCTTTTCGGTTATAAGAATGCTTTTGTCACTCACTCCCGAAAGCCGCGCCGTCCTGTATGCAAGTCCTTGTTTTACCGTTTTGCCGTCCAACGTTTTCCAGCCGCCCAAATCACGGCAGTTGCCCACGCCGTCAATAGAAATAAGCCGCACACCTTCCGCTACGTCAAATGTGAATGTGTCCGACTTGACGTTTCCGTCGTCGGTGAACGCTTCCACGTACCAATAGTATTTTGTTCCCGTGAACACATTAAGCAATTCCACTTCGTTTCCGTCGGTTTCATATATCTCCGCATTCGAAAAATCTTCGTTTTGCGATACGTACACCTTTGCGCTGCTCACGTTATCTTTTTCGCCATAACTCCACGAAAGCTTTATCGGCTGCGGTTTCGTGTCCTTGCCGATATACGTTGCCGAAATGCTCGTGTCGTATTTTTCAGTATCATAGCTTTCAGCCGCCGTAAAATACGCTCTTACCATCGGCGGAATAATATCGTATTCCGTCTTTGATTGGTTGTTTACGGTAACTTTTGTGTTCTGTCCTGCACAACCGAAAAGAAATACAGTCAAAATAAGTAAAGCGGTAACTCGTAACAGTTTATTTTTCATTGTAATGCTCCGAAATTTTTTCTTAATTATAAACTATTGCGTTACTGCTTGTCAATAGCATAAGAGAGTCGAACTCATGATGCCGAAAACGGCTGTTTTTTTATGATATCTCGGTTCGCCTCTTCTATGCTATACCACGGTGTCAGTGCTGTCCGATCTCCGGGTATTCGTTTTCCTCACCGTTGGTTCTTTGAACGTTGTATTCGGTTTCGTTACGGAACGTTATATTTTCAGCCGTTCTTTTTTCGTGTTTCTTTTTCATATATACTCACCTCAAACATATTTTTCCCAAGTTTTCGATTTTATTCTCAAATAACTGTTGCATAAATAATTTTTTATGTTATAATTATTGTACCTAATATTTTTTGGAGGTGAATTGGTAATGGCTTATAAGATTAGTGATGAATGTATTGCTTGCGGTGCTTGCGCAGGTGGTTGCCCCGTTGGTGCAATTTCCGAAGGCGACGGCAAATATGTTATTGACGCAGACGCTTGCATCGATTGCGGTGCTTGTGCTGATACTTGCCCCGTTGGTGCTCCCGCACAGGAATAATTGCCGAATAAAAAAGATTGCGGAAAGTCTTTATCGGACTTTCCGTTCTTTTATTTGAAAAAACAAAAAATATTGTTGAATGTTTTTAGTTTTTGTGGCATAATATTAAATGTAAAAATTCTGAGTTGTGCGTTATGATCCATTGTATAATACCCACATTATGCAAAAAGGGAATGCTTATTAAAAGGACCTAAGCAATGTCATGCCTCCGTAGAATTCCTTTTTAAGGAAAATTGTACGCCAGTGGAAGACAGATACTTTGGCCGGCATGCCCACCTGTCGAGAGACGGGTGTTAGATTTGGTTCGGACGGCAACTTGGATTTTTTATTTTTTTGTTTTTTATAAAAAATCCCTTGACAGATTTATAGATGTTATGTATAATATGCATCGTTAATAGCGTTGCGGAATTGTGTAATGGCAGCACCTACGACTCTGACTCGTATTGTCTAGGTTCGAATCCTAGTTCCGCAGCCATTTTTTTATGCCTCCGTTGTCTAGTGGCCTAGGACACCGCCCTCTCACGGCGGTAACAGGGGTTCGAATCCCCTCGGGGGTGCCAATAACAAAAAACTCGTCATAGACGAGTTTTTTTGTTATCACCCCCGAGGGGATAGAGAACATTGCGAAGCAATCGTTCGTAGAACGGCAAAAGTCGCAAATCGAATTTTGTACGTGTAT
>JAZRYL010000029.1:0-3645 GCA_045600705.1 Clostridia bacterium | reverse complement strand
TATCATTACAAAATGGTATTCCATACGGATATTTTTCCTGTTGAAGTAGAAGTTGAGCGTTGAAGAAAGAAGCTGAAAAGTTATGAACGATAGGAGAATTCTTAATCATAAGCAGAGAGAATGGGCATACCAAAAATACTGTGAAGGCTATACACAGTCAGAGATTGCTGAAGCTTTGTATGTTAGTACGAAAACGGTACTAAGAGCCATTCACGGAAGACCCAGAATAAAAGCGGCATTAGAATACGATTGGAGTGATAACGGTTGAAAAATTATAAATATGTTTTTCTTTGCCTCGGGACCGGGTTTCAATACGCATCGTTTACGGCGAAAAACGCTGTTGCAACGGTTGCGTTTGTAATCATAAGCAGCGTGTGTTATTGTGTGCCTGTGATAATTGACATTATCGGCAATGATAAAGAAGCACGGATGTCTGCAATCAGAGAAAAAAGGCTGGAGTGGCTTCAGACAGAAGTAAAAATTCTGAATGACAAAGTTGAAAAACTCAGATTATTACTTGAGAACGGAGACGACAGGAAATGAATTGCAGGGATATTATAAAGCTCGACAATGAGCATCACCCGATACCGCCTGGAGCAACAAAGGAAGAAAAGCTTACATATTATGCTCTGCTCGGTTTGTCAACGGCGTACGGCAGATGTGACATTACCAAGAATCAGTGTATCAGTGCCGGTGCGGAAATCAGAGACTTTTTTGCGGAGCTTATAACTCACCGCCACGGCGTTACCGAAGAATACAAGCGACAGCAGCAGAGAATAAAAGCCGCAGAAAGCGGATTAACCGAGCTTATGGCGGCAACCGTTCCCGGAGCTGACTGCCGGTCGCTGTATGTTGATGCACTCGGAATTATCGAAGCTCTTGAGGGCATGGACGGTCAGGCACTGAGACGGAACGCCGAAAACAGGCTTGACGGGATTATGCCATTGTCGGAGAGAGCAAAGGCAAAGCCGATTGAAACAGTAACCCCAAAAACCAAAAAGAAAACGGCGGGTTTCCAAAAGCCGACGGTTGAAGAAATAAAAGATTATTGTACCGAAGCAAAGTTGAATAATGTTGATGCGTATGCCTTTTTCGATTATTTTGAGTCGGTCGGCTGGAAAATCGGCGGCAAGTCACCGATGAAGGACTGGAAGGCAGCCGTCAGGAACTGGGACCGCCGTCAATTCAAACCAAAAGATACAGAAACAGCCACAGCCACAACAAACAAGGCATCGTACAGCCTTGAAGAATATCAGGCGTCGGCATTCAAGCCGCTGAAATATAAAAAACAAGGAGCTTAACATGCAACAGAAAAAGCAAAAGGACAAGCCGGAAAATATACTTTCGAGTCTTGCCGCAAAAATGTACCGAAAAGCAAAAGATGTTGAAGGAATACCGAAAATACGATTTATGGCAAAGGGTGATGCCTATATCCATGCATCCAAAATTCTGATGGATTATAAAAAGCCTGCATCCACGCCGCCAAAAACAAATTACGAAAGAATTAAGGCTATGAGTCTCACTCAGATGGCTGATTTTCTTTCCGGTGTTATTTTTGAGCCGGTAATAGAAGATTTAGCGGGCTATGAATTTTGTACAAAGCATTGTCCTTTGCGTTTCAATCCGGATAGCTGTGATTGTAATGTCGCAGTTAAAGACATAATTATTTTTTGGCTTAATGAGGAGTGGAAGAATGAGTAAAAAGTATCTTGTTGTTATTCCCGTTCATAAAGAGGCTTATTGCAAGAGCTTTTCGAGCAGTGAGAAAGCGTATGAGCTTATTGCCGAGAAGGTAGGCAGAACGGTCAACAGAATTTCGTGTAACAGTGAGTTCAGCGACGATGCAATAATGTTTATTTCAAACACACACGGTGCCGAAGTGAACGACAGAGCTACATATATTTCAAACCTTCCGGATGATGAGGATGTGAGAGGCACGGCGGTACTCATGCACAGCGTTGACGAATATCCGTGCGGTTATTCGCTTGAGGTTGCCGAAAAAATCAGAGATTTTATTAACGGATTGAGAGGGTGAAATACAAATGGCAGATGATATAAAAGCGGGAATAGTATATATTGATATATTAAAACTTCGTCCGCATCCGGACAATCCAAGAAAAGATTTAGGCGATTTAACAGAACTCAGCGACAGCATAAAAGCAAAAGGTATTTTGCAAAATCTTACGGTTATTCCGGATGGAGAATATTACACAATTCTTATCGGACACAGAAGAGCTGCCGCCGCAAAGCTTGCGGGGATAAAGCAGGTTCCGTGTGTCGTGGCGGAAATGAACTATCCGGAACAAATTCAGACGATGCTGCTTGAAAATATGCAGCGTTCTGAACTTACAGCATTTGAACAGGCACAGGGATTTCAAATGATGTTTGATTTTGGAAACAGTGTTGAAGATATCGCCGAGAAAACCGGATTTTCCGAAACAACGGTTCGCCGTCGCTTAAAACTTGCAGAGCTCGACAAAGAAAAGTTAAAAAAAGCGTCTGCAAGACAGATTTCCCTTTTTGAATTTGATAAGCTGTCAAAAATCGAAGATACAAACGAAAGAAACAAATTATTGGATTCAATCGGAACGAATAATTTTGAGCGTGATATAAAATGTGCCTTTGAAAAGCAAGAGCAAATCAGAAGTGAAACCGAGTGGCGTGCCGAACTTACCGAAGAAGGCTTAAAAGAGATAAGTTATTCCGACTGCTTTAACGGGAAGTATGCACTTACCGTTAAAAGCTATGTCGAAATGAAAGGAAAATCTGTTAAAGCTTTTGTACTATCCGGTGACGAAGAATACTTTGCATTTAATCATAATGTAGTATATTTTCGCAAAAGAAAATCAAAAGAAGAATGCGAGGATGATTACCGCAGGAATCAAGAAAGAGAAAAGCGGTATGCAACAAAGCATAATCTTGAAGCCGCTGAACAAAGAGCTTATCAACTCCGTCGTGATTTTATTTTGGGCATAAGCGAAGCAATTGCAAAAGAAAAAACTCAAATTATCATTGAATACGATGTGCGTATTAACTGGGACGTAAATATATCAGGCTATTACACCATATATGACAAATCGATTTTTGGCACGGATGCAATAGAAAAAGCAAAACAGTCACCGTTCAAGGCATTATTGCTTCATGTTTATGCAAGATTAGGCGACAGCAGAAACATAGGCTATTCGGAATACAGCGGTCGGCACCAAGACAATCTAAAATTAAATCTGATATATTGTTTTCTTGAATTATTGGGATATGAAATGTCAGACGAAGAGCGAGAGCTTAAAGACGGAACAAGCAGTTTGTTTTGTGGCGATTGAAGCATAAAGAGGTTTATTTTGTGAAGATTAAAAAACGAATATTTTCGGGAGTGGTTTGTGAGCAGGTCGTTTATTCGGTGCCGGACAAAGCCGGTGTACATGGGAAACCGATAATAAGGTTTAAGGATGATGAGGAGCGTGCGGCACAGCGCACAGGCTGTTCAATGTGCGGCTTCGGCATTCATCTTGAAAAAAGACCGCATCGGTTTGACCGCCTGAGGGAAAGAAATCCTAAAGAATGGGAATTTTGGATGTATAAATGTGCAACCGACCCCGAAACCGGTGAAAAATTCGGTTGGGGCAGAGTGCTGGATTATATAGGTGT
>JAZRYL010000028.1:0-16737 GCA_045600705.1 Clostridia bacterium | reverse complement strand
GCAGACCCAGAAGAAAGGTTTGCCAGTTCTGCGCTGATAAAGTAGAGTATATTGATTATAAAGACGTTGCAAAGCTTCGCAAGTTCATCAGCGAACGCGGTAAGATTCAGCCCCGTAGAATGACCGGTACTTGCGCAAAGCATCAGCGTGAACTTGCAAATGCTATTAAGCGTGCTCGCACAGTTGCTCTTCTTCCCTACAGTGTTGACTAATTAAATTGTAAAAACGAAAGTTAAATGCTTTCGTTTTTATTTTTTTTGCTTATCACAACAATTTCATATTAGGATTATATAATAAAAATATAAAATATATTTAGAAAAGGGGCACCTTTAATGTACGACAACAATTTCAACGGTGAAAACGAAAATTCCGAAAATAACAACTCGGAAAAACAAACGTATTCGGATATCCGATACACCTATAATCCTAATGCCGATTTCAGTCAGCAAGGCAATCCGTATAATACCAATATGGGCGACGGAACCAAGAAAAAGAAAAAATCAAGTAACGGAATTTTTATTGCGATTATCTCCGTGCTTTTATGTGTTACTGCCGCCGCTGCGGGAATAAGCGGATGGACCTTAATCAAAAACAAATCCAATCTGTTTTCCGGCAATAATAACAAAGAAAGTAAAACTGAACAGCAAACTGAAAATGCACCTGTAACAAACGAAAATTCATCCGCATTTGACAGTGTTGTAAAAGTAAATCCCACCCCCACTCCAACGGTTGTGGAAGGTCAGATTTTAACCGAACAGCAGGTTGCGGAAAAAGTTACCCCCTGCGTTGTTTGTATTCAGTGCTATGCCACAACAACAGACTTTTTCGGAAGCACAAACACTTCCGCACTGTATAGTGAAGGCAGCGGAATAATAAGCCGTACAGACGGTTATATTATCACAAATGCTCACGTAATATCGGAAGCATCAAGTGTTCAGGTAATCCTTAATAACGGAACTATCTGCGATGCGACAATTATCGGCAAAGATACCGTAACGGACCTTGCACTTCTTAAAATTGACCCTACCGGACTTAATCTTACCGCCGCAGAATTTTCAACGGCTACTTCGGCAAGAGTTGCAGATACGGTTCTTGCAATCGGAAATCCCGGTGGACTTGATTTCTTTTCATCCGTTACAAGAGGAATTATTTCCGCACTTAACAGATCTATTCAAGACGATGATACCGGATACGTTATGCACTGCATTCAAACAGATACTGCTATAAACCCCGGTAACAGCGGCGGTCCCTTAGTTGATATGTACGGACACGTTATCGGTATTACGTCATCAAAGATTGTTGCTCAAGGCTATGAAAGCATGGGTTTTGCCATTACTTATGACGAAGCAGCACCTATTCTTAATGACCTTATGCAATATGGTCACGTTAAAAACCGTGCTACAATCAACATTTCACTTACACTTTCATCAAGCGTATTCAGAAACGCAAGCAGAAATTCCATTCCTACGGGATTGTGCGTTATTTCGGTAACAGGCGAAGATGAAGCAAATGCCGGTCTTAAAGCATACGACATTATAACCGCCATAGATGATACAAAAATAACCTCAATGGCAGATTATTCATCGTATATACTTTCAAAGAAGCCCGGAGATAAGGTTACCCTTTATGTTTACCGTGCTACTATCAGCGGATGGTCGGTACAGTATTCATCAACTCCCATCGAAATACAACTTACCCTTTCCGAAGCGAACTAATCAAAAGCCTGCTGAAAAATGCAGGCTTTTTTTATAAAAAAGGTAGCATATTTTTTAATTTTTTGGTATAATACTGTCAGGTGATTGTATATGAATATTTTATCAAAGAAAAACTATGATTTGATTTCAAAAAAGCACAACAGAGGCTTAATTTTGTTTTTTGCTTTTCTTCTGCTCGGAATTGTCGGATATATTATTTCTTTCAAGTCGGGAATACTTTTTGTTTCTCTTGTCGTAGGAGTTTTAGCCGTAATTATTTGCTCAGCCATTTACTTTTCCGCCGTTTTTGAATACGAAAAACTGATAAAACTTTTCAAAAACTCAAAAATCGGAATAAACCAGGAAGAAAGATACACTTTTATAAAATTTGACGGTGAAACAGAACGTGACGGAATAAAATTGTCACGCATAACCGCAAAGTACACAAACGAAAATGAAGAATACGAACGAACACTGTATTCAGTCAAAGCACTTCCCTTCGTGGAATTAAAAACCCTTGCTGAATACACATTTACAACATACCAAAACATAATTATATCGGTAAAGGAATGATTCATTTTTGAATAAAATAATGATATGTGTGACTTTGCAGAACACTTGTGACAGACTTATAAACGCTGCCTTAGAATATAAAAAAGGCAACGACAAGTTATTTGTTCTGCATGTTGCAAAAAACGGGCAATCTTTTATGAACAGTACGAACAGTGCGTTCGTTTTGGAATATTTACATAGCATCTGCAAGGATTCCGGCGCAGATATGACGGTCATTCATTCGGATGATGTGCAAAATGCAATCGTTGATTACGTAGAAAACAACAAAATAAATATCGCCGTTTTCGGACTTCCCGGAAAAAACGACACCGATAACGGTTTTATAGAACAAATAAGCAATAAATTAAAGGACAAATGCCAAATAATTTTGGTTCAAAAAGGAGAATAAAAAATGAAAGCGTTTTTAACAGTATTAGGTCATGACCGAGTAGGCATAATTGCCGAAGTCAGCAACAGACTTGCAAAACATAATGTCAATATTCTTGATATTACGCAAACGATTTTGCACGAATATTTTTCAATGGTAATGTTTATTGACTTATCCGACAGCGACGTTGATATCGCATCGTTGCAGGAGGAATTCAAAGCATTTGACGAAAAACTTGAAATCAGAATTCAAAATGAAGATATTTTCAACAGTATGCACAGAATTTAATGAGGTCACAAAATGATAAACTTTAACGAAGTAAATGAAACTATTCAAATGCTCGACAATCAGCACCTTGATGTCAGAACGGTAACTATGGGCATATCACTCTATGATTGTGCTGACAGCAACAAAGATGTGGCTTGTCAAAGAATATACGATAAAATTTGTTTCAAAGCAGCGAATTTAGTAAAAAAATGTGAAGAAATAGAAAGAAACTACGGTATTCCGATAGTAAACAAAAGAATTTCCGTTACCCCTATTGCCCACATTGCATCTGCTTCAAGAGTAAACGACGCAGTTTGCTTCGCAAAGACTCTTGAAAAAGCATCGCAGGAAGTCGGAGTAAACTTCTTAGGCGGATATTCTGCGCTTATACATAAAGGCATTACTCCCGGAGATCAGGCAATTCTCAACAGTATTCCCGAAGCACTTTCTGTAACGGAACATATTTGTTCATCCGTAAACGTCGGTTCGACACGTGCCGGAATAAATATGGATGCCGTAAAACAGATGGGACAAATCGTGAAAGAAACCGCAGAAAAAACGAAAGAAAATGATTCCATCGGATGCGCAAAATTAGTAGTATTCTGCAATGCAGTGGAAGTCAATCCGTTTATGGCAGGTGCATTTTTAGGCGCAGGCGAAGGCGATTGTGTCATAAATGTAGGTGTAAGCGGTCCCGGTGTTGTAAAATGTGCACTCGAAAAAATGCCCGAAGCTTCTTTGGGAGAATTAGCCGAAGAAATCAAAAAAACTGCACTTAAGATTACACGAATGGGTCAGCTTGTTGCCACAAAAGCGGCTGAAATGCTAAATGCACAGTTCGGAATCGTAGATTTGTCACTTGCCCCCACACCCACTATGGGCGACAGTGTTGCTCACATTTTGGAAGAAATGGGACTTTCTTCAACCGGTGGTCCGGGAACAACTGCCGCACTCGCTATGCTTAACGATGCAGTAAAAAAAGGCGGTGTAATGGCTTCAAGTTATGTTGGCGGACTTTCGGGCGCATTTATTCCCGTCAGTGAAGATATCGGAATGATTAACGCCGCAAAGTCGGGTATTTTAACACTTGAAAAACTCGAAGCAATGACTTGTGTTTGCTCGGTAGGTCTTGATATGATTGCCGTTCCCGGTGATACAAGCGCCGAAACAATTTCCGGAATTATCGCCGACGAAGCCGCTATCGGAATGGTAAATTCAAAAACAACCGCTGTTCGACTTATTCCTGTTATCGGAAAAACCGTAGGTGAAAAAGTAAACTTCGGAGGTCTGCTTGGAGAAGCGCCCATAATGCCGGTAAATTCAGCACGTTGCGATAAATTTATTCACCGTGCAGGAAGGATTCCTGCGCCTTTGCAGAGCCTTAAAAACTAATGAAAAAAGCAAAAATCATTCTTTGGATACTGTTTCCTGTTTTTCTCGCATTTTTGATTGTAAGTTCATATTTCAGAATAATTACATCAATGATGCTCGGCAATATTTTAACAATGATAACTTTTTTATTGCCCATAACGGCTATGCTTTTGCAAACACTTGAAAACAAGGATAATAATTCATCAAAAAACTATTTTATCATTAAAATATCTTTTGTAATTTATCTGTACCTGATGATTATATTTATGTTTGTATTTACACTTTTAGGAATATATAAATAAAAAAAATCTGACTTAATGTCAGATTTTTTTATGCCATTTTATGTATTTCATCAATAAGAAGTTGCTTCATTTGCGCCAATTCGCCGCTTGCAAGCATTTGTCCGTTTTTGAAAACAACCGCTTTTTCACCGTTACCGCCACCGCCGGCAAGTCCGATATCTGCGTCCTTTGCTTCACCCGGTCCGTTTACAACGCAACCCATAACAGCAACTTTCATTTTTTTATTAACGTCCTTAGTCGCTTCTTTAACTTCCGAAACGATTTGTTCAAGCGGAATTCTTGTTCTTGCACACATAGGACATGAAATAACTTCAATTCCCTTATCATACATTCCTATGCTTCTTAAAATATTTATTCCTGCTTTTACTTCTTCAACGGGATCACCCGTAAGCGAAACACGAATTGTATCTCCGATTCCGTCAAGTAATAATGTGCCGATTCCGATTGCATTTTTTACGGTACCGATATCAACGGTTCCCGCTTCGGTAACCCCCAAATGAAGCGGATACTCGCACTTTGTAGCCAAAAGGCGGTATGCACTTATCATTTTTCGTACATTTGAAGACTTGACTGAAATGCAGATATCGTAAAAGCCCTCATCTTCAAGCATTTTTACATTTTCCATTGCGCTGGCAACAAGTGCTTCCGCAGAATTTTCGCCAAACTGCTCTTTGATTTTCGGAGAAAGACTTCCCCCGTTTACACCGATTCTGACGGGAATGTGATGTGCTTTAACACAGTCCGCAAGCATTTTTAGTGCATTTTTGTCGGTAATATTACCCGGATTTATTCTAAGTTTATCTGCACCGTTTTCAACCGCAGCAATGGCAAGCCGGTGGTCAAAATGAACGTCGGCAACAAGCGGTATACTGATTTGTTCTTTTATTTTCTTGAATGCTTTTGCCGCATCCATACTGTAAACGGACGCACGTACAATGTCGCATCCTGCATTTTCAATTTTTTTTATTTGTTCAACGGTTGCTTCGCTGTCAGCCGTATCGGCAGTTGTCATCGACTGAATGGCAATTTTATTATTACCGCCGATTTTTACTCCGCCGATATTTATTTCTTTTGTCATAAAAACCTCTTAAGTAAATAATTTTGATACTTCAAGAACAATTATCAATCCGATTAAAACAACTAATCCGCAAGCATTGATAATTGCTTCTGCTTTTTTCGGAATTCGCTTTTTCGTTATGCCTTCAATTATGGCAAATACCAACCGAAATCCGTCAAGTGCCGGAAACGGCAACAAATTCATAATTGCAAGATTCATACTGATAATGCCAAGGAAGTTTATGATTAAAACAACAACTTCTCTTATTCGCTGGTTTACGGGGATAACATCATATTCAGCAGTTTCCTGAATAATCTCGCCGATAGTTCCTATTGTCGAAACAGGTCCGGTAACCTGCGAAACATCTGCTTTTCCCGTAAAAAGCTGACCGAGAAAACGGTATGTGACCTTAGTTAAATATACGTTGTATTTAACCGAATACCCAATTGAAGAAAAAATGTTTTCCTTTACCGTATCATAAGAGTATGTTATACCGAAAATATACTTTTGTGAGTTTTCATCAAAATATCTCGGTGCGGTAAAAGTGTACTTTTCCCCATTTCGCAAGCAGGTAAATTCGGCAGACTCTTTGTCAGGAATTTCTGCAAGCATTTCAGCCATATGATCGGGATTTAACACAGTTTTTCCGTTTACGGCATAAATAATATCGTTGGGCTGTGCCTGCGAATACAAAGCACTTTGTTCGGAAATATCACTTAATTTCGGTGCAGTATATCCAACGGCGCAAACAAGTATTCCAATGCACAAAAAGGCAAACAAAATATTAAATCCTGCGCCTGCGAACATCACGATTGCTCTCTGCCACCACGGTTTATTATTAAGCGATTGAGGGTCATCGCAATCTTCTGCTTCTTCGCCGTAAAACGCAACAAATCCGCCAAGCGGAATTGCTCGCAATGAATACACAATTCCTTTTTTTTCTTTTGAAATAAGCTTAGGGCCCATTCCAACAGAAAATTCATTTATTTTGAACTTAAACAGTCGTCCAAACAGAAAATGTCCCGATTCATGGACAAGAATAAGCAATCCTAAAATTAAAAGTCCCAAAATCCAAAACGGAACACTTTTCAAAAAACTCAAAAAATCACCTCAAAGAATTACGGATCTCTTTATCCGTTAAATAAATATCATCAATAGTAGGTTCTTTAATGATATTCGTATTAAATATAGTATGCTCTATCATCTTCGGAATATCACAAAAACCGATTTTATCGTTTATAAAAAGCTCAACTGCAACTTCATTTGCCGCATTAAGTGCACACGGAATATTTCCGCCTAATTTCATTGCCTCGAAAGCAAGTTGTAAGCAAGGAAATTTTTCAACATCCGGTTCAAAAAACGAAAGATTTCTTCGCTGTGCCAAATCAAGTTTTTTCGCACCGGAATACAGTCTGTTCGGGTATTCAAATGCGTACATAATCGGCAATTTCATATCAGGTTCGCCAAGTTGAGCAATAACCGCACCGTCCTCAAATTCAACGGCAGAATGAACAACACTTTCGGGATGAATAATCGGATGAACTTTTTCAACGGGAACATCAAAAAGCCATTTTGCTTCGATTACTTCAAGTCCCTTGTTCATAAGTGTGGAACAGTCAATTGTAATCTTTTTGCCCATATTCCACGTGGGATGCTTTAGGGCATCGGCACATTTAACGCTTTTCAATTGTTCCTTATCGAAAAGTCTGAACGGTCCGCCGGAGCAAGTCAGAAAAATTTGACTTATCTCATTACCTTTTTGCCCCTGCAAGCATTGAAAAATCGCCGAATGTTCGCTGTCAACGGGATAAATAATATCGTTATTGTTTTTAACCGCATCGGAAACAAGTTTTCCGCCGGTAACAAGTGCCTCTTTATTTGCAAGTGCAATTTTCTTTTTGGCCTTTAATCCTGCCATAACGGACGGAAGTCCCGCTATTCCTACAACAGAAACAAGAACCGTGTCGGCAGATTCCATCGAGGCAAGTCTTTCAAGCCCGTCGGAAGAGTTAATTAAAGCCGTTTCCGACGGAACTTTATCTTTCAGCCATAAGTATGCATCCTTGTCTTCAACAAACGCCATTTCGGGCTTAAATTCAATTATTTGTTTAAGAAGAAGTTCCGCATTTTTTTTAGCGCCCAACCCTACTACATTGAATTTTTCGGGATACATACGGCAAATTTCCAATGCCTGAGTACCTATCGAACCGGTAGAGCCGAGAATAGAAATATTTTTCATAATAAATCACACAGCGGTACGAGTAATCGTACCGCCCTTTTCTATATAACTTTTGTAAAAAATATCTGTGTAATCGTCACAATAGCAAACAGACAAATGCTTACGGAGTCCATTCTATCCATTATGCCGCCATGTCCGGGAATATATGAACCGTAATCCTTAACACCGCAATATCTTTTGAGCATACTTGCAAGAAGATCTCCGATTTGCGAAAATCCGCCGCAAAGTAAGCCGATAACAATCCATAAATACGTCATCATTTGAATGTTTTTATTAAAGAATAACGCCATAATAACACCGCCGACTGTTCCGCCGACAAAACTTGCAATAGAGCCTGCAACTGTTTTCTTCGGGCTGATATCCGGGCATAATTTTTGGTGACCGAAAAGTTTTCCTCCGAAATACGCAAAAGCATCTGCCAAGCAAGCGCAAAGTGCCGCTCCAAAAATAAGCACACTTCCCAAGCGTGAATTTGTCGTAATATCACATACGGTCAGCAAAATCAAAATTGAAGCGGGCAAAAGCGGATAAATCAACGTAAAGCAACCGGCTATAAGTGAACTAAAATCGTGCTTTTTGTTGAAAATAGTTATTATCGCCATAACCGAAATTCCAAAAGCACAAACAATTACATATCCTGCACTTTTGAAAAAATACAGTAGCGGTGCAACGCATACCGAGCACGCTATAAGTGTAATTCTGCTGATACCGTGTCCGCCCTTTGAAAGCGCATTCGAAACATCAAGCATCATCAAAATGCCGATAACGGAAGCAAGGCCAAACATTACGTATCCGCCAAAGTAAAAAGCGGTACAGCATATTGCGATCATAACAGCTGCACTGATCAATCTGGCAAGTAAATCCAAACTACACGCCTCCGTATCTTCTGTTTCTTTTTGCATATTCTTCCAATGCTTTATCAAATTCTGATTCGTCAAAGTCAGGCCAAAGTGTATCTGTAAAATAGAATTCCGAATAAGCTGCCTGATAAAGCAGGAAATTTGAAAGACGTTCTTCCCCGCTTGTTCTGATAATCAAATCGGGATCCGGCAAATCGTTAGTATAAAGATACTTTGAAACGGTCTGTTCGGTTATGTCTTTTTCGCCGTTTTCAATCATTTGCTTAACGGCATTTACTATTTCTGCTCTTGAACCGTATGCAAGAGCAATGGTGAATACAAGGTCGTTACAGTCCTTTGTTTTATCAAGTCCGTTTTGAATTGCTTCCTGAACAGCAGGAGCAAAAACAGAAGTATCGCCTATAACGTTAAGACGAACACCGTTTTCTCTCAATTCGTCTGTTTCCTTGTAAAAATATTCAATAAGAAGCTTCATAAGCGCACCGACTTCATCAGCTGGTCGCTTGAAGTTTTCGGTCGAAAAAGCATACACTGTCAAATAATCAATATTGAGTTTTGAACAGTATTTAACGATTTTTCTGACATTTTCGGTACCGACCTTATGTCCGAATGTTCTTGGCAAGCCACGTTTTTTTGCCCATCTGCCGTTACCGTCCATGATTATTGCAACGTGTTTGGGCAATATTTTTTTATCATCCATACAGCACCTTATTAAATTGACATAAGTTCTTTTTCTTTTTCAGCGGCAATAGCATCAATTTTAGCTATGGTTTTATCTGTAAGCTTTTGCATTGAATCGTTTGCACGTTTTTCGTCGTCTTCGGTAATTGTTGAATCCTTTTTCAATTTTTTATACTGATCCATTGCATCACGTCTTATTGAACGAACTGCAACTTTTGAGTCTTCAGCATATTTTTTTACCTGTTTGGTAAGTTCAATACGGCGTTCCTCGTTTAATTCGGGGAAAATAAGACGAATTACCTTACCGTCGGTATTTGGGTTAATGCCTAAATCGGACATCTGTATTGCCTTGCAAATAGGATTTACCATTGAAGAATCCCAAGGTGAAATCATCAAAATTCTCGGTTCGGGAGATGAAACGTTAGCCACCTGAACGATTGGTGACATTGTTCCGTAATATTCAACAAGAACATGGTCAAGAACTTTTGCGTTTGCACGTCCTGCACGAATTGAAGCAAGATTATCTTTCAAAACGTTAATACTTTTTTCCATTTTTTCTTCTGCGGTCATTTCAACTTCCATAACGAATTCATTTGCCATAAATAAAGCCTCCGTAATAATGTATTTTATTATACATATATAATACCAAATTTTATTAAAAATTTCAAGAAAAAAAGATGCTTTTACGCATCTTTTTTCAAAAAATCATTTACTTTCAGCAAAAAATCAATAGAATTTTGTTTCTATATCATTTTTAACCGTTGTACCAAGGGCTTCGCCGCCGGCAACACGTTTAATGCTGTTTTTTTCATTCAGTGCAAAGACAAGAATCGGAATATCATTATCCATGCAAATTGCGGTTGCAGTGCTATCCATAACCTTTAATCTGTCAGCAAGAACCTTTGAAAAAGGAATTGTTTCATAACGTTTTGCCGAAGCATCAACTCTCGGGTCGGCATTGTACACACCGTCAATATTTTTAGCAAGCAAAATTGCATCGGCATTTATTTCTGCCGCACGAAGTGCCGCCGCTGTATCAGTTGAAAAATAAGGACTTCCCGTTCCACCTGCAAAAATGCAAACAATGTTTTTTGCAAGATGAAGCTTTGCTCGTCTTGAAGCATAAGGCTCAGCGATTGCATCCATAGCAATACTTGTCATAACTCTGCAAGGAACATCAAATTTTTCAAGTGCATCTTTGAATGCAAGCGAATTGATTATCGTTGCAAGCATGCCCATGTGGTCAGCTGTAACTCTGTCCATATCGGTGCCTTGTCTGCCGCGCCAAATGTTGCCTGCGCCGATAACAACGCCCACTTCAACGCCGCTTTTTGAAAGTTCTGCTATCTGACCTGCAACGTGTTTAATAGTATCAAAATCAAATCCCTTGCCGTCAGCGCCCATTGCTTCGCCGCTAAGTTTAAGTAATACTCTTTTATATGACATTTTATAACCTCTTCCAAAAAAAAGGAACACACTAAGGTGTTCCGTATTTTTTTATTTTACCTGACTCATAACTTCTTCAGCGAAATTATCCTGTCTCTTTTCAAGACCTTCGCCCATTTCATAACGAACGAAACGACGAACGGAAATCTTTTCACCGCATTTGCTAACTGCTTCGTTTACGAGGTCAGTAATGGTATGCTCGCCGTCGATCATGCTAACCTGTTCAAGCAAGCAATTTTCTTTATAGAATTTGTTGATTCTGCCGTCAACGATCTTGTCAACGAACTGTTCTTTCTTGCCTTCGTTAAGAGCCTGCGCACGAGCAATTTCTCTTTCCTTTTCAACAACTTCAGCAGGAACATCTTCTCTGCGAAGATATGCAGGATTAGCAGCAGCGATGTGCATTGCAATGCCGTGGCAAAGATTCTTAAATGTATCGGTCTTTGCAACGAAGTCTGTCTCGCAGTTTACTTCAAGAAGAACGCCGATTTTACCACCCATGTGGATGTAAGAATCAACCATACCTTCTGCAGCGATACGTGACTGCTTTTTAGCAGCGGTAGCAACGCCCTTTTCACGAAGAATTTCAA
Organism: Clostridia bacterium; assembly: GCA_045600705.1. GTDB lineage: Bacteria > Bacillota > Clostridia > Christensenellales > QALW01 > UMGS1322. The sequence continues at coordinate 5,290 of JAZRYL010000028.1, read as the reverse complement.
TTGCTTTATCTTCGTCGCCGTTTGCTTCAGCAAGAGCTTTTTTAGCCTGCATCAGCGGAACGCCGGTCTTTTTCATAAATTCCATAGCCTGTTTAGCTGAAATATCTGCCATAACTGTATTCTCCTTTAATAATTAAATTATGCTTCTGTTTCTTCAGTAGCAACTTCAGTAGCAACTTCTTCTGCTTCAACAGCTTCTTCAGTGTCGAAAGATTCGCCGTTGTTTGCTTCGATAATAGCATTTGCCATTGTACCTGCAAGAAGTTTTACGGCACGGATAGCGTCATCGTTTCCGGGAATTACATAGTCTGCATCATCGGGATCGCAGTTTGTATCAACGATACCAACAACGGGAATACCGAGGATCTTTGCTTCATGGATAGCATTTGCTTCCTTGCGGGGGTCAACAACGAACATTGCATCGGGAAGGCTTGTCATTTCACGAATACCGCCGAAGTTAGCATCAAGTTCAGCCTTTTCCTTCATAAGCTTTGACTGCTCTTTCTTAGGAAGAAGATCCATTGTGCCGTCTTCGATCATTTTTTCGATTTTCTTAAGCTTTTCGATTCTTGAACGAATGGTCTTGAAGTTTGTAAGCATACCGCCGGCCCATCTCTGATTTACATAGAACATACCACAGCGTTTTGCTTCTGATTCGATTGATTCCTGAGCCTGCTTCTTTGTACCAACGAAAAGAACGTTTCCGCCGTTTGAAGCAACATCAAAGATGAAATCATAAGCTTCTTCTACTTTCTTAACGGTCTTCTGAAGGTCAAGAATGTAGATACCGTTTCTTTCGGTGAAGATGTACGGAGCCATTTTGGGGTTCCATCTGCGAGTGGGATGGCCGAAGTGTACGCCTGCTTCAAGCAGGTTTTTCATTGAGATAACTGATTTTTCTGACATAATAATGTCCTCCTTGTTTTTTACCTCCTCAGGTACGCTGCAAGCTTACCGAATAATTCGGAACAAGCACGTTGCCCACTACCCGAGTGTGATTTCTTAAGAATTATAGCACAGTGCCTGTATTTTGGCAAGCACTTTTTTACTAAATATCATTTTTAATATTTACTGAATATATTTATTACAAAATTTCCGATTATGTGCCGAATATTTAAGACAAAACCGTCTGATTTATGAAAAAAATTTAATTATCTCCCGATCTGTTTTTTTCTGAAATCGCTGGGTGTAAGGCCTGTTTTTTTCTTGAAAATTTTACAGAAATAAGCACTGTTTTCAAAACCCAAAGTTTCGGAAATTTCTTCAATTGAAAAGCAGGAATTAAGTAAAATGTTCTTTGCCCTTCCGATTTTAATATCCATTCTGTACTGCATCGGACTTTTTCCCGAATATTCCTTAAAAAGTTTTCTGAAGCATCCTCCGCTAACATTGCTGATTCTTGCTATTTCTTCAATAGAAAGGTCGCACAACGGGTCGTTTTCCATTATTTCAATTGCCTTGGAAATTGATTGAAACTTTTTTCCGTATGAATTGATCATTTCTTTTCCGAGATAAGAAATAAGACTGTAAATATATCCCTTTACCGTGCCGAACGAGCAAACGGGTGCTTCAAAACTTTCCACGGCATTTTTAATTATTTCGGAACAAAGATAACTGTCTATTTTTTCGGGTTTATCGGAAACAGTATATTTTTCTCCGTTGATTAAAATATTGAATTCGAGCCAATACGTATCTACCCCATTCAATCCGCAATCTTTATTCAAAACCGAATAAGTGCTTTCCGCCGGAAGAAACACAACGCTTTTTTCGGGAGCTTCAAAGGACTTACCGTAACAGTCCGTATAAACGCCTACACAACCGTTCAAGAAAATCATACCGCAGTTTTCTCTCGGCTCCTTTTTAGTAAAAAGAACTCCCTTTTTCCATTTTTGACGAGTTGCGAATATATCCGTAATTTCGTAATCTATGCCGTAAAGTTCTCTGAATGTAACCTTTTTCATCTTATGCATTCCTTCTTGACCGATTTCATAATTATCAGGTAAGCAACAAAAAGCGCAATGAATGTTGAACCCCAGCCAACCGGATATGAAAAATACAATACCGTCGGAGTATGAAATGCCTTAAATACCGTAAACAGCCACATTACTCTGAGTCCGCAAGAACCGATAAGTGAAATAACCGTCGGTGGAATTGAACTTCCCAATCCGCGCAGCGAACCTGCCATAACGTCCATAAGACTCAATATGAAATAAAGTAAGCATGTTACCGTTATACGAACATAACCGAACTCCACCGCTTCAATTGAATCGGGAAGATAAAAACTGAGTAAAGGTTTTCCAAAAGCATAAATAAGCAGTCCGGAAGTAATGGCAACCGTTACCGTACAAATAGTACAGTACAAAACGCTTTTTTTAATTCTGTCATATTTTTTAGCACCGTAATTTTGTGCTACGAACACAGTTGAAGCGTAGTAAAACGAATTATGCAGCACGTAACAGAAACTGTCAATATTGCTTCCGGCGGTATTTCCCGCAATCGCAGAAGAGCCGAACGAATTTATTCCCGACTGAATGACCATTGTGGATAAAGAAAACAATGCCCCTTGAAATCCCGACGGAAGTCCCATTCTGAGAATTTCTTTTAACTCAAGTTTATGAATTTTGATTTTACTAAGTGAAAGACGGTAAATGTCATCGGAATTGCACATATATATAACAATTAAAATCGCAGATATAACCTGTGAAATAACCGTAGCAATAGCGACACCTGCAACATCAATCTTAAAAACAAGAACGAAAACAAGGTTTAGCGCAACGTTTGCCGCACCCGCAACAGAAAGAAAAATAAACGGCCTTGTAGTATCTCCTTTAGCTCTTAAAACTGCCGCCATAAAATTATAGATAAGGTTGGCAGGAACACCAATCAAATAGATATTTATGTATAGCATAGAAAGAGGCAAAATGTTTTCGGGAGTGTCCATAAGAACAAGCAACGGTTTTATTGCGGTGTATCCGATCAGCATTACAATAAGGCTGCCAATCAAAGCAAGACCAAATGCGGTATGTATTGAATTTTCAATACCGTCTTTTTTTCCTGCACCAATTGCTTTGCCGACGCAAACACTGACTCCAACCGAAAGTCCCATAAAAATTCCGATAAGAAGGTTAATAACCGTCCCCGGAGCGCCAACTGCGGCAACAGAATCAGCACCTCCGCCCCTACTCACTATCAGTGTATCCGCAGCATTATAAAACAACTGTAAAACGTTGGTCAGCATTAAAGGAATAACATAAAAAATTATCTTTTTCAGCAATCCGCCATTGACCATATCGACTTCTTTTTTCATTTATAAAAACCTCGTAAATAATCGCTTACCGCTATATTATAACATCTAAACTATAATATACCAAATAGAATTATTAACTCAATTTATTGTACTTTTCGCATCAAAGAACAAATGTTATACAGCAGTATTGCAAAATAAAAGAGTCCCCTATGTTCCGCAAACATTATGCAAAACACGGAGGACTGTTTTTATTTATTTTGCAAAGAAAATTTCTTTGCTGTCAATATTGTAAAAAATCTGTGCGGCTTCGCATCGCTGACATCCGTCCTGCGGAGCAAGATACTTGCCTTCTTTTCCGGAAATAATTCCTTTTGATACCGCCCAAATAATCGCTTCCTTTGCAAAAGGCGAAACATCTTCAAAATCCGAATATTTAGCACTCATTTCTTTTTCGGATAAAGTAAGCGTTATATCATACCCAAACAAAGTTGCATATCTGTAAAGGAATGTTACAAACTGTTCTCTTGTAACATAGTCCCCAACACCGAATACTTCAGATGAATATCCGGAGGCTATCCCGTTTTCATACCCCCACGCAACGGCACCGTTGTAATATTCGTTAAAAATAACATCATTAAACGGTGTTCTGATTTTTTGATACTTTTTAAGTTCAACACCTGCGTACCGTGCAAGAACAATCAGCAAATCTTGACGGGTTATGTTGTCCGACGGTCCGAATGTTCCGTTTTCATATCCTGAGAAAAGGTCCGTCTGCGTGGCAAAATTTATTGAATCATAGCACCATAATTCATTAGTTACATCAGGGAATATCTTGGCATCATTGACAATTGAAAGTTTTTTGATTTTTGTTTCATAACAAATTTTGCATTCGTCGTCAACGAAAATATGGTCGCCGATATCAGTTCGGCTGTTGCAGTTTGCACATTCGTGCCAATGATGTGTTCCGTCGCCACTCCATTTAGATTCATAGCGGTGTCCGGTAGACCTTACATAGTCGCATCCGTTACACGTTGAGTCGCAGGGATTATCGTAACTGTGCTGTGTACGGTCAAATTCTTCCTTACATACAGAGCAAATATGCCAATGTTCCGTTTCGTTGGTGAACCATTCTTCGAAAGAATGCGGAAGTTTTTCTATTACTTCTGTTTTTGTTATGCCACAATGCCGGCACGTCAATACTTTCATTCCCGATTGTTTGCATGACGTTTCCTTAATTACTTTTCCGTCATCCCAAACATGATTATAATCAATTACAGGTTCTTTTACAGTTACAACAAACTCCAAAGTGTATTTATCGTAAGTTACAACTATTGTTTTTGTTCCGATTGTGTCACTTTCAAATCCCGAAAGTGTAAAGTTTGTAATTCTGACCTGAGTTTCATCAGCAAGATATGCACTTATAACTATTCCTGCAGGTTCAAAAGGTTCGCCTAAATTGTATATTCTTTTTGTCGGCAAAGAACTAATGACAACTTCAACTATATCCTTTGATGCAGGCGGATTAACGGGATCAGTGTCGCCCGTTTCTTCATAACTTCCCCTAATCGTTACCGTGAACGTTGCACTGAATTTTTTATACGAAACAGTTATTTCCTTTATTCCCGCCGCAGAACTGTCAAAGCCGGAAACAGCATAATCTGTTATTTCAATTATACTTTCATCCGCAAGATAAAGGCATACTTGAATTCCTGTCAAATCAAAACTTTCGTTTATATCGTATAACCGTTTCTTGGGCAAAGTTTTGATAAACATTTCAAGAATATTATTCTCGTCATGCGGAATAATCGGGTCGTTCGGGTCAACCTCTACCGTTCCCTTAATCATAACCGTGAACACTGTGCTCACGCCTTTATAACTAACGGTAATTTCTTTCGTGCCGACGGTTGAACTGTCAAAGCCCGAAACTGTATAGTCAGTTATGTAAACAGTTGTTTCATCGCTTAAATATGCTTTTACTTTAAGTCCGGCTAAATCCAATGTTTCTCCAAGGTTATAAATCTTCTTGGTGGGCAGTGAATCAAT
>JAZRYL010000027.1:0-41819 GCA_045600705.1 Clostridia bacterium | reverse complement strand
GATGTTGAAGCAACATATAAATATGCCCGTGCGGTAGGCGCCGCCGCAAGAGCCGACGGTTTTAACGCAATTTGCGGTCCTATTTTAGACCCTGCCGGCTTGAAGCTGACCTGTCCCACAAGGTCATTTTTGCTTGACAAGGACGGAATAGTTAAGCATGCCGCCGCATACATAAGAGGATTACACGATGCCGGAATAATTGCTATTACAAAGCACTATCCCAGCACGGGTTCAACTGTCGATACACACCTTTTTGAAGATGTTTGCCCATATACAAAAGAAGAATTGACGGAAAATTTCATATACACATACATTGAACTTAACAAAATGGGATTGCTTGACGGAATAATGACCGGTCATCACACCGTTCCGAAAATAGACAGTGAAAATCCCGCAACGGTTTCAAAGGATGTAATTGATATAATTCGAAACGCAGGTTTTGACGGAATAGCAATAACCGATGACCTTGATATGATGGGAATATGTGCACGGTACGGTGATAAGCGTTTTGCGCAGGCAATTTATGCCGGAAACGATATTGCGCTTGACTGGACCGCCGTCAGGGCACAGGAATCCGTTACGAATGCCTATAATGCAGGCGAACTTTCCGAAGATAGAATTAACGAAGCGGCTCGCCGTGTTCTTGAAGCACAACACAAGACCGTTGTGGAAAATCCGTACACTCCCACATCTGAGGACGCATTATTCGTTGATGATATAAACAGAAGAAGTATTATTGAAATACGTGACGATGAAAATGTTCCGGAAATCACAAGGGACGGAAACCATCTGTTTATTATGATGACACGTGTTGATGAAGATTTTTCCGTTAAAAAACAAGATATTGCCGATGAAGACGACACAGTTCATTGGTTCAGACCAAATGCACTTGCGGCGCATATCAAAAAGCTTTTTCCCAATTCCGAAGTTATTTCCGTAAGGGAATTTCCTACAAAAGCAAATATGTTTAATGCGGTACAAACAAGTCTTAAATACGATGATACCGTATTTGTCTACTTTACCGAATGGCTTCCCTATGTGGGCGGTGAAAGTTTCACCGACAGAGCAAAAAAACTTGCAGAATCGTTGATTATCTCCGGCAGATCGTCTACACTCGTATATTTCGGTAACCCGAATATATTAAAGGATTTGCCTCATTTTAAGCGAATTATCGCAGGCTGCAACAACTTTGATAATACAAAATACTGTATTGACGTGCTTGCAGGTTTAATTCCCGCCGAAGGCAAACTTCCCTACAACATTGGATTATAACAAAAAATTTCAGCGTAACAGCATATAAAATTATGCCGTTACGCTTTATTTTACACATTTTTATTCGCACGTTATGCTTTTTATGTATTTTGTCGTTCCGTCAAAAACGCTATACGCAATACGGTCCTGATATTCGCTCGAAATCAGTTTTTCTTCTTCCTCAGGCGATGACAAAAAACCGCACTCTATCATAACGTTAGTAGAATTTCCGTGGCGCAGCATATAAAAATCTTCGCTTTTCACTTGTCTGTTATTACTGTTGTCCACTATATTTTTCAAACTGCCTTGAATACTTTCCGCAAGTTTTTGTCCCGTTTCCGAGCCGGGATAATAAAACATCTGCGCACCTTTTACATTTTTACTTTGCGGAAAACTGTTGCAATGAATACTTATTACTATATATGGATTTGACCTTTCTATTATCTCCGCCCTTGCTTTCATATCCGCCATTTTACTGTATTTTCCGTTGCATAGCGCTTTTTCGTCAGTTCTTGTCATTACGCAGGTCGCCCCTGCACTTTCAAACAAATTTCTTGTCTTTTTCGCAATTTCAAGATTTATATCTTTTTCACGGGTTAACGTTTTTATTCCTATTGCTCCCCCGTCTTCTCCGCCGTGTCCTGCATCAATTACAATAACAAAATTCATCAAAGGATAGTCGTTCACACATTCTGTTTCGTACCTGCTTTCCGTTTTTACCGGCAACATATAAATCGAAATAATAGCCAGAATCAAGCAAATAACTTTAAGCAAACTGTTTTTCATATAATCACCCGACTAAATTATATTATCAACAAACAAATATATACCTAAAAAATATATTTGCTTGCATTTTGAAAATTTTGTGATATAATGAATAAAGTATTTTTATATTTGAGGTGAATTTATGGAAAACAAGCAGTCCCGCGGTGGATTTTCAAGCACGCTTGGATTTATTCTTGCCGCAGCAGGTTCCGCAATCGGTTTAGGAAATCTTTGGCGCTTTCCCTATTTAGCAGCAAAAGACGGCGGCGGTATTTTTATTTTTATTTATATTATCTTTGCCCTTACGTTTGGTTTCGCTCTTATGACTACCGAAATCGCTATCGGCAGAAAAACCGGTGTAAGCCCTTTGCAGGCATACGGAAGAATGAACAAAAATTTCGGTTTTATCGGCTGGATAGCAACTATCGTTCCCATAATTATCTTCCCGTATTACAGTGTTATCGGCGGTTGGGTTACTAAATATGCTTTTACGTACGCTTCCGGCGGTGCAACAAAAATCTATGAATCCGGCGTAGGCGACTTTTTCAGTGGATTTATAACCGATAACGTTTCTCCGATTATTTGGTTCTTGGTATTTATGCTTATTTGCGCCGTTGTTGTTATTTTCGGCGTTGAAAAAGGTATCGAAAAAGCGTCTAAGTTCATGATGCCGGTTTTGTTCGTTTTGATTATCGGTATCGCAATTTATTCTCTTACCCTTTCAAGCACAGATGCTGACGGTACCGTTCGTTCCGCTCTTGACGGATTAAAAATCTACCTTATTCCCGATTTCACGGGAATAACCTTCAGCAAGTTCCTTTCTATTGCCCTTGATGCTATGGGACAAATGTTCTATTCAATGAGCCTTGCTATGGGTATTATGATTACATACGGTTCCTATTGCAAAAAAGACAGCGACCTTGTTTCTTCAATAAACCAAATCGAAATTTTCGATACCGGTGTTGCTCTCCTTGCAGGTTTGATTATGATTCCCACAGTATATGCATTCCAGGGTTCCGAAGGTCTTACCAAAGCAGGTCCCAGCTTGATGTTCGTTTCTCTCCCCTCCATTTTCAAGCAGATGGGTATTATCGGAACGATCATCGGTGCATTATTCTTCATTCTCGTGCTTTTCGCTGCACTTACTTCTGCAATTTCACTTATGGAAACAATCGCTTCTACTTTGATTGACAGATTTAAGTTCTCCCGACCTAAAGCAACGACAGTTACTTTCCTTTTTTCAACTATCGTCGGATTGATCGTTTGCTTCGGTTATAACATTTGGTACTTTGAAGCAACTCTTCCCAACGGTGCACAAGGTCAGCAAATACTTGATATTATTGACTATATTGCAAATAATTTGCTTCTTCCGATAGTCGCATTATTGACCTGTATCCTTGTCGGTTGGGTTTGCAAACCCGAATCGGTTATCGAGGAAGTAAACATTGGCCGTGGAAACAAAAAATTCACACGCCGCACCTTGTACGTTATAATGATCAAATTCGTTTCACCGATTTTGCTTTTGCTTATTCTGTTGCAGGCATTTAACGTATTCTCGTTTTTATAATAACTAATATATATGATAAAATGGCAATATCCCAAGAGATATTGCCATTTTCTTTATGTTTTTATGCAAAAAAAGACCGCTGAAACAGCGGCCTGATTTTTTCGATATTAGTCAGTAAAATCTTCTTCCAAGATAGCACTTTCGTCTTGAAGAGAAACATTGTTTTTGATCTCAACAATATCGATTTCCGGGTTCAAATACTTCTTTTTCATTTCTAACACCAATCCTTATAAATATTTGCGCAAATTATTTACCGATTGACGGCCAAGTAGAATATTCTTCTACCATCGCAGATGATTATATCATGCATGCAAATAATTGTCAACCCTTTATTTACAAAAAATCAAAATTTATTTTAATATATTTAAGATATGTTGACACTTTATTATACTTTGATGTATAATATAAACATATTAAACTTAGGAGTATTTTATGAAGATTAAAGAAGGATTTATTAAAAAAGATATTGCCGGTATGCACGTTGTTGTTTCAACTAATGCAGTTTCCTCTTTTGACGGAATTATTACCTTAAACGACACTGCATCCTATATGTTCGACATTCTAAAAAACGAATGTTCCAAGGAAGAATTACTTAACAAATTACTTGACGAATACGATATTGACGAAGCAACTGCTTCTGCCGATATTGATAAATTTATTTCAAAATTAACGGAAGCACAGCTTCTTGATTAAAGAAAGGCAACAAAAATGAAAAAAACAAAAGGTATTATTTTAGCAGGCGGAAAAGGTACTCGTCTTTATCCCATGACAAAGGTAGTTTCGAAACAGCTTCAGGCAATTTATGACAAGCCGCTTATTTACTATCCCCTTTCCATTCTGCTTTTAGCGGGAATTGATGAAATTCTTATAATTTCAACTCCCGACGACACACCGCTTTACAAAAAACTTTTAGGTGACGGAACCCGTTTGGGAATAAAAATTTCGTATGCAGTTCAGGAAACTCCGAGAGGCCTCGCCGACGCATTTATTATCGGTGAAGAATTCATCGGCGAAGATAATGTTTGCCTTATTCTTGGCGATAACGTATTCTACGGTCAGAATTTTTCGCAGTTACTGTTCCGTGCTAAAACTCTCGAAAGCGGCGCAACCATATTCGGTTATCCCGTTTCCGATCCGAGAGCATTCGGCGTAGTTGAATTTGATAAATATCACAAAGTTATTTCCATTGAAGAAAAACCGCAGGAACCCAAGAGCAACTTTGCTGTACCCGGACTTTACTTCTACGATAACCGTGTAATTGAAATTGCAAAGAACGTTAAGCCTTCTGCACGCGGAGAAATCGAAATTACAGCCGTAAACAACGCTTATTTGGAAAGCAAAGAATTAAATGTTATTCTTATGGGCAGAGGCATGGCATGGCTTGATACCGGCACACCCGAGGGTATGCTTACTGCATCAAACTATGTACACGCAGTTCAGTCACTTCAGGGATTCTATATTTCATGTATTGAAGAAATTGCTTGGCGCAGAGGATTTATTACAACAGAACAACTTCGTGCTTTGGGCGAAGAAACAAAGACAAGCGATTACGGCAAGTATATTATCGACCTTGCAGAAAAGAACACTAAATTCCAATGAATACATATAAAATTGCCGACTTATTGATAAACCTTGAACCTTCCGGCAGGACCGGCGTTCAAGCAGAGCCCTATAAAGTTGAATATAGCGATTCTCCGGATTATACATTTGATATATCGCAAGGCGCCGTTGAAGCATTTAAGAAAAATCATCCCGAAGCGAAAATTTCCGATTGGGAATATGTTTTGATGCAGATAAAACTTTGCTCTTGCCTGCTTGAAAACGACGGTATGGTACTGCATTCTTCATCCGTTGCACTTGACGGAAATGCCTATTTATTTTCTGCAGATTCCGGAACAGGCAAGTCAACCCACACAAACCTTTGGAAACGCTGTTTTAAGGACGCTTATATTATAAACGATGACAAGCCCGCCTTGAGGTATATAAACGGTAAATTCTATGTTTATGGGACTCCATGGAGCGGCTCAAGTGCATTAAATAAGAATGTTAAACTTCCGCTTAAAGCAATCTGCTTCATAGAGCGTGGAAATGAAAATTCAATAAGCTTAATGACTGATAAGCTTGAAATTCTTGAATGTTTAATGACTCAAACGCTTAGAAAAACCGCTGCTCCGAAGATGGACACTCTACTGTACTTGTTAGACAAATTGATAACAGAAGTGCCCGTTTATAAACTGAAGTGCTTACCGAATGAAGAAGCCGCACTTCTTTCTCACAGTGTTATGTCAAAATAAAAAATAAAGGTACTGATTTTTCAGTACCTTTTGTTTTTTGTAAGAAAAAAGCAATTCTTTTCAGAATTGCTTTTTAATTTTATTAGCCAACCATACCTGAACGTTCAATGCTTTGTACAAAGAATCTCTGGCAGAAGCAATAAAGAATAACGATAGGAGCAACGTGCATAACGGTACATGCTGACTGATACAGTGAACCAAGTACCGCATCACCGGTGATACCGAGAACGCCTACAACGTACTTGCTGCCCATATCTGCGATCTGTGTAGCCATAACCTTAGCGGTCGGGTTAAGAACGCTTATATAGTACTTATCGTTATACTGCCATACGAACGAGAACAGGAATACGGTAACAAGCATCGGCACTGCCGAAGGAAGCATAACCTGAACGAATGTTCTGAAAGGACCTGCGCCGTCGATATATGCAGCTTCTTCAAGTTCCTTAGGCTGGTTTACAAAATACTGACGAAGCAAGAATACGAACAAGCCGTTTCTGTACATAGTCGCAGTTGCACTCAGCAATCCGATAGCCGTCCAACCTCTTGTAAGGTCGATATTGGGAACTCGGTAAAGCTGTTCGCCGAAAGTGAACATATACAACGGGTTAAATGCCTTGTATCTGAAGTACATTGAAGTGGTAAGCATCTGAATGGGAACCATCAATGTGAAGATACACATAAGGAAGAAGAAGTTATTTCCCTTGAACTTAAATCTTGCAAGACCGTAAGCAACAAGCATACAGGAGCACATCTGCAAAAGAGCGAAAGCCAAAGAAGATGAGAACGATGCAAGATAAAGTGAAGGAATGTTAGCAAACTTCCACATAGCAACGTAAGTACCGAAATTAAACGTTGTGGGAATAAGGATAACCGTAGGATCATATACGTCAGCCTTGGTCATGAATGAAGTTATCAATGTAATAAGCATAGGATAAACTACAAGATAACTGATACCAATGAGAAGTATTGCACGAAGGATACCCCAAATAATGTTCAACGTTGTTTGACCGAAAACGACTTTTTTGAATTTCTGCCAGCCGGTCAGTGTGGGAATGACGAAGTTATCAACTTCCTCTGCCCCAACTTCATTTGTAAGTTTTACTTTTTCTGTTTTTTCCATTATTTGCACCTCCTTAGTTCTCATAGTAAACAAGTTTAGAAATAATTCCTGCAACGACGCTTATTACTATCGTAACCATAAGGAAATACATCCAGCTCATTGCCATAATATCAACCTGGTCCGCAACGCCCGTCTGACTGAACAGATACGAAAGCATCGGGTTTGACATTCCGCAAAGAACGTCAATCATTGAATATACGGCATTAACAAGGATCATAGGACTGATCATCGGGAAGGTGATCTTCCAGAAGTTTTCCCAACCGGTAGCACCTTCAACCTTTGAAGATTCAAAGATTGACGGAGAAATTGTCTGAAGACCTGCAAGGAAAATCAATGTAGGAACACCGGAGCCGTTGATAATTGAAGATAATTTATCAAAAGCAGTTCCGACGAACTGACCGAACGTACCGCCGATAGATTCCTGAATACTTCCTGCAAGATTCATTGCCTGTGAGCCAACGTTTGCCATCTGCTCGGAGTCAACCGCACCGCCGTTACCAAGCAACGAAGCAGCGATACCTGCTGAGGTAATAACCGGCATGAACAGAATTGCACGGGCAAGTGTTCTGCCATGGAAGTTCTGGTTAAGGATATTAGCCATCAAGAAGCTGAATATCAAAATGCAGGGAACCATAATAATAAGGTTTCCGCCGGAAGCAATCAACTTTGTAATAAAGTTTGCCTGCTCCGTGAAAGCTTCAATATAAGCGGTAAATCCGTGAGGTGAAATACTTGTTACGTTTGTTACACTGTTAAACGTCTGAACGTTAAACGACAAAACAAGTGCAGTGTAAAGAGGAGAAAGTACGAAGAAAATCAAACCGATGATAAACGGAAGAATGAACAGCCAACCGTAAAGAGAGCGTCTGGTCATCAATCCCAATTTATAAGTTCTTGGTTTTTTCATTAGTTATTTCCCCCTTTCGCAAATGATTCAGCTTTAACGACAGTGCCGTCAGCAGCAGTGTAATCGTATGAATTGTAGTTTACATAAATCGTTGTTCCGTCGCTGTATGTTACCTTATTAACATCTTCAGCAACGTTTTCGTGAGCAACAATGTATTCATCGGCAGTTGCGCCGAGAATGTCATTGTATTCTTTGTACATCTTAATAGCATCATCAATCCATGACTCATAGCTCAATGAATACATACCGTCGAACCAAAGATCCTTAACATCGCCGTTGGAAGCATAGCACCAACGATAGTACATTCCGGAACCTGCTTCAACAGCCTGTAAGAAGGTCTTTCTTGCGTCACCGTTAAGGTTGATCGGTTCGCCGGAATATTCAACGCTGCCGTGAATAACCATCTGATAGAACGGAACTGATGCATCAGTCAAGTTGAACATAGAGCTTGTATTACTGATTTCAAATATTGAGTTTACGTAAGGAAGCATATAAGCATTTGCTTTCTTAGCCATAACATTCATTGATTCAGCATACTTTTCAGCAACTGCCAAGTAAGTTTTTGCTGTGTCTGCCCTATCGTAGAAATCCTTGATTTTGTAGTTTCCGGGAAGATTGTAACCCAAGCTTCCTAAACTTACACCTTTAACATTCAGTTTGTTAAGATCGTTAAGAAGTTTTGTTGCATATCCCTTGTTGCTGTTTTCAATGTTTCTGATATTGTAAATAACTGACGGCGAAACAATGATTGCGTCATTATTCTTTGATGCCGTGTTCCAGTCTGTAACATACTGGAAGTGATGTGCAATATCACGGGAAACATATCTTGATGCCTGAGTAAGCTGTGAGAAGCCGTCAAACATTTCGGATTCGTAAACCAAAGCAAGTTCTGTTTCGAAATAAAGATTTACGCCAAGTTTATCGGCAAATGCAAGTAAGTCTGCTAAACCGCTCTTTCCTCCGAGTGAGTTAAGAACTTTTGCTCTGTTAAATGCACTGTTTCTGAGTCCGTTATTAGCCCAACCCTTATAGTTAAGTGATATATTGGTAATTCCGGCATCATAAAGTTTTTGGATAAGTTCCTGACACTGATCGAAGGTTGTCAATGCACGCATTTCAGTATAGCTTACGCCAAGGAATGCGGTCTTATGATCGTACGCACCAACGATTTCGATATTAAACGGAACTGATGAGAAATCTTTCTTTTTAAGAACTCCCTTATCAATAAGGTAGTTTCTGTAATATTCAGCCATTCCGCTGTAATTAGCCTTTTCACCGTCAAGAATCGTATATGAAACTGTAATGTCTGCGGCATTTCTCTTTGACTGATAAATTCTTGATGTCTTGCCCGAGCTCTTGAATTCCATTTCCATATATTCGGAAAGTTTGAACGAGGTATAACATCTGTTTCTGTCCTGAACATTGGTATTCTTACCTGCGATATCAGCTACGATTGTTGCATTTGCGTCACCGCTTTCGATGATTGCAAACATAGCGCTTGTTGCTTTCTTGATACCGAACACGGGAAGATTGCCCTGTTCATTGAAATAAGGTCTTGTGCTTATTTCACGACCGTCATCAAGTCCGTAAAGCTGAACTTTGATGGAGTCGGAAATATTTGTTTTACCGTTATTGAATTTAACGATTGAACCCGAACCGTCGGGAACGAACATATATCCCTCTTCCTTTTCCGAAGCGGATCCGAAATACTGAAGAACATTCAATGTTGAAATAGCAAATGTATTTGTATCATACTGAATTTCTTCGTTGGGGATATTAACGGTCAAGCCGTTTTCGGTCAAAGTGTAATCAACGGGAATATAGAAGTTCTTTGCGGGGTCGATTACAACACCG
The DNA here is from genome assembly GCA_045600705.1 of Clostridia bacterium. Taxonomy (GTDB): domain Bacteria; phylum Bacillota; class Clostridia; order Christensenellales; family QALW01; genus UMGS1322. The sequence goes on along the minus strand of JAZRYL010000027.1, from coordinate 32,061 downwards.
AAGTCCTCATTGATTTTATCTCTTTCTTCAACAGACAATCCGATAACATTTACGAAACCGTCCTGAATCTGTGACATAACACGGTTGTTATTCCACTTTGTGTTATCACCGATAATGTAAACGGCTTTACCCTCTTTGATGTAATCCTCCATATTGGGAGCGATTGCAAGAAGTTCATCCTGACGGTCTGAAGGATATGAAGCCCATGTTGTCGGAGTAATCTTAGAATAGATGCTACCGCCGCTTATATACTTGGATACTGCAAGATATCCTTCGGTATTTTTAAGCTTATCAATGTATTCAACTGCTCTGTCTTCGTCAAGACATGTGGGAATACAGTAATCGGGTTTGATCTGACCGAGAATGTAAACAACACGGAGATGACCGCCATGGTTTACAACATAATACTGGTTAAGACCTGTTTCGTCATTTTTGTTAAGTATGCAGTCCATAAAGCTTTCAAGAGTTTTCTGGCTGCCGTTTTCCTTATTAAGGTAGAAGAGTGTGAGCTGACTGCTCATTTCACTTTTGATACCCTTTTCCCTCTCGCTCTGAGTGGGGTTCGAATACCATACTTCGCCGGTCTTTTTATTTTGAAGAGCGATTTCCAAAATGCCTTCGCTGAAATAAAGTGCATAGTTGTCATTTTCTTCAGCTAAAACAAACGTAGTATTCTTTGAAGGATCTTCGTCCTCACGCACGATGGTTTTGCTTTCGTTAAATACAAAAGCAGGTTCGTCGTTTGTGGGAGTAATGTATCCTGATTTCTTTTCGGTAGTACATCCCGTGAATGCAATCAAAGGAAGAATCATTACTGCAACGAGAAGTATTGAAACGATTTTCTTTTTCATATTTTTGCCTCCCCGTTACCTTCTAAGCTCTAATTCACGGTATATTGTAAATCCGAAGTTCCATATTTCCTGAACAAGGAAGAAGAACATAAGTCCTAAGAAAACGATGATTACCATACCAAGAAGAATAAAGAGTAATGTGATAAAAGTCTTTCCGCCGGAGTACTGATGCGTTGTCATTGTTCCGGTATAAATCAGTATTGCCGTCCAGCCAATACCCACATAGGTAACAAGCGAAATAATCGTTGCTTCGTTGGATGTCAAAACGTTTGTAAGCGGAAGCAAAAGTATCTGCGAAAGTACAACCGGAAGCATTGAGTATCCTGTATAAAGAAGAATATCCTTCATACTTCCCTCACCGTCGAACAGTGTTGTAAGTCCCCAGTTAGCGGCAACCCATATAACAACAACGAGTGCAACCTTAACGAAAGTACCTACAACGTTAATCTTTTCGGGGAAAACTTTTAATTCGTTGAAGAAATAGTTGTTAAACTGTTTATCAAGAATACTTGTGATAACAAACATGAAAATGAACAAAATCGCAATATACATTTTGCCGCGTTTTTCATGTTTAAGATCCCAGAATCCGTCAAGCGGGTGGGTAGCAACGTGAAAAGCATATTTCAAGTCGTTTCCGAAAGTTTTAAGTGCGTTCATTATTCGTTTCTACCTCCCGTTTTAATAAAGTGTCTGAATTTCTTAACCGTACTGATTACGACTGCGGCAACAACGATAACGATGATACCGGTAAGCATATAAGGCATAATGTCTTCAAGAACTTTATCTCTGTATTTATAGAATGCTTTACCGTATTCTTCCTGAGAGAATCCGTCCATAAAGTAATCAGCCGCTTCAAGATATCCTGCACGCTGTTTTTCGGAATCAATTTCTTCAGATGCCTGAAGATATTTGATTTTACCGATACCGCGATATGCTATTGATGAGTTTGATGACATACCGAGGATTTTGTTCCATGCTGCCAAAGCATCTTCGTATCTTCTTTCCTCATGGCTGTTTACTGCATCACGAAGAACAAGACCGTATTCAGTAGGTGTATAAGTTGTCATCTGTGCGCCCGAAGCATCAAGAATAACGATTGTTTCGTCATCTTTAAGAAGTTCGATTGCGGTGGGAAGAAGTGTTGTTCCTTTTGTAAATCCGACCTGCTCTTCTCTTGAAGATGAAACTTCTTTACCGGTGTTATTCTGTCTTTGTCCCAAAGCACCGAATACATAAAGCAATTCGCCAGTTGAAGAATAAGTAAATACCCTACCCTTTTGTGAGTCAAGAATGCTCGTTAATCCGTTTTGCGAAACAGTTGCGTCAACGATAAATGAATACGTTGATCTGTTTTCCTCATCACCCATATCTCCTGACGGAGGAATGATTCCCTGTCTTTGAAGAACGTCTGAGCCTGCCGCATTAAGTTTTCTGAGTGCAGCACCGATTTCAGTTGAGTTCTTGAAGTGCGATGATAAATCAGCAACCTTGATCTGTGAAATAGTACCGTAAACAAATCCTTCAGCATCCATTGTTACGTTACTGTATTCAGTTGAAAGGTTCTGCTGCATTTTTGATTTAGCAGATGCGGTGAACAATCTGTTAAGCAATGACGAAAGCGTCTGCTTAGTTTTAGTCGCACCGAAGAATTTTGAGAAAACGCCGTCTGCATCAAGTTCAACAAGACCCTGATAGCAGTCTTTCGATACTACAAACAAACGTTCAGCACTGTCAACTACAACCTTAAGAGGTTTGTATGTAACTTCTGCTACGCTTGAAGTTCCGGTGATAATGCTTGTATCGATTTCCGTTTCATTGTCATTTTCGGTTTTATCCGTTGTATCCGTTTTTTCTGTTGTATCTGTCTTTTCGGCTGCATCAGTTGCTTCAGTTTTATCTGCTGCATCCGTTTTTTCTGTTGCTTTATCTGCATTCTCGGTTACTTCGGTTGTAGCCGTAGTTTCCTTGTCTGCATTTTCTGTGGGTTCAGCCGTAGGTGTACTTTCAGGCTGTACCTTATCTTTTTCATTTTCGCCATCAGCATCAACCGGTGACAAATCTGAGAAGTACTGTGAAATATCCGGGTCATCATAGGTTCTGTCAAAAACGAAAGTGTCGCTTTCTTCTTCAAATAAGAATCTTACAATTCGCTTATTAGCAGTATCGCATACATAAAGATAATTCTGCTCGTGTTCGAACATAAAAAGTCCGTTAGGAGTATTGAAGCTATCTTCCTCTCCCTTATTATCCCAAGTTGAGATAATTTGCTTTACGGTTTTCATATCTTTGTCAAGCACGATAACACGGTTATTACCTGTATCTGAAACGATAATATATTCAGTCAAATTGAACTGAGTTAAATCCTGCGGATTGCTAAGTGCTTTTCCGTCAAGGTTTTCCAGTCCGATAACACCGGAATCAATTATTTGATCCGGTACATACGCCTGAGGTTCCGGATAAATACCGGATTCGGTAACAGTGTAGTTCTGATACGGAGCGGCAAATGTTGTGATTGATAAAGAAGCAATTACAACAAGTGTGAGTACCAGACAAGCAATTTTTTTCATTTTCATATCCGGCACCCCCTTAATCCTTCATACCTGATGTTGCCATTGTTTCGATAATGTTGCTCTGCGAGAAGATGAACATTGCAATGGGAACAACCATAAGAATTACCGTTACGGCATTGGCAACACCCTGACGGGCAATACCTGTTGAAACGATCTGTGTAAGTGCATAAGGCAATGTTTTAAGCTTTTCGCTTTGAATAAATACCGAAGCACCCAAGTTCCAAAGGCTCTGAACAGAGAAAATCATCAATGTAAGCCAAGCTGATTTAACCTGCGGAAGAACGATTGACCAGAAGATCTTAAAGCTTCCTGCACCGTCAATACGAGCGGCTTCAATAAGTGATTTGGGAATCTGTCCCATGAACTGCTGCATAAGGTACATACCCATTGAGTTACCGAATGTAGGAACGATGATAGCCCAATAAGTATCGATCATACCAAGCTTTGCTTTAATCATGAAAAGCGGGATCCAAAGAACGGTACCGTTGAACATAAGAGCAGTAACGATAGCGCCCGAGATAAATTTTCTGCCCGGGAACTCATAAAGAGAAAGCGGATAAGCGCACATTGAGCAGAAAACGATCTGACCGAAAGTACCAACTGAAGTAATAAAAATCGTGTTGAACAAATACTTGGAGAAAGGAACCCAAGAATTGCTCATAAGTACGAACAAATCGCTGTAGTTTGTTGTAACCCATCTGTTAGGAAGCAGCGTAGGCGGGAACTTGAACAATTCGTCCATAGGTTTGAATGAGTTACCTACGGCATATACCATAGGCATTACCATGAAGCAAGCAACGATAATAAGGAAAAGAATTCCTGCGAAATTACCTGCACCGGAACGATTAAGTTTCTTAGCCATCTTATGCACCAACCTTCGCAAGTAAATTCTTAATGATCTTATTGGTAATGATCATCATAAGGAACAAGAGAACTGCAATAGCGCAGGCATAACCAAGTTCCATTCTTTGGTTAGCATAGTCTTCCATCAAGTGGATAAGAGTATTTGCGCAATAGTCCTGAGACGGGAAGCCAACAAGGTTTGTGATAGCTGCGCCGACTGAGAAAGCACCGGTAATACTCATAACCGCACCGAACATAAGCTGCGGCTTCATATAAGGAAGTGTGATGTACCAAAGTTCCTGCCATCTGTTTTTAACACCGTCGATAGCGCCTGCCTCATAAAGAGTGCGGTCAACGTTCTGCAAACCTGCAATGAACGTAAGGAAGCTTGTTCCGAGTGACGACCAAAGAATTACTATCAAGCAGCAAGGGACGATATAGTCAACGTTTTCAAGCCATTTGATGTTGCTTTGGATAAGTCCGGTATTAAGAAGGAAACCGTTAAGCAAGCCGTACGTATCTGATGAGAAAATAATTTTCCAAACAACAAATACGTTTGCCAAAGACGGAGCATAATAGAACAGTGTCATTACCGCTCTTGTTCTTCTGCCCAGCTCGTTAATGAGCCAAGCAAAGAACAGTGACATTACATATCCGCCGGGTCCGATGATTACCGCAAAGAAGATTGTGTTCTTAAACGAAGTCATAAACAAATCGTCGGCGGTAAAGAGTCGAATGTAGTTGGTCCACCCTGTCCAAACAGGAGGTTCAAGTACGTTGAAGTAAGTAAAACTGAAATAGATTGCAACGAAAACTGGTAATACGGTGAATACTGTAAATACCAGCAAGTACGGTGCCATAAACAAGTACAGATTGCCGTTCTTGCGCATTTCTTTGAACTTGTAGCTCAGCCAATCAGCAAAGAACGACTTTTTCTTCGGAGTAGTTTCGTTAGTCATTTATGCCGCACTTCCTTTCGTTAAATCTGCGATCTTATCAGCAAATTCTTCACGTTTACGTGCAATTTCCTGATTGATCTTACTGATGTATTCCATAAACGTTGTGTTTGGATCAGTATCGTTGTTGATAACTTCTTTCCAAGCAAATTCGATGTTACGTCCGGTGTAGTAACCGCCGGGAATCTGCGGAATTGCTTTTGCGTGAGACCACTGTTTCTGAATCATTTCCATTGATTTCTTTTCCCACGGAAGTCTTGACATTGCCTGAAGGTTTGCTGTCTGATAACGTGCTGCTGCACCAAGCAAACTTTCGATTTCGGTACCGAAGCGGTACTGAGCATCCTCACCTGTCCACCATTTCATAAATTCCCAAGCACGTTTAACTTTGTTGACACCCTTTTCGTTTGAAGTATCTATTGAAAGCATAATGCATCCGGATGTGGAGCTTGCGCATGAGTGGTCAACATAAGATTCACCGTTTTCATCAGTCTTAACTGTTCCGGGAACGAGTGAGAATTCCCAAAGGCCCTGTATTTCAGGAGCGAAAACGGCAAGCTGTGAATACTGGCTGTAACTTGCAATACCTATCGGAACTTCACCTGTTCTGAAACGGTTTGCAAAGTCGTAAGTATTGGGGATATCGTAAAGTGTATAGAACTGAGTCCATTCCTTAAATGCATCAAGAGCTGCGTCTGTTGCAAGGTCAGTTGTTGTACGGTCGTTGGTGTAAATCTGTCCGCCCTTCTGGTAAAGAAGCATTGCGTATGACATTTCACCACTTCCGACAGAACCTACTACGGGAACGGGCATTGCGAACGTCATTTGCTGATTCTGCAATTCGCCGATGATGTTATAAACATCCTGCCATGTCTCCGGAGGTTCAAGTCCCATTTCCTCAAGAATATCCGTACGGTAGAAAATCATATAGAAGTCCTGAGTTTCGGGTACTGCGAAAATACCGTTACCAAATGTATAGGGTTCTACTGCGCTTGAATAATAGCGCTCAGTATTTTTAAGAACGTCTGCATAATCCGGGAACAATTCATTATCTGCAAGGTTCATAACTGCACCACGCAAAGCATAGTTTACTGCGTTTTCAGCACTACGTGAAAGACAAACGTCAGGACCGATTCCCGAAAGTACCGAAGGAAGAAGTGAACCTGCGGCAACAAGACGTGTGCTTACCGTAATTTCTGTTTCAGCGGTGAACATATCATCAATCAACTGTTTAAGAATCGTTGCGTTATCACGTGAACCGGTAAGGCCGGCACCTGTTTCAAGCCAAACTTCAACAGGTTCCTGTCCGTTTGAAGCAACAGTTCCGCCGATGTTATCGTAGTCTTCAGTGAAGGATGCGATAAACGAACGTACTTCATGAAGAACCTTTGCAAAGAATCCGGCATCTGCTGCGGGGATACTTGCAACTTCCTCTTCGGGGCTGATTACGATATAGTCAAGTTCAAGAGGAGTCTTGCTCATATCGTTAATCCATGTACCCATTGAAGCGATATCAGCTTTGAAGTTTGAGAACAAGCTTGCGATATCGGTATAGTCCTTATCCATTTCTTCAAGAAGAAGAATCATTGTCTTTAAGCTTGAAAGCTGAGCGCTTGCGCCTCTACCGAAAACTTCGATGAAACGGTTTTCAAGATCGTTGAGTCCCTCATACTGATCGTGAATGATCTGCAATGCATCGGGAACCATCGTGTTAAGCATATAGTCAGCATTCGGGTCGGGGCTTGCACCGGTGATCATAAGAATTCTTCTGTAAGCAACGTTAAGCTGAGACAAGCTTGACTGTGCTTCGGCAAGAAGGTCACCGAGGTTACCCAACGACGTTTCAAGACGGATAGCATTCTTTCCTTCGTTAAGATAGAAGTAATAAGTACCGTTGGTTTCATCGCCCAGCGTGTAATTATTGAATGAGTTGCTATACTCAAATCTGAGATTGCCCGCTTCCTTACACGGTTGAACACCGTTGATGGTAAGCTTACGGGTTGTGTACATTCCGTTCAACACGTTCTGACGTGCCTTGAACGTAATTGCATAAAGACCTGCTTTTTCAACGTTTACGTTCCACTGAATCCATTCGTTGGGACTCTCCCACTTATCAGCACCGATTGTGTTATAACGAATCTTGCTGTGGTGATACGGAACGGTTACCGGAGATGATCTGTCGGTAATAGCATAGAGTGTCGGTGCAGATTTAAGAATGTCGTATGTAACGTCTTTTGTTGCATCGTATGCTGTTGTATCAACAGGGCTTATATAATTATTGTACTTATTTATTATATCATTAGTAAGATACGATGTCTGTTTTCCTGAAAAACTGCTTTCGCCGTGAAGACCTTCTGCCTGAATCGTAATCGCACTTACGCCGTTAGCCTTCGAATATCCTTTTGCCTGATATTCTTTTGCAAGGTCAGCGTATGCAGGAGCTTCAGCAACCTGGCTGAGTTCAGCATATTCAACAACCATACCTTCTTTGATTGCATCAAATGCAAGGGTATGTGTACCTGCCTCAAAATAGAAACGGAGCGGTTCAAGTTCATAACCCATATAGTCTCTTACGGCAAGTGTCTGCCACTGACTTGTTTCCTCCTGATAGGGACGCTTTTCGTTTCCCGTTTCGGAATCAAGTTTTATAAGACTTGAATCTTTCCAAACACGTTCAAAGTTTACCTGACGTGCTTCATAGAACGGTACTGCACCATCAATGTACAGTTTGCGCTGAACTGTCGAGCTCTTACTTTTCGCATTAACGGTTTCACCGTTTTTAACGTAAGTAAGTTCGCTGTACGCAAAATACGATAATGTGATGTTGTAGAAACCGGACTGCTCAACATTTACTTTCCAACCGCAAATGCCTTCGTCATAGAATACTGCGCCCTCTTTAAGATTGTCGGGTTCGTTGGCTGATGCAACTTTTACGAGCGGAAGTGATTCTTTAACGTTTCCCGTTTCAGAATCAAATTCAACTGCGTCCTTTCCCGATAAGATAATCTTTGTTGCGGGCTTGGCAGCTTCTGCGTACTTTGCAAGATATTCGGTGTAACCGAAATCACTTGAAACTTTTCCGTTAAACGCAGCCGATGAAGTTGCGGTTTCGTTTTCAGTTTCAGTCTGTACTTCGCTGTCGATTTCTTCTTCTGTTTTGCCTATCTTGTCATCGTGAACAGCCGTATCTTCGGGTGCGGCAAATGAAACGCACGTAAAAAGCGAAAATACGATTGAAGTAGCCAGAACAAAAATAAGCACTCTGTTAAGCAAAGACTTCATGTTTTTCCTCCTGTACTAAAATAAATCTGCTCAAAAACTCACTCTTAATATATAATAATGTACGGTCAAATTGCAGATTGATAGATAATATCTACTGTATAATACCACTTCAAGCACCGAAAGTCAATATCCAACTACATTTTTTTTATTTTACACATATATGTCACGCAAGTCGAAAAGTCCCTATTTCACAATATTTTCGACATTTTTCATTTACTTGTAAAAAAAAGTTTACAATTACATTTTAATTTTTTTATCTGATTTTTTTCTTGTAAAAAAAGTTTTTTATTTTTTTTCGTTTATCTATTGACTTATGGCACTACTTAATGTATAGTTATTAGAAAGATATTGAAAAAAAATCAAAATACAGTATGTGAGGTGCTCACATGAAAACACTAAGAAAACTGTTCAGTTACTATTTGCCTTATTTGGGTATCATGATTACGTATTTGATAATAGGTGCTGTTATCGTTTCGTTGGCAATGCTTCTGCCGCAGATAACAAAGTACATTATTTCATCGGTAATCGGTGATACTCCTTTTTCAGTTTTAGGCATAACACCTAAAAGCAAGGATCAGCTATTCATCATTCTTGCAATCGCTTGGATCGGAATAATTGTTCTTCGTCAGGCACTTTCCTATTTCAGAACACTGATGATGACAAAAAGTTCCATCAAAGCGGTGTGCAAAATGCGTGAAGACGTTTTTGACAATATGCTTTGGCAATCTCAATCGTTTTTACATAAGGAAAACACCGGTAACATTTTGACGATTGTCAACGGCGACACCGAAATAATAAAGGGCTTCTTTACAGGTACCGTTCCCACCATCATCGAAGCATTTTTCGGTTTTGTTTTCGCAAGCATTATGATCGGCAGAATGAGTCCCGCAATGGTACTTACAACATACGTTTTTACTGTTCCGCTTTATATTTTTTCAAGCAAATTCAGTAAAGTTTTTTCAAAGCACTACCGTTTCGTCCGTGAATCAAGTGCCGATTTAAGTATGGTCACTCAGGAAAACATCAACGGAATAAGAATCGTTAAGGCTTATGCTCAGGAAGAACAGGAAAAGAAAAAGTTCAGTGAAAAGAACGAAGCTTTCTGCAAATACGCCATTGATTACATGGTCGTTTGGGGCAAACGTTATATTCCCTTCGGAATAATTTGCTATTTGCCGAACATCTGCATTACGATTATGTCGGCGCTTCTTGTAATCAACGGAAATCTTGATAATGCTTTCGGACTTAACACTTCCATGACACTTGCCGAATTCGTTGCCATTGCCGGATATACGGGTTACATTCTCTCCCCCTTCCAACAGGCAAGCAACTGGCTCAGTCAAGCACAGCAAGCCGCAATAAGTGCTGAAAAAGTATTTAACTTTTTGAATCACGGCACCTCGATTTCGTCAAAGAAAAACGCAGTAAAACCCGATATTTCAAAGGTTGATATCAAGGCGGAACACGTTTCGTTTTCAATCAGCAAAAAAGTTATTCTCGACGACGTTTCCTTTGAACTTCCTCAAGGAAAAAGTCTTGGTGTAGTCGGCGTTACCGGAAGCGGTAAAACAATGCTTACAAATATGCTTTTGCGATTCTATGATCCCACAAGCGGAAGTATATCGGTAAACGGTCATGACCTGCGTGACATTGACTTGTCCGTTGCACGTTCGTGCTTTGCACCGGTTTTGCAGGATGTATTCCTCTTTTCCGATACAATTGCAAAAAACATTGCGTTCGGTCACCCGGATGCAACCTTTGAGGATGTTATTGAATGTGCAAAAATTGCGCAGGCAGACGAATTTATTAAAAAAATGCCCGACGAATACAATACAATTGTCGGTGAGCGAGGCATGGGACTTTCCGGCGGGCAAAAGCAGCGTATTTCAATTGCCCGTGCGCTTATGTACGACTCCCCCGTTCTGATTTTCGACGATGCCACAAGTGCGTTGGATATGGAAACCGAAGAAGAACTTTACAGACAGCTTAACGAGCAGAAATCCGAAAAAAGCAAGGTCATCATCGCGCACAGAATTTCCTCCGTTAAGGACTGTGATGAGATCATCGTTCTTAACAAAGGTAAAATCATCGAACGAGGCACTCACGATGAGCTTGTAGCTATGAAAGGTCATTACTATGACATTTACAAGGAGCAGTACAGCACCGTACTGCAATCATTGTAAAGGAGGGCGATATCATGGCACGAAACAGATATTTAGATGATGAATCCGAAGTTTCAAAAATCAACACTCACCTGCTGAAACGTCTTATAAAGTACATTCTTCCGTATAAAAAACTGTTTTTCGGCGGACTGTTTATGCTTATTATCACAGTCCTTGTGGAACTCGTTTGGCCTTGGATGATTCAGTTCATTATTGATGATATTCTTGCGCCTGCGGGCATACACGCAAACAGTTTGAAAACACTTTTTACGGTAATTGCCGTTGTAAGTGCAGTAATAATCGGCGAAGTATTCATTTCGGCAAAGCGAGTTGTCGTCGTAACAAAATTAGGTCACTACGCTATCCGTGATATTCGAAAAGAAATTTTCGAGCATGTGCAGACGCTTTCGTTCAAATATTTTGACGACCGTCCCGCAGGAAAAATTCTTGTTAGAATCACAAGTTATATTGACGGGTTGCAGAACATTCTTTCAGCGTATTTGATTCAGTTACTGATAGATGCTATAAAGCTTATTTGTATCTTCGTAATTTTAATGGTTATGAACGTGCGTTTGACGCTTTTAAGTTTTATCGTAATTATCCCGCTGTGCATTTTTGCAACGTTTTTCAAGAAAGTAATCATTAAGTTCGCACGTATAGTCAGAACAAAAGCAAGTAACCGTACCGCATATATTCACGAAAACATTATGGGTGTAACGGTAACGCAGGCATTCAACAGAGAAAACATAAATTCAAAAGAACTTGTCCGACTCGACGACGAAACGAACAAAGCTTTCGTTGATGAAATGTACGTTTCCTGCACTATGGGACCCGTTGTTGAAACACTTTCCACCTTAGGCACGATTTGCGTTTACTATTTCGCAATAAAATTTATCGGTGAAGGTTCAATGACGCTCGGTGCTTTGACCGCATTTACCACCTATATGACAAGATTCTGGCAGCCGATTTCTTCATTCACGAGCATTTTTAACATTTTCAGTGAAGCAACCGGAAACATCGAAAGAATTTTCGAAACCATCGACACAGAACCCGATATAAAGGACTCCCCCGATGCCTACGACCTTCCCGATGTTACGGGACGTGTTGAATACAAAAACGTTACTTTCGCATACGACGAAACAGGCAATGTTTTGGAAAACGTATCTTTCACGGTTGAACCCGGTCAGATGATAGCATTCGTAGGTCCTACCGGCGCAGGAAAAACAACCGTTGTAAACTTGCTTTCAAGATTCTATGACGTAACCGGCGGAAGCGTTGAAATCGACGGTCACGACGTAAGAAACGTTACTACAAAATCGTTAAGAAATCAAGTTGGCGTAATGATGCAGGATTCCTTCATTTTCTCGGGAACCGTGCTTGATAACATTCGTTACGGCCGCCCCGATGCAACCGATGAAGAATGTATTGCCGCCGCTGAAAAAATTTATGCTTCAGAGTTTATTGAAACCCTGCCTCAAAAGTATAACACACGTCTTGAAGAACGAGGTGCCGGACTTTCTGCAGGTCAGAAGCAACTCCTTTCCTTCGCCCGTGCAATTCTTGCCGACCCGAAAATTCTTATTTTGGACGAAGCAACAAGCTGCATTGATACACAAACGGAATTGCTTATTCAAAAAGCACTTCAAAAGCTTCTTGAAGGCAGAACAAGCTTTGTTATTGCCCATCGTCTTTCAACGATAAAACGTGCGGACCAAATTATGTGTATTGCCGGAAAAGGCATTGCAGAACGTGGCACTCACTACGAGCTTATGGAGAAAAAGGGAATTTACTATGACCTGAATATGAGTCAGTACAAAGCGCTTGTAAACGGATAAAAGGTGTAAAATGGATTTTTTAAGTATAATAATTCTAATTATTTCAATAATAACGGTGATATTGCTTATCACCGTTATTTCAAAACTTTCAAAAGACAGCAAAACAGAAGAACTGAAAAAAGAAAACGAAGCATTAAAGGCATTTATTCTTCAGCAAAACAGTGAAATGCGGCAGGAAAACACATCTATGCTCAACGGCTTTAACGGAAACGTAAATAACACCGTTGCTCAGTTTGCCACACTGATACAAAATCAAATGAAAGATTTTGCCGAAAATCAACGCAACGCAAACGACGTTCAAAGAGAACAACTTTCCGAAATGCGCCGCAGTATGGAAGTAAATCTTCGTGAAATTCAAAAAGACAACGGCGAAAAACTCGAAAAAATGAGACAAACCGTTGACGAAAAACTTTCTTCAACACTTGAAAAACGCCTTACGGAAAGTTTTGCATCAGTTAGCAAACAACTTGAAAGTGTTTATAAGGGACTGGGTGAAATGCAGACTCTTGCTTCAAGTGTGGGTGACCTTAAAAATGCACTTACCAATGTTAAAGTTCGCGGTACATGGGGCGAGGTTTCACTTGATAATCTTTTAAGTCAGTTGCTCACTCCCGAGCAGTACGGCAAAAACATTAAGCCTAACCCCCGTTCAAATAATATCGTTGAGTTTTGCATTAAACTTCCCAACAATGAAAACAACAACATTGTTTACCTGCCTATTGACTGTAAGTTCCCCATTGAGCAGTATCTGCGCCTTGCAGAGGCATCGGAAAACCACGATGCGGCAGCGGTTGAGGAAGCAGGAAAACAACTTGAAAGCGCCATTAAAACGTGTGCAAGAACCATTCGTGATAAATACATTGTTCCACCGTACACTACCGATTTTGCAATAATGTATCTTCCCATTGAAGGCTTGTATGCAGAGGTTGCAAGAAGAAACGGTCTGTGTGAAATGCTTCAGCGTGAATTGCGTGTTACCGTGGCAGGTCCTACCACTATCGGCGCATTCCTTAACAGTTTGCAGTTAGGCTTTAAGACTCTTGCAATTCAAAAAAGAACAAGTGAAATCACTCAGTTGCTTACTAAAATCAAGGTTAATTTCGGAAAGTTTGCCGAAGTTCTTGAAAAGACAAAGAAGAAACTTGAGGATGCAAGTTCAAACATTGAAAATGCTACACAGCGCTACTACAAAATAGACAGTCTTTTGAGCAAAGCAGATTCCTATTCGGAAGAAAAATTGCTTGAAAGCGACAACGATGAATAACCTGCAAATTTTAATGTACATTATCAACTTTTTATAGTATAATTATATTCGGTAAGTTTTACTTGCCGAATATTTTTTTGTAGGTATTGCAATGAACAGAAAAAAAATCATTTGCACCGGTGTGTCCGTTGCGGCAATAATCATTCTCACCGTTTGCATATTCTTTTTTAGGAAAAACTATTTATACGTGAATCGTGACCGACTTTGTATTCTCACTTATCAGACGGACATAACGGGTTCAAACGGCGAATCCTGGGCAGAAAAATTGAAGGAAAAATTCAGTTTTCTCACCGATGTTGAGGTCAGCACATACTTCTTAAAGGAAGTCGGAAATGAAAACATTACAATTCGTGACGAGGACGGCTGGGGTCAAATAGTAACAAGACTTGCCGCTAAGCAGGGCGATATTCTTCTTGTAAATAACAAAACCTTTTACGAAACGCTTTTGGCAAACGATTTCATCATTCCTCTTGAATGTAATTTCGGAAACAGAAACGTTCTTGACAAAAACGGCAACACCGTTGGCGTAGATTTAACGGGAATTAAATTCAATTCGCTGATAAATCTTGAAACGTCAAAATATGTGGCAATCGGTCAGCCTCTCCCCTTGTATTCTCTTGATGAAAAAGATTATGACGGATTTTCGCCCCGTGTTATTGCGGTTATATACAAGGGAAGCAAGCATATTGAAGAATCTCAAAAAACACTTGAATTACTGATTAAAGAGGATATTTATGAATAAACTGAAATACGTTTTTTCCCACGGCGCACTTATCACGTTGATTCTTGCGGTCGTTTTGATTTTCGTGACCTGCACGGCATATAACTGGATATCGCAGATAAATTCCGCCAAGGACGGAATCGAAATGCTGATAGTTGACTCAACTTTGACGGTTGGCAGTACATCGCAGATTGAAAAAGCCGTTAAAGAAAAAACAAATGCGGAATATGTGGGCGTTGCAACTTTGGAATCTTCCGATGCACAAAATTACGTAAATACCATTGAAAATTACACATTAAAGGATTACATTTATTTTCTTTTGACAAGCAAAGATGCGGAAATTCTCATTGTACCCGAAAATATGCTTGAAGATATGTTTTCGCTAAAAAATATTTCCGCTATCGACTGTGAACCGGCAAACGAAAAATGCTGTATTGACGGAAAATGTTATGCCGTTCCGCTTAAAAACAAAAAAATCACGTCCTACGGCGGAATAATGCTTTCAGCACAGTACGACGTTTACGGAATACTTCTTAACGGTGACCACACCGAGCAGGCACAAAACTTTTTACTTTCACTTGAATCAGCAGAATAACATTCGGAGGCATATATGTACAAGCAAACGGTAAAGCCGAAATCTCTTTCAACCGCAGTTAAAATTTTACTGGTACTTTCAATAGTCTTGGCGGTGTCGATACTTTATGTTGTTTCGTCTATTTTATTCAAAAACTACGCAAAACAAGCGGTTTTCGGAATACTTTTGGTCGCTTTTTTCGTTATATATTTCTGTTTGCGAGGCAAAACCGCCACGTACGAATACATTTTGCAAGGCGGAATTCTTACCTTAAATCAAATAGTGAATAAAAGAACCGTTAAGCAGGAAAAACTTGAAGTAAGCAAAATAGTATTTTGTGAAAATACGGGAAAAGGAGTGTCATTCTGTCCCGATTCAAAAGAATACATTACGGTTTCCTGCGACAACAAAAAAGTAAAAATATCTCCCGACAAAAAACTTATTTCTTACTTAAAAATGTCAGACACAGACGCATATATCGAAGAAAACAGAGATAATATTCTCAATTTACTGAAAGAACTTATCGCTATCCCATCGGTCAAGTCAAATGCAGAAAAAAATATGCCTTTCGGTAAAGAATGTGCCGACGTTTTGGAAAAAACTCTCGATTACTGTGCCTGCCTTGGTATGAAAACAAAAAATGCAGACAATTTCTGCGGTTGGGCTGAAATCGGTTCAGGTGAAAAAATTATCGGCATAATGTGCCATCTTGATGTTGTTCCCGCAGGCGAAGGTTGGAACACAGATCCGTTTTGCGCCGTTTTCACTGAAGAAGAAGTATTCGGACGTGGCGCCATTGACGATAAAGGCCCTTGTACCGCAGCAATTTATGCCGTTGCCGCCATTAAAGAATCCTTTGAAAATATTCCCGTGCGTATCCGTCTTATTTTCGGTTGCGACGAGGAAAGCGGTTGGGGTTGTATGGACAGATATCTCGAAACGGAAGAATTACCCGAAATCGCATTTACTCCCGATGCGGAATACCCGGTTATTTACGCCGAAAAAGGCATTGCTCATTATTCCGTTGAAACATCTCTTTATGACGGCGATTTTCAACTTTATGTTGACGGCGGAATGCGTGCAAATATGGTTCCGGCAAAAGCGCATGCAACCGTTATCGGCAATATAGACAGTTTGTTTGCAAAACTGAACGATTACGATGTTCATAAGCATAATTTGGAATTTGAAGCAAAAGGTAATAAACTTGACATCTATTCCTACGGTTTAGGCGCTCACGGTTCCACTCCCGAAAAAGGCGTAAACGCATTTTTTGAACTTTTTACTTTTATCGACTATTTGTCATTGGGTTCTTCTCAGGGCAAATTTGCAAAAGATTTTGTACGTCTTTTTAACGGAAAAACCGACGGAAGCGGTCTTAATCTTAACATTTCGGATGAAATATCCGGCAATCTTTCACTTAATGTCGGAATGTGTTTTATAGGCAAAAACGACGTATTCCCCGAAATGGACAACAGCAGTTGCAAAACGGTCATAGATATCCGTTTCCCCGTAACGTACGAAATCGACAGAATATCCGCAACGCTTGACGGGGCGCTTCCAAGTGATTGGGAAAGCAATCTGCTTCATTATCAGCAGCCGCTTAATATGCCGAAAGACTGTCCGCTTGTTAAAACTCTTACCGAGGTTTACACGGAGTACACAAAGAAAGACGGTTCCCCCATTGCCATCGGCGGCGGAACATACGCAAGAGCCTTGCCCGGAAAAGCAGTGGCATTCGGTGTACAGTTCCCCAATCGTGAGGACAAGGCACATCAGCCCAATGAATCGGTATATATCAACGATTTGATTTTAAGCGGAAAAATGTTCGCTTGCGCAATTAAAAAACTTATTTTTGAATACGGTGAAACAAAAAAATAACATATTTCTGCATTTTCTTTAATTTTAGTGTATTTTTTTATTGTAAAAAATCAGATTATTTGATATAATATAATAAAATAATTTTATTATCGGTGAAAATATGTTCAATATTGAATTAGGTGATACCGTTATAACAAAAAAGAATCACCCTTGCGGCGGCAACAGTTGGGAATGTGTCCGCACGGGTGCAGACATAAAATTAAAGTGCAAAACGTGCGGCAGAATTATTATGCTCGACCGTGAAGAATGTGAAAAACGCACAAAAAATCTTATTAAATCGGAGCAAAAATAATGGCAAGGAAACATAAAGAACGCAATTTCAATTTATTTGATATTGAAGAAGACATCTTGAATAACGGTCCGGCAGAGGAAAAACCCAAAGTTGAAGAACAAGCAGAAAATCAGTTTTCGTTTTTTGAACAAACAGAAGAGCCGTTAAGCGAAAATACCGACTTGCTTGAAGAAGATGTTGCCTTTGAAGAACAGGTTTCGACTGATACAGAAACAGTTGACGAAGAAATCACCACTGTTTCCGAAGAAGAAACGGCTGATGATTCTGCGAATACAACCGAGTCATTTCCTCCCCTTTTTGCTGAGAACGACTATGCGGAAAATCTGCTCGACATGGCAGAAAAGACTTCCGAAGTAGAATTCTCCGTTGAAAGCGAGTTTAGTGAAGAAGCATCGGAGGAAATTGTTCCCGTAGAAATCAACCTTGATAGTATTGAAGATGAAAGCGACCCTGAAGATTCAGACAAAAGCGAAAATGCAGATTCAAATGAAATTCCCTCTTTCTCTGTAAGCGAGGAAGAAGAACCCGTTATAAAACCGAAGAAAAAAGGATTTTTCCTTTTCAGAAAAAATAAAAAAGCGCCCGTTGTTGAGGAAATGAACTCAACGGAATTTGAGGTTTCCGCCGTCAGTGCATCAGATGATTCGGTTTCCGAAAGCGAAGAAGAAATATTGCCCGATGAAGGCTCTGCTGACATTCTTTCCGAAGAACAAGACGTCAACATTTCATCCGAGGCAACAGTAAGTAGTGTTTTCGATTCCGATTATTATTCGGATATTGCAGAAGCCGAACCCACACAAGAGGTTTCAACCCTTGCAGATGCTCCCGATGCAGATTCAATGGTTTCAATTCTTGAAGAAGACGTTTCCACAGAAATAACTGCTGACGAAAACGATATTGAAATTTCGAAAGCCACAGTTAAAAAAACTCTTTCCGAAAAAATATCGGCACAGCAATATAAAACGTTTGAAGAAATAAAGGACATATCTGTTATGGACAAATTTGAAACACCTTACGTTTATAACGGTGAAAAAGGCGAGCACGTTCGCTACCGTCTTTCTCTTCCGAACGACAAGGATACAAAAAAGTTAAGAAAGAGACGTGAGATAGTGAGTTATGTGATTACGATTGCAGTTGCTCTGATTGTTGCGTTTTTACTGCGCTCATTCGTTTTGGTATTTGCAACCGTTGACGGTCCGAGTATGGAACCCACTCTTTATACGAAAGAACGTGTTCTGGTTACAAGATATTCCTACTACTTCTCCGAAATACAACACGGCGATATTATCGTTTGCGACTTCCCCAGTAAACTTTTCCAGGACCACTATATAAAGCGTGTCATTGCCGTTGGCGGTGAAACAGTAATGGTTAAAAACGGCGTCGTTTACGTAAACGATAAAGCCCTTTCCGAGGACTATATTAAAGCCGCTCCCGAAGAAGATATGGACCCCGTTTTCGTTCCCGAGGGATACGTATTCGTTATGGGTGATAACAGAAATAACTCAACTGACAGCAGAAAGAGTTATATCGGCCCCATAAAGAAAAAACTTGTTATCGGTAAAGCCCGTGTTGTACTTTGGCCCTTCTCAAAAATAGGTTCTTTGGAGTAAAACAGTGAGATATTTGGTACTTTCTGATATTCACGGCAACAATGTTGCTCTTGATGCGGTATTGAATAGTGTTTCACCTTGGAGATATGACAAAATTCTCGTTTTAGGTGACAATATCGGTGACGGTCCTTGTCCCGATATTGTATTAAAGCGCCTTAAAGAACTTGATGCGATTATGATTCAAGGCAACCGTGAGGAGTTGGCGATTGACCACTTTGCAGGTTTCCAGGAAACGCAGAAGGCTCTGCAATGGAAGTTTATGCGGGAATCCGTCAATTATCTTTCGGATGAACAACGTGAATATATCAAGTCGTTTCCGAAGCAATTCACCGTTGACGAAAACGATTTGAAAGTCAGAATGGTTCACGGCTCCCCCTTTTCCATTCGTGAGCTTCTTTACTACAACAATCCTCAAAGGCTCAGCGAGTGTCTTGAAAGTATTGACGAACAAATTCTTTTGTGCGGTCATAATCATTATCAGTTTGCACAAATTTTAGGCGACAAATTGGTGCTTAATCCCGGTTCTGTGGGACTTAGTCAAAAGGGCGAATCATTCAGAGCAGACTATGCTATTTTGAATGTTTCTTCACAGTTCTCATTTGAACTTAATCATACATATTACGACGGCGAAGCAATAAAGAAAGAATACATTAAACGCAACTTGTGGGACAGTTCCATTTGGGGACAAATAGCCTACAAGGAAATGAGCGAAGGAAAAATGTATATTATTTCTTTTGCAAGATACGTTTTCAATCTTGCCCGCTCAAAAAATGCTCAATCCCACCCGTTAGATGACGAAATATGGCTTGAAGCCTGCAAAAAATGGGATTGGCAACCTGCAAAGTGAGACAGATTTATGTTTGACAGTCATATTATTTTATCCGAACAATTAAATACAGTTGATATTTGTGCTCAGGCAAAGCAAGCGGGACTTTCGGGAATATGCTTTACTGAGCATATCGTTTCTTCCGAAGAAAAAATCACTTCGTTAAAATGCAAACCCGTTGCCGATTTGGATATCCGTCACGGAATTCAAATTGATTTTGAATACGATTTTCACGAAAATATGGCAATGAAAATTGCAGGATATGACCTTGATTACATTGTGAATAATGTGGGCACGTTAAGTGGAATATCGTTAGACGACGCATCGCTTTATACAAACTATTTAAGAAGCGACATTTACGGTGCATATCTTGAAAAAGTGTTTGATTCTCTTGATGCGGCATACGATTATTCCGTAATCGGCGCACCCGGATATGTTTCACTTAACTCCTATTACCCTTTCCCCATGCTTACATACAAGGATTTTCCCGACATACTGAACAGTATTCTTCTTAACCTTGTGTATTCCGGTAAGGGAATTGAATTAAATGCTTCTGCCTATTCAAAAATCAAGCACCCTATCCCCGACGAAACAATTCTTGAGCGTTTTCTTGAATTGGGCGGCGAAATCATAACCATTGGTTCTCATTCGGCCCCCGGAAAAAATGTCGGTGTGGCTTACGATATGCTAAAATCCGTCGGATACAAATATGTTACCGTGTTCAAGCACGGCAAACCGGAAATGATTGAAATATGAAAATTAAAAATATCGAATTAACAAACAACCTTATTTTAGGTCCTATGGCAGGAGTAACGGATTCTGTTTTCAGAAAACTGTGTTACCGATTCGGCGCAGGTATGGCTGTTACGGAAATGGTAAGTGCCAAGGGCCTTTATTACAACAGTGAAAACACAAAAGAACTGCTTGAACCTACCGGTCATCATCCGGAAGCGGCACAGATATTCGGGTCGGAGCCGGAAATAATGGCAAAACAGTTGTCATCTCCGTTATTTGAGCCTTTTGATATTATCGACATAAATATGGGGTGTCCCGCAAGAAAAATCGTTTCAAATAACGAAGGAAGCGCCTTAATGAAGGACATTCCACTTGCCGAAGAAATAATCAGTGCCTGTGTACAAAGCACCGACAAACCGATAACGGTAAAAATGCGTGCAGGTTGGGACGGATATTATGCCGAAAAACTTGCGATAGCCGCAGAAAGAGCAGGTGCCTCGGCGGTATGCGTTCACGGCAGAACAACTCTTCAGGCATATAGCGGAAAAGCAGATTGGGATATTATCAAGCGTGTTAAAGAAAGTGTTTCAATTCCCGTTATCGGCAACGGAGATGTTACCGGCGGAATAAGTGCAAAAAAAATGCTCGATTACACCGGTTGTGACGGTATAATGGTAGCACGTGCGGCGCAGGGACGTCCGTGGATATTTGCGGAAATACTTGCATACTTAAACGGAAAAGAATTTTCACTTACTCACGGTGAAAAGCTTGATATTGCCCTTGAACACGGCTTAAATTTAGCAAAACTTAAAGGTGAACGAACCGCTATGCTTCAAATGAGAAAGCATGTTGCCTGGTACACTCACGGAATGAGAAATGCAGCAAAAATAAGAAACAGTATCGCAAATATTGAAACGGTAAAAGATTTTTCGGATTTGATTGAATATTTGCGCTCTTTTGATGCTTAGTTCAGCAACATAATCTAAGTCACGCCTTATGATTATTTCGGCTATTACTTTACCAAGATTTATTATGCTTTGCTTCGGCTGTCCTTTACAAGTTCATTCAAAATTTCATCCTGCCCTATCATTCTTTCAATTTTGCCATCACCGTCAATGACCACGGCAATCCCGTAATTATCGCCGTAAAACCGTTTATAAACATCTATTAAGGACTCATTCTTTTTTGCAAGAACGAGTCCTATTTTATTACTGTTTTTATTTTTTCGAAAAAAACTTCTGTTATCCCTCAAATTAAGCACCGCAGAAGCAAGCACGAACACTCCGATAATAGCATAACTGTAATTGGAGTAAAAAACGACTTTCAGCAAACTGTAACCGAAAAATACCGCAGAAAAAACAACGCTCAGTATTCTGCCGATTTTTCTGCCTTTATTATTAAATAAAGACGAAAGAATTCCGTCGATAATTCTTCCTCCGTCAAGCGGATACACGGGAAGCAAGTTAAAAAACGCAATAGAATAGGAATAAGACACGAATTCGTGCCACTGCGGAAGCAAATGAGCATTTACGCACATATTCCAAGCAAGCCCTGAAAATGCGCTTAAAAGCGGTCCTGCAAAGGAAACGATTATTTCTTTTTCGCAAAAATCGTCCAATTCCGATATACTAACGCCTCCGCCGAAAGGATACAGAACGATTTCGTTTACTTCAAGACCGAGTATGCGTGCCGTAACGGCGTGAAATGTTTCGTGCAATAAAACCGTAAAGCAAACCGTAAGAAATACGGTTCCGTTGCCCGACAGTATCCACACCAAGCCGAAAATCAGCATGGGAATACTTATGCGCACCTTTATCCCGAAAAAAGATTTTATATTCATCAATAAAAGAATTCCCGTGCATTTAACAACACGCAATTTTCGTATAAAGAAAGTTCTACGTTATCTCTAGCGTAACCTACGGTTTCGCCGCATTTCACTTCATCGTTTTCTTTTTTTAATGCGCCTACCCCGCCATACACCGCAAGTTTGCCGTCCTTCAGGCGTAAAGTAATTCTATCCTTTTCAACGCTTTCGACAGTTCCGTCCCCGCAGGCAACCACATTCGAATACTTTTTTGCGTAAACTCTCACGGTACTTTCACCCATTTCATCGCAAAAAACATACTCCCCCTTTGCAGGAACAGTAAGTGATGTAACCGTCACATTAGCCGATGCGGTAACACTGTTTTCTTCATTATTCGCAAAAAACACCTGTCCAAGACTTTCTTTTATTTTGAAATCTTCTTCAAGGCTCTCCGTAATGCCGTTTCTCAGTTCAACGGCAAAAGTGCCTTTTCCGTGCCAAATATATCCGACAAAGCCCACAATCAGCAACATCAGTGCAATAATAGCCGTTATTTTTCTTTTATACAAAAAAACACCTCCGTGCAAAAGCATAACATTATAAATCTCAATCCGTTCAAATTTGTACTGTTAAACTATATGCACGAAGGTGAAAAAAATTCTTTAATCTGCCGTAAACGGCTGAATCGGTCTGTTCATACAAACGCTTTCCACAAGTCCGATGCCGATCATATTCGTCAGCATATTGGAACCGCCGTAACTTATAAACGGTAACGGTATTCCCGTTATGGGCATTATTCCGATAACCATACCGATATTTTCAAAAATGTGGAACATATAAAGTGCCATTATGCCTGCAATAATAAGTTTTCCGTATTTGTCGGACGCCTTATTCTGCATCAAATACCACATACGCCATTCCATTACGCCATACATTGCAATCAGGAAAAATCCGCCTAAAAAGCCCATAGACTCGCAAATCGCCGCAAAGATAAAGTCCGTATCTATGGCGAATATGTCGCCCGCCTGCGAGATAGAATCTACACCGAGAATGCCTTTTCCGAAAAAGCCGCCTGAACCCATTGCAATTTTTGCATATTTAAGTTGGTCTACGTCGTCACCGGAAATAAAGTTGATTATTCGGCTCTGTTGCTTTTCGCCCATAATGAACCAAGTGGCAACACACGCCACAAGAAGTGTACCGAATAAAATTCCGATATGCTTCCAACGCATTCCCCCGATAAAAAGCATAACCACAAAAATGAACACGTAAACAAGCGACGTACCGATATCCATCTGTGTAAGCAATGCGCCTATAAACAAGCCCATTACAAAAAATGTAAGCATCAAGTCTTTGAAATGTTCCAAATTGTCCTTTTGGGAAATTGTTTTGGCAAGCATAAGGACAAGTCCCAATTTACCTATTTCCGTCGGTTGGAACGAAAACGACGAGGTAACGTCAATCCAACCGCGTGTTCCGCCGTGCACGTCGCCGAAAAACGACGTGTAAACTATCAAGCCGATGCAAACCGCCATTACCACATACCATATTTTGGAATAAATATGATAGTCAAGCATTGCAACGCACGCCATAACCACAAAACTTATGGCAATCCAAAGCGCTTGCTTTTCAACTTTGCCGAAGTTAAATCTTGAAATCATTTCAAGAAAATCCGCTTCTTCGCCGCCGGTCGCCGCATCAGCACGGGCAGTCAGTATGGAAACAATGCCGAACAGGCATATAATGCCTATGATTATCAGCAGAACGTATTCAATATTATGCAGTTTTCTTTTATCAAAAAGCCACATATTTTTCCCTCACAAAATTATGTTATTTATATAATAACACATTTTGAGAAAAAATACAATGCTAAAAAGTTATTTCTTTGTAAAAAGCAATGGGAATTTTAGTACAAAGGCATGATTCATTTCCGTTTCTTTCAATATTAACGCATATTCTGTCATAATCCGGCTCAACGTATTTAAGCGCAGAATTGATTATGTCAGCCGTAAGCCGCAAAAGGAATTCCGCCGATACGTTTGCTCTGTCACGGGATATCACCGACATAAGCCGTTGTTTTGCCGTATTTTTACTGTTTTTCTTTTTGAAAATTCTAAACATACCTTTTCTCCTTAAATTGCTTTTTTCCCTAAAAAACGTGAAAAGATTTCGTAAATTCCTCTGCCGCCTGACGGTACACATTCACCCGAAAGACGTTTTGCTATATTTGTGTACTCCCTCCCTGCCTTGCTTGTGGGGAAATTAACGGTTGGCTCTCCCAAGTTCGTCGCTCTGACAACAGCCGAATCGTCAGATACGGCTCCGATTGCCTTTTGTCCCAATATATCCTCCACGTCCTCCACCGAAAGCATATCTCCCGAACGGACAAGTTCATTTTTTATTCTGTTTACCACAAGAGAAATTTTTCCGATTTCCCTTGATGCCATAAGTCCGATAACTCTGTCTGCATCCCGTACCGATGACACCTCAGGTGTGCATATAACAAGTGCTTCATCAGCACCCGAAATTGCATTCTTAAACCCCTGCTCAATTCCCGCAGGACAATCTATCAAAACAAAATCGTACTGATTTTTCAGTTCACTCATAAGATTTTTCATCTGTTCTTCCGTTATAGCCGTCTTGTCCTTGTTCTGGCTCGCCGGCATAAGCGAAAGATGTTCATTACGCTTGTCCCGTATAATTGCCTGCTTTATTCTGCATTTGTTTTCGATAACGTCAACAATGTCGAAAACTATTCTGTTTTCAAGTCCGAGAACCGTATCAAGATTTCTGAGTCCCAAATCCGTGTCAACAAGAAGCACCTCTTTTCCGTTTAGTGCAAGCGCACTTCCGATGTTAGCACACGCAGTTGTTTTTCCTACTCCGCCCTTACCCGACGTAATCACAATTACTCTGCCCATAATAATTCTCCTTTTTTGTTCGGCACCCGGTATTGCGTTTTCAAAAAAAATGTTTTTCTTTTGATTGAACGAACACGCAATTCCCGCAGTGCAACTGACTTGTTTCTATATTACAACTTCAAAAAGCAATTTGAAAGAAATAATTTTGTCGAAAACGTGCTTATGACAAAACAAGAAAAAAGAAAACAAAATACTTGCTTAAAAATTGACAAAAATATCTTTTGGGGATATAATATGCTCAAGAAAATCTACGGAGGATTTATTATGAAACAAGCAACAAAACAAAACACCATCGGTGAAATTCTTGCAATGAATAACGAACTTGCCGCTTTATTTTTAGGTCACGGAATGTTCTGTATTTCATGTCCCAGCGCTCAGAACGAATCCTTAGAGGAAGCATGTATGGTACACAACATTGATGCAGATCAACTGCTTGACCTTATCAATAAATTTCTTGCGGCAGACGGGGAGGAAAAATAAAATGATAGCTATCGGATGTGATCACGGCGGATTTGAACTTAAACAGCAGGTTATTAAGCACCTTCAGGAAAAAGGCTTTGAAGTAAAAGATTTCGGATGCTATTCAACAGACAGTGTTGACTACCCCGATTATGCGTTCCCGGTTGCTCAGTCGGTAGCAAACGGCGAAGCTGAAAAAGGTATTCTTATTTGCGGAACGGGAATCGGTATGAGCATTGCCGCAAACAAAGTTAAAGGTATTCGCTGTGCGCTTTGTCACGACTGTTTTTCAGCGCACGCAACAAGAGAGCATAACGACTCCAACGTTCTTGCCATGGGCGCAAGAGTTATCGGTGCAGGTCTTGCACTTGACATCGTTGACACATGGCTCGAAACCGAATTTACCGGTGGAAGACACGTAAACCGTATTAACAAGATATCGGCTATTGAAAATAAATAACATTTAAGGCGTTCGGGAAATCCGAGCGCCTTGTTTATTATCTTATTCTATCATTTTTGTTTAGCGTAACAGTCGTTTTCTATGGAGCATCCCCCACACTTTGTACATCCTTCCTGAAGACACGGATTAAGTTTATTTTTTACAAGCATGGCACCGAGTTTCATACTCATCCGAATAAGTGATTCCGGCTCGCAGGATGAAAACTCTTTCATATCACAGTTATCCATCGGTCTAAACGGCATAATTGTCGGAAATACTCCCATTGAAGAAAGGATTTCACATTCTTTTATTATGTCCTCTTCCGGCTGAATTCCGCCGATGAGAACACTTGACACCTGTCCCCAACCGAATATTTCGACAGCTTTTTTCATTGCTTCGTGATAATGCTCATAACTGATTTGAGATTTTCCGGGGCATATCTTTTTTCTCAGTTCGGGTGATGCAATTTCAAGATTCATAATCGCAACGTTTATTCCCGAATCTTTCATTTTTTGAAGTTTTGATAAATCAGCAGGCGGTGCAAATTCAACTGCAATGGAACAATCGGAGAATTTTCTCACGCTTTTGGCAAGGTCACACCAATAGTCTGCCATAAAATCGGGATTCATATATGTTCCGCCGCTTAAATTGAGCGTCCACGGCGGAATTTGTTCAAATAGTTTTTTAAGTCCGTCTGCCATCACATCAACGGGAATCGGTGCGGAGTTTTTCTTTTCAAGTGAACAAAATCTGCATTTCAGGTCAGGTTTGTCATAGCAGCAACTTGTGCTGGGCCAAATATTGATACATCCGTCAGCATGAAGCCGTGCAATATTATCAATTACCGTTCCCGTTTTAGGGAGATTTTGAAAAAAGGTTATTTCAATCTTTTCGTCTTTGTCCCACACGTAGTATTTATCGCCTATTTTTTCAAGAATGTATTTTGACTTTTCGGAATATTTTTCTGCAACACTGATGCTCATATTGGAGCCGAGAATTTTGGCGTTTACCGCATCAATGAACCCCTTTTCGGAAAAATGGGGATATTCCTTCAAAAGAATTTCTTTTGTGTTGTCTTTTATGCTCATTCCCAAGCATAAAAGTCCTGCTTTCAACTTGATAATATCCATTTCATTCTCCTTTTGAAAACTTAAAAACCACCGGTCGGCAATTTTTCAAATATTGGGTACATTCCAAACATTCCGAAAGAAGTTCCGGCTTTTCATTTGTTATTCTGCATCCCACCGAACTGAAAAATTTCGGAACCTTTGCCGTCAAATAAAACTCACTGTAATTTTCCGTTATTTTGTCAAAAAGTATTTTTGCTATACCACGCCGCCTGAACTTTTCATCAACTGCTATATAGTCAAGAACAAACGTATTGAACCTTTCCGACACGGTAGCACACCCTAAAAGTTCACCGTTTTCCGTTGCGATGATGCTGAATATCGGATTGACGTCTTTTATTTTTCCTTTTTCAAGTTCAAGACCGTTTTTAATGTAAAAATCCTCTAAGTCGCCGTGATTTTCCGTTATTTTAATATTCACAGACAAAAATCCTTTCCGTTACAAAAGTACGTAATTATTTTAGCACAATAAATCTTTTATGTAAAACTAAAAAAGTGCTTTAACTTATTTGAATTATTTGCTATAATAGTATAAAAATCGGAGGTATTATTATGACAAAACACATTATCATTTGGCAACTCAAAGACGAATTATCCGAAAATGAAAAGTTGACCGTTATGAAAAACGCAAAACCTGCACTTGAAGGTCTTTTAGGCAAAATTGACGGCTTAACGGAAATTAAAGTGATTACTGATAAATATGATTCATCAAACGGAGATATGATGCTTTATTCCGTTTTTGAAAGCAGAGATGCTCTTAAGGGATATCAGGTTCACCCCGATCACGTTGCGGCGGCAAACACGTTTGTTCGCCCATTCACAAAATCAAGACTTTGCATGGACTTTGAAGAATGAAAAGAATTATAACCATGCAGGATATTTCCTGCGTCGGAAAATGCGCACTGACGGTAGCGATTCCGATTATATCCTCGTACGGAATAGAAGTCTGCCCCCTGCCCACCGCTTTACTTTCCAACCACACCGCTTTTAAGGAATTTGAATACTTTGACCTTTCGGAGCAGGTAAAAAAAATAATCGATTCTTTTATTCGTCAGGATTTTTCCTTTGACGGAATATATACCGGTTATTTAGGCAGTGCCGCTCAAGTGGAATTAGCGCATACTCTCATAGATGAATTCAAAAAGGAAGGCACCGCCGTTCTTATTGACCCCGTTATGGGTGATAACGGAAAACTGTATTCGGGTATTGACGACACTTTTCCCGAAAAAATGAAAGAACTTGTAAAAAAAGCGGATATTATCGTTCCCAACCTTACCGAAGCGGGTTTTTTGCTTGGGTTAAACCGTTCACTTAACGAAAGTGACAGTATTCCCGATGCGCTGAAAGAACTTTCCGCATTAGGTCCCGACACGGTTATTCTTACGGGCTATTCCGAGGGAAACAAAACGGGCGCAATATGTTATCAAAAGAAAAGTGATGAATACTTTATTTCGCTTACCCGGCGAATTGACAGACTTTTCCACGGCACGGGCGATATATTTGCTTCTGTTCTGTTTGCCCAAATAATAAACGGTCATTCCGTAAACGATGCACTGAATAAGGCGGTAGAATTCACTTACAGTGCAATGAAAAAGACAGTCGAAAACGATTCGGCACGTTGGTACGGCGTAGATTTTGAAAGCATTCTCTGCAGTAAGTAACGCCTTTTTACATTTTTCATCATAAAACCACTCTGAATTTATCATTTTGCGGTGATATTTCAGAGTTTCTTTTTATTTTTCCTTGAAAAAATGTGTACAATATGGTATAATTGTGATATGATTATCTGAATGAAAATACAGATTAGCAGGAGGATTATATGCGCCATAAAATTATCGGTGTTGACGAAAACTCTGTCTGTGAAGAATTAGGCATTAAAGCAGGAGATACTCTTGTTGCAATCAACGAAAAACCCGTGCGTGATTTGCTGGATTATCAGTATTACGACGCTATGAACGAGCTTTCAATTACCGTAATTGATTCTGACACAAACGAGGCAACTATTTACGATATAGAAAAATACGACACGGAGCATTTAGGGCTTCGTTTTGAGAACGATTTGCTTGAAATGCGTCAATGCTGCAACAAATGTGTGTTCTGCTTTGTAGACCAGCTTCCTCCCAATATGCGTAAAACGCTGTATGTCCGTGACGACGATTGGCGAATGTCGGTTTTGTTCGGAAATTTCGTAACCCTTACCAATGTTTCCGAAACGGAAATTCAAAGAATTATAGATCAGCATATTTCTCCCCTTTACATTTCCGTCCACGCAACCGATACGGAGCTTCGCCGTTATCTTCTCGGAAATCCGAAAGCGCAGGATATTATGTCTATTCTTCGCCGATTTGCCGAAGCGGGAATATATTTTCACACTCAAGTAGTGCTTTGTCCCGGAATAAACGACGGTCACTATCTCCGTCAAACGTTCGAAGATCTTTTTACGTTATACCCTTACTGCAAGTCTTTGGCTGTTGTTCCCGTGGGCATAACATATCACAGAAAGAAACTTGCAAAGCTTAAGAAATTCACTTCCACCGATGCTAAACACATAGTAGAAGAAATAACGAAATGGCAGGAAAGCTGTCTTGATTTCAAAGGCTCACGCTTCATTTACCCATCCGATGAATTTTACGTTCAGGCAGGAATGGAAACTCCTCCCCTTGAATGTTACGAGGAATTGGCACAAATCGAAAACGGTGTAGGTCTTCTTTCCAAGTTCCGTCAAGAAGTAACCGAGGCGCTTGAAAACGTTCCACCGTGGATTCCCGACAGAAAAATTTCCATTCCCACGGGCGTTTCATCTTACGAGTTTATCCGTAAAATGTGCGACATAGTAATTGACAGATTCCCCAATTTAACCGTTAACGTCTACCCCATAACTAATTTCTTCTTCGGAGAAACCATTACCGTTACGGGACTTCTTACCGGCAGAGATATTTCCGTTCAACTTGAAGGCAAAGACCTCGGCAGCGAAGTTCTTATAACTGACGTAATGCTTCGTGGCGAAAGCGGAAAATTCCTTGACGACTTGACCGTTAAGGATGTTGAAAACTGGATAAACACAAAAGTAATTCCAACTGAAAATACCGGTGCGGCATTCGTAAACGCACTGCTTGGCATAAATAATTGAAAGGATGCTTTTTCAAAGCGCTGACAGAATATGAAACCACTTGTTGCCGTAGTCGGCAGACCTAACGTAGGTAAATCTACATTTTTTAATAAACTTTCGGGCAAACGTCTTTCCATCGTTGAAGACACTCCCGGTGTAACACGTGACCGTCTTTATACTGACGTAACGTGGCTTGACCACACCTTTACACTCATTGATACGGGCGGTATTGAATTAAAAAGCGACGACGTATTTTATTCCGAAATGCTCAAGCAGGCAGAAGTAGCCGTTGAAACGGCTGACGTAATTCTGTTTTTCACCGACGGCAGAGAAGGTATGCTTTCTGCCGATATGGACGTTGCAGACTATTTGAGAAAAAAGCACAACAATATTATTCTTGTTGTAAATAAAGTTGACGGGCCCTCTCAGGAGGACGGAGTATATGACTTCTATTCTTTGGGTTTGGGCGAGCCTATCGGTATTTCCGCACTTAATATGACGGGTATCGGCGATTTGCTTGACAGAATAGTTGAAAACTTCCCGCATAATCTCGAAGAAGAGGAAAACGATTCAACTATTAAAATCGCCGTTGTCGGAAAACCTAACGCAGGCAAATCCTCTCTTGTAAACAGACTACTCGGCGAAACACGTTCCATTGTAAGCAATATTCCCGGCACAACACGTGATGCCATCGACACACCGTTTGAATATAACGGCAAACAGTACGTGCTTATTGATACCGCCGGCATTCGCCGTAAAAAGTCCATTGACGACAATACCGTTGAAAGATACAGCGTTATTCGTTCGCTTGATGCAATTCGCCGTTGTGACGTTGCTTTAATCGTACTTGACGCAAGTGAAGGCATGACCGAGCAGGACGTTAAAATTGCGGGCTACGTTAAAGAACAGGGCAAGGCAGCTTTAGTTGTTGTAAATAAGTGGGATTTGATTGAAAAAGACACGAATACAAGCGAGAAATTTAAGAAAAAAATGCGTTCTGACTTGGCATTTATGGATTACGTTGACTACATTTTCATTTCAGCATTAACCGGTCAGCGCACACAAAAAATCATTCCTATTGTTGAGGAAATTTACGAAAACGCATCTAAGCGCATCACCACGGGTGTACTTAACGATACACTTTCCGATGCTCTTATGCTTAACGAGCCCCCCACAAAGAACGGCAAACGCATAAAAATAAAATATGCCGCTCAAGTGGGTGTTCGCCCCCCTACATTCATTCTTTTCGTAAACGATGCAAAACTTATGCACTTTTCATACAAAAGATATCTCGACAACTCTTTCAGAGAGGCCTTTGGTTTCAAGGGTACTCCCATAAACATTATTCTTCGTGAAAAGGAGAAAGAAGACTGATGTCAGTATTTAGGTATGTTTTAGCATTTATCGTAGGGTATTTTTTAGGAAATATTTCTTTTTCAAATATTATGAGCAAGGCGCTTTCCAAAAAAGATATAAGAACTCTCGGCAGCGGAAACGCAGGCGCAACGAACATTTTAAGAAATTTCGGATTAAAATATGCAATTCCGGTTTTCATCGGTGATGCTCTGAAATCCGTCGTTGCTTCCATTGTAGGATGCTTAATTATCGGCAAAGGACTTTCCGGTTTCTCGTGGACTCTCGGCTTTACAGAGCCGCAAATCATTGTCGGCGGAATTGCTTCCATAATCGGTCACAACTTCCCCGTTTTTATGGGCTTTAAGGGTGGCAAAGGCGTTTCAAGTTCTCTTGGTCTGCTTACGGTTATGAACCCGATTTTAGGTTTTATTTTCATTGCTTTGGCCG
>JAZRYL010000026.1:0-15791 GCA_045600705.1 Clostridia bacterium | reverse complement strand
GGGAATGAATTTTCTCATAATGTCAAGAAGGTCGTGCTGTAAATATTCAAGGTCGAATGAGTCGATATCGTGTGAGCATTCCTGAACCATTACCGAGCAGGTGGTGTGGTGTGATACTACCGAGCAGGTACCGTTGATGATGCCGGAAGCCTTAACGATTTCGGCAACTTCCTTTGAAATGTCGTGGAAAGTGGGTATCCATCCTCTTGATTGAAGTTCTAATTCCTTTTGAAATACTTTGAATTCCATTTTATATTCCTCCAAAAAATAATTACTTATTTATTCTTTCGCCAACTGCTCCGCCGGGGTGTATAGTTGCGAACTGTTCGTTTTGAAAATCCGTTTCCTCTATAAGGGCGGTTTGAAGTGCGTGGAAAATCAGACAAAGTGATGTGGATGAGGTGGTTCCCTGACAGTTGTATTTGTCGGTTTCTCTGTTCACATACTGCTTGATAACGCAATCTGCTTCCTTGGCTAAGGGTGATTCAAGGTTTTCGGTTACGGTAATAACTTTTATGTTCTTTTTCTTGCAGATTTCAAGAATAGGCAGAAGTTCTTTTGTTTTACCGCCACGTGATGCAAATAACATACAGTCGCCTTCCTGCA
Source organism: Clostridia bacterium (assembly GCA_045600705.1). GTDB lineage: Bacteria > Bacillota > Clostridia > Christensenellales > QALW01 > UMGS1322. The sequence goes on along the minus strand of JAZRYL010000026.1, from coordinate 15,185 downwards.
AAAATCCCGTTCCGCCGTGAACTGCCTCGGCAGGGGAAATAAACTTTGCAGGCTGTTCAATGCAACACATAAGGTGGGCGAAGTGCTGACACAGTATTCCACTGTGACCGCATCCCGAACAAGCAATTCTCGGTGCGTTTTTCAGAATATCCACTGCTAAAGAAAACTGTTCTTCATCAAAGTAATTAAGCGAATCTCTTAAGCATTCACTCTCTATTATGTAGGCATTTTTTGCCATTTCCAGTGCTTGTTTGTTCATATTGACACTCCCTTTAGTAATATACCTATATTATATATGCTGTGAGTTGCTAAGTCAATTACTTGGGTTACGGAAAATTTCCGAATTTTTTTGGCAAGGAAAAGTCTCTTTTATGCAAATTTTAGGTTGACTTTATAAAAGAATTAAAGTATAATAAGCACGTTAAGTTAATTGCTTAGCGCCGGAGTGGCGGAACTGGCAGACGCCCGGGACTTAAAATCCCGTGGGTGGTGACACCCGTACCGGTTCGATCCCGGTCTTCGGCACCAAAATCCCTTGAACATTTTGCTCAAGGGATTTTTTTTCTCAAATTTTTGTAATAGCGTAAAAAATACCGCAGAACGTTTGTTCTGCGGTAAAATTTTACTGATTGTTCTTTTTTGCACGTCTGTCAAAAATTATTTTGCTGAGGATAACGATAAATCCGCTGACAAAGATGCAAACGTAAAAAGAAATTGCACGGCTTAAAAGCTCAAGATTTGCGACCTGCGTAGCAGGCATTACGTTGTTGAACACACTTAAAAACAGATAATCTGAAATGCCCATAGAACCGGGAATAGGTACGCAATATCCGCTTATGGTAACGAGTATTTGAAGTGCAAATACATCAAAACAACTTGCAGCATTGCCGCCGGTGGCAAGGAATGTAAATACCGTTACGGCGATTTGGCAAATTCTTTGAATAAGGTTTGTTACCGAAATGGCAATAAGTGCGTTTCGCTTGCCTTTTATTTTCTTTGCAAAATCCCCGTATTCGTTCAACTTGTTGTCGAGTTTTTCATCCATTGCGGCTTTGTTCTTTACCAGGTGAATTTTTGCAAGGAAAGATATCGTTTTATGACCGATATTGCTTATCCAACCGTTTTTTACTATGGCAAGCAGGGAAAGTAATGCAAGTCCGAATTGAAAGACAATTCCCAAAACGAGCAGGGACATTGCAAACAAGTCAAAATGGGCAAGCAGGGACGGTTTGATGATAATGCAAACGATACCGATAACGGCTACGGAAGAAAAATGAATAATCAAATTCGCAAGCAGAATTATGGGCACAAGCATCGAGGGAAGATTGTCTTTAAGCATAAAATATGCGCTTGCAGGCTGACCTCCCGTTGCCGAGGGGGTAATGGCGGAAAAGTAAATATCGCCTGCGGCGTAGGAAACACCGCTGAAAAAATTTCTCTTGTATCCGAATGCACGGCAAAGAATCATAAGAGAAAAAGCTTCAAAGCAAATATATCCCAATGAACAGAGAACTGCACACGCCAAGTACGGCTTGGACGATGTTTTAATGTACGAATAAAATTGCTCAAAGGAAAAATTCTTATTGAGGGAGATAACCGCATAAACGCTTAATACGGCTATAATGATAAAAAGTACAGTCCACAGAATCCGGCTTTTTTTCTGAGATTCTGATTCCTGCTCTGTTATTTTTTCACTCATAAACAGTTTAAGAAAAGCCTTTCTAAATATGAGTATATTCTATCACATAAAACACTAATATGCAAGAAAAACTTAAAAAAGGAACTGAATATTTCAGTTCCTTTTTGTAACAGTATTTTTTTGAAACATTTATTATTCGGCAATGTTTTCTCTGTACCATTTAACCATATTGACAACAAGCAGGTTCCAGCTTTGGAAGCCTAAGTTATGAACACCCTTGCCTGTTTCCGGGTCGTAGTATTCGTGCATATTTCCGTTTGCCTTAATGTCGTCACCGAATACCTTAATTGTTTTTTCGCATATTTCGATAGCTTCGTCACGGTAGCCGTATTTAAGAAGTCCCTCAAATACCATATAGTTGGCAATTCCCCAAATGGGACCGAGCCAGCATGACGGATTTCCCGAAACTTTTACGGCATACATTTTTTCCATTTTGGAAAGAGAGCGTATTCCGCCGAGAGAATTGAATGTTTTTTCGTTCTTAAAATGTTCTTTGACTATTCGGTCAGCTTGCTCTTTGGTGGCAATGCCGTTCCAAAGGGACATAAAACCGGTCCATACGCCTATTCTTTGAATAAGGCAGTTCCAATGGCGGGGAGCACCCGAATGCAGGAAGTTGGTTCCGATGGGGAGAAGGTTTATATCCACACTGTAATAGAAGCCGTCTCTTTCGTCCCAACAGTTTTCCCTGATAGCGTCCTTAAGACTGTTTGCTTTTTCAAGGAACATTTCCGACTTGTCCGCTATTTTAAGCATTTTTGCAAGTTCGGCAAGAGCATTAAGTTCCATATACATCAAACTGTTAAGATAAATTGATGCGGTGCTTCCGTTGGGTCTGTAAAAAGTGCAGGGGTCATTGTCTACACCGATAGCGCAGTCGTCAAGCCAGAAATACAGTCCCGTATCCTTGTGGAAACACTTGTCAAAATAGAAGTTTATGTATTTCTCAAAATCACCGAACTTTCCGTCAAGCCACGAAACATCGTTGTATTTCTTACAAATGTAAAGTGCGTGTTGCGCAAGACACGGCTTATGGGAATTAGTTTGATGTCCGGGAATAATATCGCTTTTATCAAAGGGAGGCATACACATTTCGGGAGTGATAACGATAGGTGTCCAACCGTTTTCGTCAATATGCTCCAAAAAGTTAAGAACACATCCTTTTTCGTAAGCGCTGATATCTTCTTTTGCAATATTCTCAAGAGCAATATCGGTAAGCCAACTGTCCCAGTCCCAAAGTTCCTGAGCATAGCAGCTTCCCGGAACAATAAACGGATGATTTATTTGTCCGCCGCTTTCACGGAAAAACTCTTTATAATTCTTTTCTGCATAATCGCAAATTATCTTTTCGTATTCGTCAAAATTATTCAGCATTTTTTTACCCCTTATTTAGTTTTGTTGTAAAGCTTGTCAATGCAGTTTTTGCAGATCAGTTTACCTTCGTATTCAATAACACCGTCAGTGCAACTGCAAAACAGACAGGCAGGTTCATATTTTTTCATTACGATAGAGCCGTCATCGTTTACGAATATTTCCACAGAGTCACCTGCGGTAAGTCCGTAGCGGGTTCTTATTCCTTTTGGAATAACAACACGTCCCAAGTCGTCGAACTGTCTTACAATTCCGGTAGCTTTCATAAAAACATCTCCTTATATTTATATAGAAATATTTTACAATATTGTCTAAAAATTGTCAAGATATGTTTTAATTTACAATTTTTGTAAAAAAATAGCACTCCTTGCGGAGTGCATATCTTTTTTTGTTTAATTAAGCCATTTTGTTGATAGCTGTTGCAAGCTGCGACTTCTTATTAGCGGCTGCATTCTTATGAATGATGCCCTTTGTTGCTGCCTTATCAACAACTGCAAACATCTGAGGAAGCATTGCTTCTGCTGCGGCTTTATCACCGGACTCAACAACTGCAAAGAATTTCTTGAGGCTGGTTTTCATAGCAGACTTAATACTTTTGTTTCTCATCTGCTTTTTATTAGTAACCTTAATTCTCTTTTTAGCTGATTTTATATTTGCCATGGATATTTCCCTCCCAACATAAAATTCATTATTCAACGAGCATATTTTACCATAAGGGTTATTTTTTGGCAAGTTATTTTTTATATTTTAGCGAAATGAATAGAAAATTTTTTTTAAGAACATAATTATAGCAATATACAGACGCAAAAAAACGTGCTGCGTTACCTTGAGTGACAAAATTTACGAAATAAAGGTGATAGAATGATTTTCAGAACAGACATTGCCAAGGAAGCCATTGCGAATAACGGAGAATTTGAAACCCGTGATTTTGTATCGTTCGGAATAAAGGGAACCGAAATTGTATTAAAAGATCAGAAAACTGCGGACCTTATCGGGAAGAAAAAGGGAAGATATGTTTCGTTTGAGAGCAATGCGGTGCTTAACAGGAACGTGATTGAATACAGTAACATCAGCAGAGCGATAGCAAAAGAACTGTGTGTATTTTTGAAAAACACGGGCAAAGAGGACACGGTTCTTGTGGCGGGGCTGGGAAATAAAAGTATGACGCCCGACTCAATTGGTCCGAGGGTGGTGGACAGTATTCTTGTTACAAGGCACATTTTTGAGTTTATGCCGGAAACGTTGGACAAAAGAATGAGTCCCGTTTGTGCGATTGCTCCCAACGTTCTCGGCGTTACGGGAATAGAAAGTGCGGATATTATTCACGGAATATGTGAAAAAGCACACGTTAAGGCGATAATCGTGATAGATGCTCTTGCGGCAAGGAAAAAGGAAAGAATGTTTTCCACGTTTCAGATAACCGACACGGGAATTTCTCCGGGTGCGGGTGTGGGGAATAAAAGAAGTCCGCTTACCGAAGAAAAACTGGGTATTCCGGTTATAGCCATAGGTGTTCCCACGGTGGTGTATGCCACTTCGCTTGTGTACGATACGGCGGTTGAAATGCTTTCAAATGCTACGGGCAGAAATGAAGATGAAATTTCCGATGCGGCAATGAAAATTGCACAGAGAAAAATGGGTGATATGGTGGTAACGCCCAAGGAAATAGACATTATTGCCACGGACAGCGGAAAAATTATTGCAGACGGAATAAATCTTGCACTTCAAAGGGGAATGACGTTGTCGGAAATAAATTCATATATGACTTGAACGGAGAATAAAATTTACTAAAAGGGGAAATGCGTATGAAAAAATGGACGTGTTGTATATTGTCACTTGTGTTGCTTGCGGTTTCGGCATTCGTTCCGAAAAATAAGGAAAGCGTTGTGCTTGCCGGAGAACAGTATTCTCTCGGCAAATTTAATTCGGAAAGTTTTTCAGAAGAAATGCTGAGAAAAATTGTGGAGTATTTTACGGGAATAAAAAATGAAAGCAAAACGGAAATTTCCGTTGACCTGACACAAGAGCCGAACGACGAAATGAAAATAGAAATTGAAAAAATCAATCAGGAAATTGTTGAGGAGAACAACACGGAACAGAAAACGGAAGAAGTGAAAAGCGAAAAAAGGAAGGTCTTGATATATCATACTCATACCGACGAGGCATATCTGAAAGGAGAGCAGAACTATAAGGAAACGTCTGTTGGGCGAACGCTTAACCCGGAATACAGTGTGGTTAGTGTAGGCGAAAAACTGACGCAGGAACTTGAAAAATACGGCTTTGAGGTAATACACGACACTACGGATAACGTTTCGGCGGGCTTTAATCGGGCATATCAGACAAGTTACGATACAATTAAGAAGTATATCGGGAAAGTAGATATATATGTAGACTTGCACAGAGATGCATATATGGGACAAAGCGAGAATTATTTAATAAAAGACGGCATTGAATATTCAAAGGTGTGTTTCGTCGTCGCCAACGGAGAAAATTATACATATAAGCCGAAATGGCAGGAAAATTATAAGGTTGCACAAAAACTTAACGAAAAGCTGAATGAAATTTGTCCCGGAATATGCAAAAAAACCGTGTTCAAAAATGCAAGATTCAATCAGCACGTATCCGAATCCTGCCTGCTCATTGAAATGGGGAATGAGCAAAACACTCTTGAACAGGTCAAGTCGAGCGCCGTGCTTGTTGCACAGGCAATGAACGAAATTTTTTAATTTACTATTGAAAAAAATAATGAAAGATAGTATAATGATAAAAAAGTTTACAAGGGAGATAATATGAGAAAGATTATATCCGTGTTTATTGCTTTTATCATTATGATTTTGCCTATCGGCGTTTTTGCTTCGGCGGAAAAAACTTATTCGTTTACGGTGGGCAAAGAAGATTTGTCGGGAAATAATTTTCAGATTTTTCTAATCAACTGTTCGGGCCATTACAGTGCGGAAAACGATTCCGTATCACTGTACGTAACGAATACATCGAGTGCAAAGGCAACGTTCCAACTGCACGTGGGATATAGCGGAAGCGCAGATAAACCTACGTCAATTGACGGTGCACCAAGGGAAATCGCACCTGGAAAATCCGTTGAATTCATTGTTACGGGACTTAAAAAGGCACTTGAAAAGGCAAATGATGAATTGGGATACGTTCCGGGAAAAACGTTGAGTGCAAATTCTGTTGTCAGAATAAGCGCAGTAGGATTGGGAGAAGGCGATACGTTCGAGGTAACGGGCATTTCCATCGGCGCGGCGAGAAACACGTATTATAAGGAAACCAACAATTATAAGGAAACAACATACAACAAAGCAATTACTTCTTCGGCGGAAATCGTTGACCAATCATCGGTAACACCCACCCCGGAAGTATTTGGATATACGATGACTCAACCGTCAATGGAATTTGTAAACGGATTTATAACGTTTATAGGTGTTTCGGCGGTTTTGTGCATAGGCGGAATAGCAATCTATACAGTATCGGCAATTATTAAACGGAGGAAATCAAATGACTGAAAAAGAAAAGTATAACTTGTGGCTCGAACAAAAGGAACTTGACGGAGAGGTCAAGGAACAACTTCTTGCAATGAAAGATGACGAAAACGAGATTTTCGAGAGTTTTTACAAGGACCTTGAATTCGGTACAGCTGGCTTAAGAGGAATTCTCGGTGCAGGCACGAACCGAATGAATATTTACACGGTAGGCAAGGCATCACAGGGTTTTGCAATGTATCTTAAAGAAAACTTTGAAAATCCGTCAATAGCCATTGCGTACGATTCAAGAAATAATTCGGAACTTTTTGCGTGGGTAAGCGCAAGAATTATGGCCGAAAACGGAATAAAAGTATATATTTACAGTGAACTTATGCCCACACCGATGCTTTCGTATGCGGTAAGATATTATAAGTGCAACGGCGGTATCGTAATAACCGCAAGTCACAATCCGGCAAAATACAACGGATATAAGGTTTACGGCGATGACGGTTGTCAGGCAGGTCTTGAAATGGCGGACGCTATTTTGCAGAAAATAAACGAGACGGATGTCTTTTCTGTAAAAATGGCTGAAAAGGACAGTGAATATATTGAGATAATTCCCGATAGCACAGTAGAATCTTTCGTAGATACGATTTTGTCAAAGCGTGTATATGAAAATAAAGATGCAGTAAAAAATCTCAATATTGTATATACTCCTCTTAACGGAACGGGAAGAATGCCCGTACTCCGTACGCTTAAAAAAATGGGAGTTGAAAATATCAACGTTGTTAAGGAACAGGAAATGCCCGACGGCAATTTCCCAACATGCCCGTATCCTAATCCCGAAATCAGAGAAGCACTTGAAAAAGGAATAGAACTTCTTGAAAAAACACACGGTGATATTCTTATTGCAACCGACCCCGATGCAGACAGAGTAGGTACCGCAGTAAAGCATAACGGCGAATACAAGCTTATTTCGGGAAACGAAATGGGCGTTCTTTTGCTTGATTACATTTGCAGGGCAAGACTTGTAAGCAACACGATGCCCCCTCACCCCGTTGCGGTAAAAACAATCGTTACCACCGCTATGGTTGACGACGTTGCCGAAAATTACGGCGTAAAACTTGAAAGCGTTTTAACGGGCTTTAAGTTTATCGGCGGAATAATAGCAGACCTTGAAAAAGAAAACAGGGTAAATGACTATTTGCTTGGCTTTGAAGAAAGCTACGGATATTTGATGAGCGACCACGCAAGGGACAAAGATGCTATAAGCGCCGTAATGCTTATTTGCGATATGGTTGCGTTCTATAAAGAAAAAGGAAAAACACTTATCAACGTGCTTGACGACCTTTTTGAAAAATACGGATACTATAATAATAAAACCGTATCGTTTGCATTCGAGGGCGCTTCCGGAATGGAAAAAATGGCTTCGATTATGGAGAAATTCCGTGAAAATCCCCCAAAATCCGTTTCGGGTGCGGAAATTGTCGAAATCAGCGATTACAAACTTTCTATAAAGAAAGACAAGTCGGGAGAAACGGTTTTAACACTTCCCAAATCAAATGTGCTTGCATATAAACTTTCCGATGGCTGCTCATTTGTAGTTCGTCCGTCGGGCACGGAACCTAAACTTAAAGTATATATGTTTGCAAAAGCGGATTCAAGCGAAAAATCATTAAAACGTGTTTCGGAACTCGAAAAGGATCTCAGCGAACTTATTAAATAAAAACAAAAACCGAACGTTTATCGAAAAAAACAAGGTAAACGTTTTGGTTTTATTAAAAACAGTTGTCGGCAATTTTCAAATGCCGTCGCTTTGAGGTAACAATATGGAAAAAAAGATTTACACTTATTCACCTTTGGGGAACAAAAAGAGAAAATGGAAGCAGGATAAGTTTATTATTTCAACGTTTAACGGCATTACGAAGGATATTCGTAAGGGCTTCCTCAATGCAAAAGAAGCCGGCTTCAATATGATCGAACTCGGTTGGGCAAAACTTGATGAGGTTGACAAGGCAATTCCTATTGCGGAAGAAACCGATACTGACCTTATCGTTCAGGATTGGCGTGTGTTCGGCGGATTTCAGGAAACACGTTCAAAAATGATAAATAAGGAAGAACTTGCCGAGTACATTAAATATACAAAAAAGTACAAATGTATAAAAGGATATTACGTTTGGGATGAGCCGTATTATGACGAGGATATCAAAAAAGCGGCGGAGCAGGTGAAAATAATGGAAGAAGCGGACGAAGAACGTCTTCCGTTCACCGTCGCTATTCCCAGTTACAATCGGGCATATACATACAAAAACGGCATGTTTGACGAATATTTGAAAAAATATTGCGACGAAATCGAACCGCCGGTGCTTTCACTTGATTTCTATGACATAAACAATATAAAAGACGTTCAATATGATAACAGTGAAATCTATAAGGATTTGTACCTTATGCACAAGATTTCCGAAGAAAAAGAGATGCCCTTGTGGTTCTACATTCAGTCAACCGGTGACTTAATGTCAATGTCGGGTGAAGTTAGAACGGTTCGGGACAAGCACGTTATTATGCAGGCAAACCTTGCATTGCTTTACGGTGCAAAGGGTATTCAATATTATATGATATACGACGGAATTATTCGCTATGAGGACGGCGGCAAGGGTGTAATGTTCGAACCTGTTAAAGCACTCAACAGAAAACTCACTATGTGGGGCAGAACTCTTATGGCACTTACGTGCACCGGTATTTATCATTCCGATGACGTACTTAAGGATGATGCTTCATTTAGAGAAAAATATTGCGACAGCATTAAAAACAGCAAGGTGCTTGCGGTTCAAACACTTAATACAAGAATGTCTGTTGGCGAATTCGATGACGGACACGGCAATACGTATATTATGGTAATGAACAGAGATTTCGAAGTACCGCAAACTTTTGAACTTAAACTAAAAAATAATTCACACATTTACCAAGTAAGCGAAGAAACGGGCAATCAGGAATACGTTTGCGACGGCGATACCGTTAAAGGTGCGCTTCCACGTTCGGAAACTGCTTTGTTCAGAATTCAAAATTCCGATGAAGAACCGTTTACGGTAGATTACGCATTGTGCAAGTGAGGATAAATCAATGAAAATAGATAATTTCCGTATTGCGTATATTGAAAACAATGAAAGAAAATATTTTAAGGCAGACGACAAAACAAATATTTATTCAACTGACACACTTTCTGTAAAAGTAGATAAAACTCCTTATCTTTGCGGTGAAATTTATACGTTGAAGCTTTCGGGAATAAAACCCAATTCGCTTCAAAAGGTTTATCCGTTCGTTTGTACCGCTAAAGAGTGCATCGGCGCAAAACAGTATATAAAAGAAGGTTTTACTTCGGCAGTTCGCCCGGTGAAAGACGGAATGACGTTTACCACCAAATGTTTTATTGCATTCTACGAAAACGGAGCAGGTCTTTTCGCAAGAACTGTATATCCGCTTAAATTTAATGAGCGTACCCGTATCGCCGTTAACGATCAAACGGGAGAGCTTGAAATTGAGTGTGATATTCCCGAAACTTTTGCAACCGATAATTTGGAGATAAAAGTATTCGTTTCGTTCGGCGATATGAACGAAGCATTGAATGCTTATGCAACACTTCTTCCCGATTTTCACCACACCCGCACTGTTGTGGGATATAATACTTGGGATTACTATTTTACCGATATTGACGAGGAAAGCATTGCGGAAAACCTTGCTTTTATAAAAAACACGCCGTATTTAAGGGGTAATCTTGAATACTTTACCGTTGATGACGGATGGCAGACCGGTTGGGGCGAATGGTATGCAAACAGAAGATTTCCCAACGGAACAAAAGGTCTTGCGGACTTGATTTCATCATACGGCTTAAAACCCGGCATTTGGACCGCACCTTTGTGCGTTAATACCACTTGTTCTTTTGCTCCGAGAAAGATGAAAGGCTTTGTAAAAGATAAATACGGCGATCCGATATGTGTCAACGGTCAGTTTATCATTGATACCACACACCCGGACGGCAGACAGTATATTCGTGATTTGTTCAAAAGACTGTATGATGACGGATTCAGACTGTTCAAGGTAGATTACGTAAGCAATATGCTTAACGTTCAAAGATTTTACGACACGGATGCGGCGCCTCACGATGCTATAAGAACGTTGTTCGAGGATATAAGGGCAAGCGTAGGCGACAGTATTATTATCGGATGTTCGGCACCTGTTTCATCCTGCGCAAAAGAAATTGACTGCGGCAGAACGGGTATTGATATTCACACAAAGTGGGGACATATTACCTGGGCGGTGGAAAATAGCCAGTATTACTATAATCTCCATAACCGTATATGGGTAAACGACCCCGACTTTATGGTGGTTCGAGGCGATGATACGGATATCGGTGATGAGATACGCAATCCGAGAAGCCAAGGCGAGCATAATCCTCATCCGGGAAGATGGAGAGGCGGCAGAGATTTTTCGTTAAATGAAGCACGCACCTGGGCGGCATACGTTATGGCGCTCGGCGGATGTATGAACCTTTCGGACAGACTTGCTCTTCTTAACGAAAAGGGACTTGAGATAATCCGCAAAGCACTTCAGTATAGAAAAACGGAAACCGCAATTCCGCTTAATCAGTTTGGCGATGATCTTGCATCTGTATGGAAGCAGGGTAAAAGATATTACCTTTTCAATTTCACGGATGAAGAAAAAGAATTTAGCATAAAAGCGGATTATGACGTTTTCGATTTGTGGACGGAAAAGGAATTTACGCCTGTAAACGGTGAAATAAGATTAAAACTTAATAAGCATTCAAGTGCGGTTTTGGAGGCAAAATGAAACTTAATTTTAATGAAATAAGCTCATTTGTGGGCGATATTTTCCCGCTGACTTGCGTTGATTATTCGTTGACGGAAGAGAATTTTACGTGGAAATGCGACAGTAATGAAGTGTTGTTTTTGAAAACACTCGATTTTTCAAACGGATGTGTTATCGCACTTTTGAAAGAGGGAACAACAACTGTAACGGTTACACACGGCGATGAAAAGACTGTTTGTACGGTAAATGTGCGTAAGAGAAAAGAATATGCAGGCGGTAAGCTTAACAGATATTTTGCAGACTTGCACACACATACGTCTATGAATCATAATATGAATACGTTTGTGCTTCGTGACGAAAGTGAATGGGCAAAAAATTCACTTGATGAAGTCAGAAATGAAGGATTTCTTGATGCAATGGCGGTAACGGATCACGGTTGCTTAGTCAATGATTTGGAGTTTTTCAGAACTCTGCTTGCAGGCAAAGAGTTTGAAACGGAAAAATTTATCACGTTCCCCGGTACTGAGTCGGAGGTTTCCGAAATCGAAACGGATAAGTGGGGCATAAAACGTAAAAACAGCGGCGAGGTAGTCACATTTAACGCTTGCGGATATGCAAACACCAAAACGTGGCAGGAATATTTTGAACGTTCGGAAGGTAATCCGTTTACGGTAGGCGGCTTTGCTCATCCGCAAATTTACGGAACACCTGCATCATCTGCACCGGGAATATGGAACTTCTGTTTTGAAACAAAAACCACAGATGCACATCTTAAAAGATTTAAGTTTGTAGAACTCGGCAACGGTGAGGACAGAGGAAGCAATCTTATAAATGACGGAGTTTATTCACTTGCACTTGACTGCGGATACAAAGTTGCACCCACTATGGACAGTGACTGTCACGAAACACCTTGGGGCAAAAAAGCGCAGCCGGGCAGAACGGTAATATATGCAAGCGAAAAATCTCACGAAACATTCCTTGATGCTATTTTGAACAACCGTATGTATGCTACGGAAAGCGGCGATGTGGATTTGTTCGTTACGGTAAATTCTCAAATTGCAGGCGGTACCGTTCCTGCAACGGATAAATATGATTTTACTGTCAAAATTTCATCGTTTGGCGAAAACAAAGAGCCGAAGCACTTGGATGTAATTTCCGACGGCGGAAAAAAGGTGTTTGAGTGTGTCGCTCACTACGGAGAAATCAAGTTTACGCTGACAAGCGATACAGCAAGTTATTTCTATGTAGTATTGACAGATGAAGCAGGGCTGAGAACTTGGTCAGCGCCTATATACACGGGCAGAAAACCGAGATTTTCATACCGTAATGACACGGGCTTAAATAAAATTGAAAATGTAAAGTGCTTGGAAAGTGAAAAGGTTACAAACGGAGATCCTTACGATTCATACCTTGCAGAATCGCCGGTAAAAACATTGAATTTTGATTTGGGAAAAACTGATAACGTAAAACTTTTAGGTTATTATCCTCATTTGTCCGCTTACGGCGAGCCGGTGGGACAAAGTATGTCACAGGAAACCCAAAGCAGATTTATTAAGAATATGGAAATACTCACAAGCGACGACGGAGTAACGTTCGTTCCGTATTCAAAGGAAATATTCAGAGCCTACGGCGGCGAACAGTTTGTAAAGCTTGATACTGAATGCAGATATGTTCAAATAAACATATCAAGCGTGGGACACGAACTTTTACATCGTGGCTATGAAGATCAGCCTGTTCAGGTGGGCGAAATCACGTTTTATAAATAACAAACAAGAATATATGTTTGCCGAATAAAAAATGAGGTAAACTTATAGAATATTATTTTTGGAGGAGAAATTATGGGACCTTACATTATTTTAGGATTGGCAATATTAGTTTTTATTGTAATTCTTGCCAACATCAAAATTGTTCCGCAGGCGTCGGAATATGTAATTGAATTTTTCGGTAAATATCAAACAACGTGGTCAGCAGGACTTCACGTTAAAATTCCGTTCTTTCAGAGAGTGGCAAAAACAGTTACACTTAAAGAACTTGTTCTTGACTCACCTCCGCAGCCGGTTATTACAAAGGATAACGTTACAATGCAGATTGATACGGTAGTATTTTACAGTATTTTTGATGCAAAACTTTTTGCGTACGGTGCAGTTAATCCTATTGCGGCACTTGAAAATCTTGCAGCAACTACACTTCGTAACATCGTCGGCGAAATGGAACTTGACGGCACACTTACTTCACGTGACATTATCAACGGAAAAATGACCGAAATCCTTGACGAAGCAACGGATAAGTGGGGAATTAAGGTAAACCGTGTTGAACTTAAAAACATTATTCCTCCTGCGGAAATTCAAAACGCAATGGAAAAACAGATGAAAGCAGAACGTGACCGCCGTGAAACACTTCTTCAGGCAGAAGGTCATAAGGCGGCGGCTATTACCCGTGCAGAAGGTGACAAGCAGGCAATGATCCTTGAAGCAGAGGGTGAAAGAGATGCCCGCATTGCAAGAGCAGAAGGTGAAGCAAAGGCAATTTTTCTTGCTAAAAAGGCAGAAGCTGACGGTCTTAAGGCACTTAAAGAAGCAGGCGTTGACGAAGCAGTGCTTGAACTTAAAAAGTACGAAGCTCTCGTTAATATGGCAAACGGAAAGGCATCAAAGCTTATTATCCCCACAGATGCGGTAAATGCCGTAAAACAGAACGTTATTTTCTCGGAAACCACCGGAATAGGCGATACCACAAAAGAAGCGCCGGAAGAAATTCCCGAACCGGAAAAAGACGAATGCTGTGAGCGCTTTGCAAAAGAATAATGAATGAAAAAAATACGCCGGATGCGTCGCTACAGATTGATAAGGAAGTAATTCCAAAACCAATACCGTAGCATCGCAAAGGCAAAGAATAACGCTCAGAAAGGCAGAAATGCTTTTCTGGGCGTTTTTCTATTTCAATAAATCCACACATTCGATATATAGCCCTCTTTCGCCTACAATATAGGCGTAAGGAGGCTAAAACTATGAAAGAAAAAAGAAAATATTTTTACTTGGACGATTTTGAACACAGGTTACTGGTTGGATGCCTTATGACGGCACGGAATGAGTACATCCACGAGGATAAGCCGATAGAGGACGTCAATGAACTGATACTGAAAATCATTGACGCCCCGACAAAGAAACTGCGGGTTATCGTAAAGGAGGACAAATAATGGATAAGTACATAACGGATGAACGAACTGGGCTGAAATACGAGCTTGTCGGAGATTATTACTTTATTGCTGGGGATGATGAGCCGGAAGAACGCCTCATCGGAATATGGGGGCAACGGCACTTGCGGTATCTGAAAAAGCACCGCAGAACAGTTTACGCCGAACTGCTGACAAACGGCAAGTTGAACGAATATCTTGTTGAACTGAACAAGCAGGCGGAGGATATGTTCTTTCGGCTGGTAGAAGAACTTACCGAAAAGGAAGGCATCACGGAAGGGCTTAAAGCTGAAAATCAGATGCTTTGGGTACAGCGGATGAACGCAGTACGGGAAACGGCAACGGAGATCGTCAATAATGAGTTGATCTACGCATAACAGACGCACGGCGGCGGGGAGCAATCCCTGCCGACTTTTCTATTTGTAACAAATTTGTGAAACCTCTTGACAAATCGAAAAATATCGATATAATATATAGTGTGATCACAAGTTCGTTTGAAGGAGGTGCTCGGATGGAGCTTGATGAAAAGCGTACTCCCGTTGTTTTCAAAGCGTTATGCGACGAAAACCGTGTGCGGATACTCAAATACCTGATGGACGGTGAGAAATGTGCCTGCAAG
>JAZRYL010000025.1:0-34575 GCA_045600705.1 Clostridia bacterium | reverse complement strand
TTTTGGGGATAATGAAGAACCAAATGCTTGAGGATCTGATCAGGAAAACCGAAAGCCGATATTCAAAGGAGCTTTAGGATCTTTCAGCGGAAAATCTGTTGCGTGTTTCAGCGGCAGGAGAAATAAAAGAGGGTCAAAAAGTATTTATGATACTTTTACCGTCTATCGCTTCGGCAAGCGTGGCAAAGGTGTTTGAGAGTTTCCAAACGGCTCATATGAGTTTTCTTATGAAATCAATGAAGATAAGCTAATAATCGACTTTGTGAGTAGGTCTGTCACCGACAACACCTATACCTTTTACATAAATGATGATACACTGACGCTTATCGGCGACAGCAACTCATACGTATTGAATAAAATACAGTAATATACAAATCGAGCGGCAGGACTTCAAAATCCTGCCGCCTTCCTTATGTGTAAATCAGTTCATTATTAACGATTTCCATTGCCATTTCTCGTATTGAGTTCATTTGCCGCACCCAAAGCATCTGATTTTCTGCTTTGAGTTGTTCCGTGATACCCTCTTTTTTCGGCAAGTATCTTTACCAGCCGAGAGAACATATCCTCTGCTTGCTTGTCCTGGTCTGCAAGATATTGTGAAGTTTTGATGTAATGAATACGATGATCGGTAGTCTGTATTTCAAAACGTATATCGGCGATGTCTCAATATGCAAAGCACTGGACTTTCCGACCATTTTCGGAAAGTCCAGTGCTTGATTTATCCTATCCGGCTTTTGATTTCTCCCGTAATGACATCGGGCATATAAAGAGAGGCGTTTTTATAAATCTTATTCTTATATAAAAATATCTTTTGCGTTCTTTTCTTTATAAAGAAAAGAACAATCTAAACGAAAAGTAACTTTCTTATCTTTTTCTTAAAATATCGCCCTCAGTCAGTTCGTACGGGCAATCGACCGTTATCAGTTCCTGCGGATGAGGTGCAACCGTTACCGGTTCGCCTTGTTCGTTTACCATATTTTTAACTTCGAACGAAAGTCCGATAGAATTAGGCGAAACGATTTCGAATATGTCACCCTCCGTAAAGTGATTTCTTTGCTGAAGTGTCAGCCGACCGTTTTCGCATTTTTTAACTACTCCGGCGAACACCTTATCCTGTTTATATTCCATATCGTCATCGGGCATATACTTATTTAATTCTCCAAAATAAAAACCCGTTGAATACGGTCTGTGACTTACACAGTTAAGTTCGTTTTGAAGAAGTGCTATGTCGGCGGTCTTATCTATTGCGTGTCTGTACGCATTTACCACCGTGGCAACGTAATAAGGCGACTTCATTCTTCCCTCTATTTTGAACGAAGAAACGCCTGCGTCCACAAGTTCATCAATGAAAGAAAGGCAATTCATATCTCTTGAAGAAAGTATCGTTGTGCCTTTGTCATTTTCTTCTATGGGGAAATATTCGCCGGGGCGTGTTTGTTCAACAAGACTGTATCTCCAACGGCAGGGTTGAGTACATTCGCCACGGTTTCCGCTTCTGCCAGTCAAATACGAACTGATAAAGCATCTTCCCGAATATGCCATACACATTGCGCCGTGAACGAACGCTTCGATTTCCAAATCTTCGGGAATATTCTTTGAAAAATCCTTAATATTTTCAAGTGACATTTCACGTGCAAGAACAATTCTCTTTACACCCATATTGTAATAAACGTTTGCACAGTAAGCATTCTGACAGTTCGCCTGGGTTGAAACGTGAATTTCAAGTTCCGGCGCCGTTTTTCTTATACAGTCAATTACTCCCAAGTCAGAAACGATTACCGCATCAACTTTACGCAAATACAGTTCGCAAGCGTATTTTTTTATGTGTTCAAATTCATCATCCTTTGCGAACGAATTTACCGTTACATAAACTTTTTTACCTAATGAATGAGCATATTCCACAGCTTCAGAAAGAGTGTCAAGGTCAAAAGCCGTAACCTTGGACCTTAACTGCATAAACGGCCCGCCTAAATATACGGCATCGGCGCCGAATTTGAATGCGGTTTTAAGACATTCCATATCACCCGCAGGTGCTAAAAGTTCAACCTTTTTCATTGTATTCTCCTACTTTAATGTTTTGAAATATAAGCCGTTTGTCCGTTCAAAAGAAGGCGACTCTTTGTTGATTATCTGTTTAAAAATACTTCCTGCTTCTTTCGGTGACTCATTTTCAAACGAAATCATCAGAATTTCCGCATTGTCCAAATCCTTATCCGCCGCAAAAAGCGGAACCGAATTCAGAAGCGTCGAAAACTTTTTGTTTTCGCACACAAGCGTGAATTTAACGTTTTTTCTGTCAACGACCGTATTTATTCCGCTGCAATTACCGCAGCCGCCGCTTTTTTTAGCAGGACATGCACGCATTTTCATAAGCGGTAAATAGCCGTAGACGATAAGTCCCGTAGTAACCTTTGACGAAAGCTTGCGGAAATTATTTATACTTGTTTCAAAGGAAATGAACGCTTCCTTTACGCCAAGTTCGTATAGCACGTCAAGTGAGCGAGAGTTTATAACATTAAGTCCGTATCCACCTACGGGTTCAAGCCCGACTTGCCTTGCCATATAAATTGCGCCCAAGTTGTTGCAAAGCGCCTTTTTAATGCCATTTTGTTTCTTTTCGTTCAGTTGGCTCAAAACCTTTTCCCCGTCTTTGCCGAATACCAACGCAGGAATTTCCACCGTTACATCGTCAAAATCTTCGGGAATATCGCAGGAAAGCGGAATTATTATAGGTGTGCTTTTAGAAATAAATTCAAGTTGTTGGGTATTTCGAACACGAACGTAATACTTTCGTGTTTCCGCTTGGTGGCAGGAATTTTCAAAATGCTGTTCGCATATAGAATATTTATTTTTGTCGCATAAGCGCTCTGACATTTGTTCAAGCACGTTTCTGCGCATTGCGTTTACGTTAGATAACGGAAGCATCAAGCCGCCGTCAACATTTACCGACACGTTGTCAAGATAAAAAGGTGTTCCGCCCGTTTTGGAAATTTGTTTTTTTATATCATCCTCGGTTATGCTTCTGTTTTGCGATTTTTGCGGGACGTCACCACTTACCGTAACGTAATTTTTGCCGTCCGAAACGGTTAAAAGTGCATTTTCGTTTTCCTTTAGAATAAACTCCGCCGAAAGCGGAATTGTCTGCTTTTCATTTCTAAACTCCGACGCAATTTCTTTCAAAACTGAATTTGAACCGTCAACGTCTTCTTTTTTGCGGTAGCCGAACATATCAACCGTTCGGTTTCCGGTCATATAGCCGTCAGTAAATCCCGAACGTGAAAAAACTTTTTTAAGTCTTTCCATATTTGGCTTTTCGCCGTTTATCTTTTTTACACAAGCATCAACGGCACAGGCAACGTATTCGGGGCGTTTCATACGTCCCTCGATTTTAAGCGATTTTACGCCGGCTTCAATCAACTTATCAATATATTCAACGTGGCTCATATCCTTAAGTGAAAGTGCATAATCTCTGCCGTTCAAGTTAAAATCAAGTCGGCACGGTTGTGCACACAAGCCACGGTTTCCGCTTCTTTGCCCTAAAACCGACGAAAAATAGCACGCTCCCGACATACACATACACAGCGCACCGTGAACGAAAACTTCTATTTCCGCATTGGCGGAAGCGCAAATATCCCGTATTTCATCCAATGAAAGTTCACGGGAAAGCACTACCCGTGAAAATCCCATTTGTTCAAGCATCTTAACTCCGCTTTTATTATGGACGGTAATCTGTGTTGAGCCGTGCATGGGAAGTTCGGGTATTGTTTTATGTATCATTTGTGCAAGTCCCAAGTCCTGCACTATTACCGCATCCGCACCCGCCTTTGCAACCGAAATCGCATCTTCAAGTGCAGAATCAAGTTCATTTTCAAGCACAAGCGTATTAAGTGCAACGTGAACCGCAACGTTATGGCTATGACAGTAATTTATTGCCTTACACAGTGCATCGTAATCAAAATTTTTTGCATTACGTCTTGCGTTAAAGCTTCCAAAGCCCAGATATACCGCATCCGCCCCTGCATGAACGGCAGCAATAAGCTGTTCTTCACCGCCTGCGGGCGCAAGAATTTCTATTCTATTCATAGAACACCTCGTCCATAGTCAATCCTTTTGCCTCGGCGGTCATTCCTGCTTCTTTACGGGCCTTGCCGTCAATTATTTCCTTGACCTGCTCCGGGGTTTTCTTGTGCTTCCCTACTTCAATAAGAGTTCCGGCAATAATTCGAACCATATTATATAAAAATCCGGTGCCCTCAACCGTTATTGAAATCAGTTCCCCGTCTTTTTGAACGTCAACCTTATTGACTGTTCTTACAGTAGTTTTAACGCTGCTTCCTGCGGCACAGAATGCAGCAAAATCGTGTGTTCCCACAATGTATGCAGCCGCCTTTTGCATTAAATCAATATCAAGTTTTTCGGGAATATGTGTCGTAAACCGTTCCATAATCGCCGATGCGTGAGGCGCATTGATTATTCTGTAAATATACCTTTTACCCTTTGCTGAAAAACGGCAATGAAAATTTTCGTCCGTTTCCCATGACTTTTTTACACGAATATCCTTCGGTAATTTGGAATTGAGTATAAATGCGAACTTTTCCGCAGGAATATTACTGTCAATATCGAAATGACCGCACTGACCGTTAGCATGAACTCCGCTATCCGTGCGGCCTGCACCGTAGACGGTAATATGCCCCTTGTTAAGAGTCATAAGTGCCTGTTCAATTTTCTCCTGAACGGTAACGTCATTCTTTTGAATTTGCCATCCGGCGTAATTTGTACCGTCATATTCTACTATAAAAGCAACTCTCATTTTAACCCTTTAAGAATGGCAATGCAGATGCAATAAACAGTCTGTCAGCCAGTAATATCAAGCACAATGCAGATATGAGCAAGTATGCAAACGTATCTTTTTTTGTCATTTTAAGAACTTTAAGACGTGTTCTGCCCTCACCGCCGTGGTAGCAGCGTGCTTCCATAGCCATAGCAAGTTCTTCGGCACGTCTGAATGCGGAAACAAGCAACGGAATAAGCAATGAAACGATTGCTTTTGCACGCTTAAAAATGCTTCCTTCGTCAAATACGGCACCACGTGCAGACTGAGCTTTCATAATCTTGTCGGTTTCTTCGGACAAAATCGGAATAAATCTTAAAGCAATGCTCATCATCATAGCAATTTCGTGAGCGGGAAATCCGATTTTTTTCAGCGGTGAAAAAATGCTTTCAAGTCCGTCGGTCAGTTCTATCGGCGAAGTGGTGAGTGTAAGCAAGCCTGCGCCTACCACAAGAAGCAGCAGTCTTACCGCCATAAAAAGCGCACGCAGTATTCCGCCGGTGGTAAGCTGAATTTTCCACAAAGAAAAAATGATTTTGCCTTCGTGATAGAAAAACATATTCAAAATAAAAGTAATCAGTAGTAAAATCAGTATTCCGCTAACACTTTGAAGCAGTTTTTTTATCGGAATCTTGCCGATAAACGCAACCGCAAGAACGAATGCCGTACTGACGGCAAGTCCCGCAAATGTTCCGCTGATAAAAACAAATGTGACAAGCAAAACCGCACATATTATTTTTGTCCTCGGATCCAAAGAATGGATAGGACTTTTTATCGGGTAGTATTGGCCCAAAGTAATTTCTTTCATTTTTTTACACCCTTAATGTATTCCACAAGCTCGTTGCATCTGCAAATTGAAGTAGGAATATTCTTTCCCCTTTTGTTAAGTTCACGCACCACTTGGCTGACAGTGGGAAGTCCAAGTCCGATGGAAAGAATTTTATCCTGTTGCGAAAAGACTTCATTGGGAGTTCCGTCAAGCACCTTTTTGCCCTTATTCATAACAATAACTCTGTCGGCGACCTCCGCAATGTCGTCCATATTATGTGAAATCATAATTATCGTTGCATTATTCTGTTGGTGATACTGTTGTATCAGCCGAAGAATTTCTTTTTTGCCCTGCGGGTCAAGTCCCGCAATAGGTTCATCAAGCACAAGAACACTCGGTTTCATTGCAATAACGCCTGCAATGGCGCATCTTCTTTTCAGTCCTCCCGAAAGTTCAAACGGTGACATTGTTTCAAATTCCTCCGAAAGTCCCACAAGCGCCATACTTTCTTTTACCGCACTTTTTATTTCTTCCTCGGAAAGTCCCATATTCTTCGGTCCGAACGCAATATCGTCAAAAACCGTCTGTTCAAAAAGCTGATATTCGGGATACTGAAATACCATTCCCACACGTTTTCTCAGTTCTCTCATATTCGGCTTATTTTCATTAAGGTCTATGCCCTCAATAATCATCGTTTTTGCATCCGTTTTTTTTAGTATTCCGTTAAGATGCTGCACAAGCGTGCTTTTGCCGCTTCCCGTGTGCCCGATAACACACACGTATTCGCCGTCGGAAACGTTGAAATCAACATTTTCGATTGCCGCTACCGCAAAGGGCGAATTCGCATCGTATATATGATTAAGTTTTTCTATACTAATTGACATATTGCTTCCGTCAGCTCCTCAGCAGTCAAAATGTTTCTGTCCGTTTTTATTCCGCAGGAATCAAGTTCCCTTGCAATTTTCGTTGCATTTGGCAATTCAAGGGATAGTTCCTTTATTGCATCCTCCTGCGCAAAAATCTCACGTGGAGTGCCTATCATTTTTATTTGTCCGTCGCTCATAACCACAATTCGGTCTGCGTCTACGGTTTCTTCCATAAAATGCGTTATGAACAAAACGGTTATGCCCTTTTCACGATTGAGTCTGTGAGCGGTTTCAAGAACTTCTTTTCTGCCGGTGGGGTCAAGCATTGCGGTGGATTCGTCCATAATAAGAATTTTCGGTTCCATTGCAATTATTCCTGCAATGGCAATTCTCTGTTTTTGTCCGCCGGAAAGTTTATGCGGTGCCGAAGTTGCAAATTCGGTCATATTAACCGATTTAAGAGCGCCGTCCACACGCTGACGCAATTCGCTTTGCGGAACACCGAGATTTTCGGGGCCGAACGCAACGTCCTCCTCAACAATGGTAGCAACCATCTGATTATCCGGATTTTGGAACACCATTCCCGCAGCCGAACGGATTTTTAATGTGTTTTTTTCATCCTGCGTATCCATTCCGTCAACAAGAACCTTTCCCGCCGTAGGAACGAAAAGTCCGTTTATCAGCTTGGCAAGGGTACTTTTTCCGCAGCCGTTATGTCCTAAAATGCACAGGAATTCCCCTTCTTTAACGGTCAGATTAACTTTTTTCAAAACATTCCTGCTATCGCTTTCATAGGAATATTCCGCATCAATAATTTCAATTATGTTTTTCAAGTTCTTCTTTTACCTTTTTTTCAAATCCCATCTCCGACGGGTGATAATACTTTTTGCCCAAAAGTTCATCAGGCATATACTGTTGTTCCACATAGTGATTTTCAAAATCGTGGGGATACAAATAACCTGCGCCTCTGCCGAGCTTTTCGTGTCCCGAATAATGAGTGTCGCAAAGATGAGTAGGAACAGTAGTTTGAACCGCCGCATCAGCCGCCGCCGTGTCAAGCGCCATTACCACGCTGTTGCTTTTCGGTGCGGCACAAATATAAATAATTGCCTGTGTAAGTGCAAGACGGCATTCGGGATAACCGATTTTTTCAACAGAATTAAGAGCCGCTGTCGCCTGCAAAAGCGCCATAGGATCTGCAAGTCCCACGTCCTCGGAAGCGTGAGCAATCATTCTTCTTGCAATAATTCTCGGGTCTGCACCGCCCTCAATCATTTTCATTGCCCAATAAACCGCCGCATCGGGGTCACTGCCACGCAAGGATTTACAAAATGCGCTGAGCATATCGTAAAACAAGCTTTCATCAATGGCGATAACCGGCTTTTGAATTGATTCTTCCGCAACTGAAACAGTTATATGAACGTTCCCGTTTCCGTCGGGCTTTGTGGTTAAAACCGCAAGTTCAAGAGCGTTAAGTGCGCATCTCACGTCGCCGGAAGCAACCGAAACAAGATGTTCAAGTGCATCCTCATCAACGGTCAAATTCATATTTCCGTAGCCACGTTCTTTGTCGTTTACGGCACGCAGAAGTGCATTTTTGATATCGTCCTTTGTTAGCGGTCTGAATTCAAAAATCCTGCACCGTGAAACAAGCGCACGGGTTAAGCTTATATACGGATTTTCCGTTGTGGAACCGATAAGCCGTATCGTTCCGCTTTCAAGTGCCGGAAGAAGTGCGTCGGACTGTGCCTTGCTCCAGCGGTGACATTCATCAAGCAACAAAAAAGTTGCTTTTCCGTAAAGCTTCTGTCTTTCTTCAGCGGCGGAGATAATATCCCTAACCTCACCTACACCAGCCGTAACCGCATTAAGTTTTTCAAAATGAGCCGAGCATACGTTTGCCACGATAGAAGCAAGACTCGTTTTGCCCACCCCCGGAGGTCCGTAAAAAATACAACTTGAAAGCCGGTCCGCCTCTATTGCCCTGCGAAGCAATTTATCCTTGCCCACAATATGCTCCTGTCCGAAAAATTCATCAAAATTTCTCGGTCTCATTCTGTCGGCAAGAGGTGACTGCTGATTTTCGTTCATTTGCGAAAACAAATCAAACATTTACTTTCTCCATGCAAATGCGGTCCATTCACCAAGACTCTTTCTTTCAAGCTTTTCAAATCCGCATTTTGTTATTTCTTCCTCCACTTCATCGGCACGTTCGTTTATTATGCCCGAAGTGATATAAATTCCGTTATCGTTAAGATGCTCGTATGCGGCAGGTGCAAGACGCTTTACCGCATCTGCAATTATATTTGCAACGATAATATCCACATTTTCAAATCTGTTTTCAAGCAAATTGCCACATTCAACAGATATGTCAAAGCCACCGTTTTCCATATTCTTTTGTGCAACCTTTACGGCTTCTGCATCTATGTCGATCGCCTTAACACTCTTTGCGCCTAAAAGCGATGCGCACATTGCCAAAATACCCGTTCCGCAGCCTACGTCCATAACGGTTTTTCCTTTTTCAACGTAATCCTCCAAAAAGCCGATGCACATTTTTGTGGTTTCGTGGCTTCCCGTGCCGAATGCCGCACCCGGATCAAGTTCAAGCACAACGTCGCCGTCCTGCTTTTCATATTCTTCCCACGAGGGCTTGATCACGATAATTCTGCCCGGTTTGAACGGCTTATAAAACTTTTTCCACGTTTCGCTCCAGTTTTCGTTCTTGATTTTTTCACTTATGACCGTAAGCGTTCCCCACGGGAAATCGGGATTGTTTTTCTTGATTGACTCTATTTCATTCTTGACGAACTGTTCAGCCGCTTCTACGTCCTCATCTTCGCCGATAAAGCCACGCACGCACACCTCCGGATCGTAGCCGTCCGCAAGATGCTCGTCAATATAGTCCCATTCTTCCTTGGGACGGTTATATGATTTAATGTCTGCAGCATCTTCGATTATTACGCCGCCCGACGATACGTTTCCTAAAATTTCCGAAACCACATCTGAGCCTTCAGTGGTGGTTTTTACAGTAATTCTTATATAGTCCATACTATCTCCTTAAATATACATTCCGCCGTTGACGGCGATAACTTGGCCCGTAATATAATTTGCCTTATCCGAAGCAAGGAATAACGCAAGTTCGGCAACCTCATCCGGCTCACCGAATCTGCCTAACGGAATTTGCTGCTTCAGTTCTTCCGCTTCTTCGCTTGATAAATGGTCATTCATCTTGGTATTGATAACTCCCGGACAAATACAGTTGGTGCAAATATTACCGTATTCTTTGGCAAGTGCCTTGGTAAGTCCGATAATGCCGGCTTTTGCCGAAGAATATGCCGCCTCGCAAGCACCGCCGCACTGTCCCCATATTGATGAAACGTTAATTATTTTTCCGCCCGACCACATCATAGAATCAAGTGCGCATTTTGTGGCGTTATATGTTCCCGTAAGGTTCAAGTCTAAAATATCTTTCCACTCGGTTTCACTCGTGTCGCAAAGCATTTTTATCAGTTGGCTGCCTGCATTATTGACCAAAACGTCGATTTTGCCGAATTTTTCAATTACTTTTTGAAACATTTCTTTTGCGGAATTCATATTTCTCAAATCGGCATAAACCGCATACCCGCCCACACTTTTTTCAAGGATACGTGCCTGCTCTTCATTTTTGAAATAATGAATAATCACGTTATATCCGTTTTTTGCAAAGCACTTGACCGTTGCCGAACCGATGCCTCCGGTTGCACCCGTAACCAAAACAGTTTTCATTTTATCAAATCCTTTATTACTTTTGAAGCCATTAAGAGTCCCGCCGTTGACGGAACGAACGAAATGCTTGCAGGTGTTCTTTCATTGATTATCGGCGGTTCCTTAGAATACACTACCGTCAAATGCTCAATGCCCTCTTTTTTAAGTTTTGTGCGAACGCACCTTGCAAGCGGACAGTAACTTGTTTCGGAAATATCCGCAATTTCAAGTTTTTCGGGGCAAAGTTTATTTCCTGCGCCCATAGCCGATATAATCGGAACGTTTTGTTCTTTTGCCTGCTTTATCAAGCGTATTTTCGACGGAACGGAATCAATGCAATCAAGCACGTAGTCATATTTTGAAAAGTCAAACTTATGAGCATTTTCGTCGGAAAAAAATTCGCCTATTGCAGCGACATCTGCATCGGGATTTATATCAATAATATGCTTTTTGCATACGTCAACCTTCATTTGTCCTACGGTAGAATGAAGTGCAGGCAACTGACGGTTAATATTCGAAAGCGAAACAACATCATTATCAACAATAGTAATTTTTCCGATTCCTGCACGTGCAATCGCTTCGACTGCATAGGAGCCAACGCCGCCTACACCGAATATGATTACTTTACTGTTTTGAAGCTTGCAAACGTTATCACTGCCTATCAGTTTTTCCGTCCTTGAAAATTCTTCTTTCACTGCTGTGCCCACTTTTTAACGGCAGAAATTGCTTCTTTTACTTCCTGCGACCAGTCGCCGCCACGGCCGCCTGCCTCAATGGTAATATCTCCGTCGTAATTCATATCACGAAGTTTATATACGAATTCGCTTGCGCCCAATTCATCATCTGCGCTGGGAAATTTTCTGTTCTTGTCGCTGATGTGTGCGTGAATAAGACAATCCTTGTAATCCTTAAGTGTGTCGAAAGATTCATCCTCCACACACATATGATAACTGTCTGCAAGCACTTTCATGTTTTTGCCGTTAAGAAGTTTTACGAATTCTGCGCCCTCTTTTACGGTGCAAATCATATTTGTTTCGTGAAAATTAAGTGGTTCTATTGCGACCTTGATGCCGTATTTATCCGCATACTCATCAACTATTTTTCCGTAGTGAAGCATTTGCTCCTTTGCTTTTTCCATGGAAAATCCATCAGGACAGTTTCTCGTTGCGCCCGAACCCCATACAACAATGCCTATGCCGACTTTTTTTGCTCTCGAAAAGCCTTTTTCAAGATATTCGATAAAATCCTTATCGGAAACGGCATTTTCGCCTACAACCGAAATGCTCAAATCCGGCAAGCTCAAAAAACAGTTTGCGGTTTTAACAGGTATGTTGATTTTTTCAACCTTTTTCAGTATATTATCAAAATCCTCATCCGAAGCGATGGCCATGTTGGCAAAATGCGCTTCAATATAATCGGGCTTGAATTCCGGCATCTTCTCAAGCACCGCTGAATTTAAGTCACAGGTCATTCCTACTTTCATCATAAGAATACTCCTCCTAAATATAAATATTCACTGTCTATTGTATCATATTTTCGGTTTAATTCAAAGCAGTTTTTGCGATATCAATATATTTTTCAACTAAATCAATAAATTTCTTATATTTTTCAACTAATATTCATATTCAAAAAAATAAAACGGTGCTATAATGTTGCTATAATTGGAGGAAATATATATGCTTATATTAAAAAACATAAAGAAATGCTACTCCGGCAACGGTTTTTCGCAGAACGCACTTGACGATGTTTCCGTCAGCTTCAGAAAAAATGAATTCGTTGCCATATTAGGTCCAAGCGGTTCGGGAAAAACCACGATGCTGAACATTATCGGCGGTCTTGACCAGTACACCGACGGTGACCTTATCATTAACGGCAAATCTACAAAGAAATTCACCAACAGCGATTGGGACACATATCGCAATCACTCAATCGGTTTCGTTTTCCAAAGCTATAACCTTATCCCCCATCAAAGCGTGCTTGCCAACGTTGAACTTGCCTTGACACTTTCGGGTGTTTCAAGAAAAGAACGCAGACAGCGTGCAAAGGTTGCCCTTGAACGTGTAGGCTTGGGAAATCAGATAAGCAAAAAACCCAATCAGATGTCCGGCGGACAGATGCAGCGAGTTGCTATTGCCCGTGCGCTTGTAAACAATCCGGATATTCTGCTTGCCGACGAACCCACCGGTGCCCTTGATTCAAACACAAGTGTGCAGATAATGGAACTTCTTAAAGAGGTTTCCAAAGATAAACTTGTTGTAATGGTAACGCACAACCCGGAACTTGCGGACGATTACGCAAACAGAATTATTCGTGTTAAGGACGGAAAAATCGTAGGCGATTCCAATCCTTTCAACTGCGAAGAAGAAGCAGACACTTCAAAGAAGAAAATCAAGAAGCCGTCCATGTCGCTTTTCACGGCGCTTTCCCTTTCGCTTAACAACCTTATGACGAAAAAGGCAAGAACGTTCCTGACAAGCTTTGCAGGTTCTATCGGCATTATCGGTATTGCACTTATTCTTTCGCTTTCAAGCGGAATAAAAACATATATCAATCAGGTGCAGGAAGACACACTTTCCTCCTATCCCGTGCAGATAAATGCCGAAGAAGTTGATATGTCAAGTCTTATTACGGGAATTATGGGTGCAAGAGAAAGCAGTAACTCTCACGACCACGACAAGGTATATTCCAATTCGGTAATGTACGAACTTTCAAATTCGTTTAACACCGCCGACACGAAAACCAACGACTTGAAAAAACTGAAAGAATTTTTCCAAAACGGCAATTCGGGAATAGAAAATTATGCCCGTGCAATTCAGTATCAGTACGATGTTCCGCTTTTCATTTACGCAAAGACAAGCGAGGGCAAATACCAAAAGTCCGATATTATGGAAGCATTCTCAGGAATGAACAATCAATCCTCTAACCGCAGTTCCTTTGCAAGCAGTTTTTCGTCGTACCGTGTTTGGAGTGAAATTCTTCCCGATATGTCCGGTGACGGAATTTCGGATGTTATAACCTCTCAGTACGAGCTTGTTGCAGGCGAATGGCCTAAAGAAAAGGAAGATATTATTCTTGTTCTTGACAAGAACAACGAAATAACCGATATTACGCTTCATGCTCTCGGACTTAAAACCACCGAAGATATCGTTTCGGATATGGTTTCGGCGGCAAACGGCGAAGAAATCGAAATCAAGAACGACAGTTATTCCTACGACGATATTCTCAACAGAGATTTTAAGCTGATATGTGCTCCCGACACTTATTCGGACTCAGATTCCGACGGAGTATGGGAATCGCTTCTTGATAACGATTCATCAATGGACGTTATCATTTCCAACGGACTTGACCTGCATATCGTAGGTATCATCCGTCCCACCGAGGACAGCAATTCCAACGGAATGAGTGCTTCCGCATCACTTTTGTACACAAAGAAGCTTACCGACTACATCATTGAAAAAACCAACGATTCGGAAATCGTTAAAGTGCAGTCAAGTGAAGAAAACAAAAATCTTGATGTTCTTTCGGGACTTCCGTTCGTGCTTGACGAGGAAGATGAACTGACCGCCGAGCAGAAATCAAGCGAATTAAGAGAGTATTTTTCCACATTGACTGTTCCGGAAAAAGCGGAAATGTATAAGAAAATGCTTTCCATTCCCGACAGCGAACAACTTGAAAAAACCGTCGATGAGTATATGAAAAAGTATCCCGACAGAAAATCGCTTGAAGATATGATTTTCACCACCTATTCGGAAAATGCGGGAATTGACGAAGAAACAATTCGTTCGTATATTGAAAAGTATGATGACGAAGAACTTCGCAAAATGGTAGAAGACCAAATTCGTGAAATGGTAAAGGTTCAAACCGAAAAGCAGGCAGAAACAACTATTTCCGAAATCGGTTCAACACCCTCAAATAAGGAACTTAACACATTTAAGGCTCAAATCTTATCAAAGTTGCCCGACAAGAATACAAAGATAATGTATATTATGGGCGAATATATGAAGTCAACAAAGCTTCCGCAGGAAACGATTATGGCATACCTTATGACCGCAGACGATGCCACCGTCAATGCAATGGTAAATGATTTGGCAGACGCTTCAGCAAAAGAACTTTATGCTCAGTACGGCGCCGCAGACGTAAGTGCCGCAACGGAAAAAGTTGCCACCGCATTTGATACGTACGTTAAGAAAATGTCAAACGATAAACTTGCGGTTTATTACGACGACTGTATGCCGTCCAAAACAAGCGAATCAACACTTAAAGACAATCTTAAAAGTTTGGGCGTTGCGGATATAGAGTCACCCTCATCAATAAACATCTACGCTTCAACCTTTGCCGACAAGGATTCTATTGCCGATATAATCAAAGGTTATAACGATTCCGTTGACGAGGATTCGCAAATTTCCTATACCGACTACGTTGCAATTATTATGTCGTCAGTTACAACAATCATTGATGCAATAAGTTACGTTTTAATCGCTTTCGTTTCGATTTCACTTGTTGTTTCCTCGATTATGATAGGAATTATCACCTACATTTCAGTTCTTGAAAGAACTAAGGAAATCGGTATTCTCCGTGCTATCGGTGCTTCAAAGCGTGACGTTTCCCGTGTATTCAACGCAGAAACACTGATAGAAGGCTTCGTTTCTGGTGCGCTGGGTATCGTTATAACGGTAACACTTTGCTTCCCCATAAACACAATTATCCGTGCGCTTTCGGGAATACAGTCACTTACCGCATACCTGCCGCTTGCAGGTGGAATATCGCTGCTTATAATAAGTATGCTGCTCACCTTTATCGCAGGTCTTGTTCCTTCAAAAATCGCCGCAGGAAAAGACCCTGTTATCGCACTCAGAAGCGAATAAAAACCATATAAAAAGCTTTCGCTTACAAAAAAACAAACGGCTTGCAAATTTTCTGCAAGCCGTTTTACTGTGTCATTTTATTATGTTACATAAAAAAGCCACCGATAACTCGGTGGCTTTCATTTTGCTCAATTCAAATATTATGAACGATGAGCCTTGAAGCATGCGTCACAGTATACAGGACGATCCTCTTTCGGCTGGAAAGGAACCTGTGTAGGTGCACCGCATTCTGCGCAAACAGCGTCAAACATCTCACGAGGAGCACGGCTTGCGTTTTTCTTAGCCTGACGGCATTCACGGCAACGACCGGGTTCGTTCTTGAGACCTTTTTCAGCGTAGAATTCCTGCTCACCGGCGGTGAAAACGAATTCTTTGCCACACTCTTTGCATACTAAAGTCTTGTCTTCAAACATGGATTTGTCCCCCATTTAATATTTTGTTGTACGCAAGTTATATGGGTAAATGGGAAAACAATCAAGTATCTCTCTATCAAGGCATCCATAATTCCATTATAAACTTCCTGTCAACGGGTATATTATACAACATGGATTTTGCAAATGCAACTATTTTTTATAAAAAATTAAAATTTTTTTAATTATTTTACGCAAAAGCCTTAATTTTTGACATTGTTTAACTGATTTTTACACAAAAAGGCAAAATTATCCGTTAAAATCCTTTACTCCGCCGAGGCGCAAATTCAATGCGGAATACCTTTTTTGAGTATCCGTGTTGTTAATCATTTGGAAAAGTGACGTTTCCGAACCGGAAATAATGACCATTTTACTTGCCCTTGTAACCGCCGTATATAAAAGATTGCGAGTCATTATCCGAATATTTCCCATAGGAAGCGGCATAATAACGTACTTAAACTCACAGCCCTGACTTTTATGAACGCTTAATGCGTAAGCAAGTTCAAGTTCGTCAACGTCGGTGTATTCGTAATCGCAAATTCTGCCGTCCTCGAACAGAACGGTCACTTTTCTTGAATGTTCGTCAATCTCGGTAATTATTCCGCTGTCGCCGTTGAACATTCCCGTTCCCTGAACAAGCAGACCTTTCGAATCCATCATATTCCATTGCCGTTCGTAGTTGTTGCGTATTTGAATTACCTTATCTCCCTCACGGAAAATCTTTTCGCCGAAATTGTGTTCCTTTACCCCAAATTTTGCAGGGTTAAGAGCTTTCTGCAATACCGTATTAAGATTGAACACACCGCAAGCGCCTTTTTTTATGGGCGTAAGCACCTGAATATCCTTTATAGGGTCAATGCCGTAAGCTTTCGGAAGTCGGCGCAGACACAAATCCACCACGTTAGCGCATATTTCCGTTTCGTTGTGCTTACGTTCGAGGAAGAAATCGCTTCCTTTTGTATTTACCAAGGGCATTTCCCCGTTATTTATCTTATGGGCATTTACTACGATCATACTTTGGCTCGCCTGCCTGAATATATGATTGAGTGCTACCACGGGAAAAACTCCCGATGAAATAATATCGCCAAGTACGTTTCCCGCACCTACGGACGGAAGCTGGTCCACGTCGCCTACGAGAATAAGCCGTGTACCCCGTTTCAATCCGTCAAGAAGTGCCTGCATAAGAAAAATATCTATCATACTTGCTTCGTCAACGATGCAGACAGAACAGTCCACCGGGTGATCCTTATTGCGCTTGAAGATAAAACCGCTTTCCGTTTTGGAATATTCAAGCAAACGGTGTATGGTTTTTGCCTCTTCTCCGGTGGCACTTGACATTCTTTTAGCGGCTCTGCCGGTAGGAGCGGTCAGCGCAATGTTCATTCCCCTTTTGCGGAAAAGGTTAAGAATACAGTCAAGCGTTGTGGTTTTACCCGTTCCCGGTCCGCCGGTGATAACGCAAATTCCGTTATTCATGGCGCTTATGACTGCCTGCCTTTGATTTTCCGCAAGTTCTATGCCGTTATTTTTTTCATAACTGTCTATTTCTTTGTTTATACCTTTTTCCGAAGAAAAGTCCACGCTGTCCTGAAGCTGCATAAGTGAACCTGCCACAAGCGCTTCCGCATAGAAAAATGACGGATGATATACCGCCTTAACTCCGGCAACGTTGCGAAGCACAACGCTTTGGTCCATTCCCAGTTCCGGCAGTAATTGAACTATTTTGTCCTGCGAACAGTTAAGAATAACGCTTGCACGGTACGACAGCACCTCCTGCGGCAGGAACGTGTGTCCCTCGTTCCCCGCTTCCGTAAGCAAGTAGCGGATACAGGCGCTTATTCTGTATTTTGAATTACTGTCTATCCCCATTTCGGAAGCAATCTTATCTGCCGTCAAAAATCCGACGCCTTCAATATCGCTGACAAGCTTGTATGGATTGCTTTTAAGCTGAGGAATAGTTCCGTCGCCGTAAAACGAATATATTTTAAGCGCAAGATTAGGAGTTACGCCGTATTTTTGCAAAAACATTACGGTTCTTTGTGCGCCCATAAGTTCGCCGTAGGATTCCTTGATTTGGGCGGCTTTTTTTCTGCCTATTCCGGAAACTTCGCAAAGGCGTTCGGGCGAATTTTCCATAATTTTAAGAGTCTGTGCCCCGAACATATCTACGATGTCCCTTGCAATTTTCGGACCTATTCCGCTGACAATTCCCGAAGCAAGGTAATTTTCGATTTCTTCGGGAGTCTGCGGTGTAACGATTTCATAGCTTTCCGCTTTAAGCTGCTGTCCGTAGGAATCGTGTTCAACGTAATTACCCCAGACAGTAACAAAATCGCCTTCCCTTAGCATAGGGAAGGTTCCTGTAACTGTTTCAAACTGATTGTTGTCAACGCAAAGGACAAATACGGTATAACCGTTTTCTTCGTTTTGAAAAATAATGCCCTCAACAGTTCCCGTAAGAGTCACCATAATGCAACTCCGTTAAAGAACACGCTTGAAAACGCAAGCATAATTGCGGTTGCGCAAATGCTTCCCACAAAAACAGCCGGAAGCGCATACTTAAATCTTATATTAAGAAGTGTTGCAACTAAGCAACCCGTCCAAACGCCGGTTCCGGGAAGCGGAATGGCAACAAACAGAAACACGCCCAACACCGAAGCCCATATTTTTGCCGCCTTCGACTTGGAATTCTGTATTTTACCTTCAAGTTTTTCGCCTTTTTTTCTGCCCATCTTTTCAAGTTTTTCCACAAGTCCCTTGAAAAGCTTTGTTCTTTTCATAACGTCGAACACTGTTCTGAGCGCAAGAAGCAGAATTATTGCAGTCAAGAATGCGCCTATCTGCGTAAGAATAATAAGTTCCGTCGTGGGAATTTCGTCAAAAAGTCCACGGCAGATAACTATGGCATAGCGTGATTCGATTACCGGCACGCAGGAAAGCAGAATTACCACCGCCTGATGCCAAAATCTACTGAAAAAATCCGCAACGAACGCAAGTGCAACCATTAAATCAAACCTCCGAAATAAAGTAAAGGGTTTTAGTTTATTATAAGTGATATTATGCTAAAAGTCAACCCAACATTACCGAATTGACAAAC
This sequence comes from Clostridia bacterium, assembly GCA_045600705.1. Classification (GTDB taxonomy): domain Bacteria; phylum Bacillota; class Clostridia; order Christensenellales; family QALW01; genus UMGS1322. The sequence continues at coordinate 15,993 of JAZRYL010000025.1, read as the reverse complement.
GTGGTATATAATGTTTAATAGGGGGATTTTTACACTGTGAATGAGGTGATTTAATGAATAAAATATACGGATATGCGCGTGTTTCCACCCTTGAGCAAAATGAAGCACGCCAACTTACGGCATTAAAGAATGCTGATGTTCCGCTTGAAAATATTTATGTAGACAAGCAATCGGGAAAGGATTTTGAGCGTTCCAATTACAAAAAACTTGTGAAAAAACTGAAAAGCGGAGACCTTTTGTACATATTAAGCATCGACCGTCTTGGCAGAAATTATGAAGAAATTCAAAATCAGTGGCGAATTCTCACCAAGGAAAAAGGTGCGGATATATGTATCATTGATATGCCCTTGCTTGATACACGAAACGGCAAGGATTTAATGGGAACGTTTATTGCAGATTTAGTGTTGCAAATTCTGTCGTTCGTTGCGCAAAACGAACGTGAAAACATCAGAAAAAGACAAGCGCAGGGAATTGCCGCCGCAAAGGCAAAAGGAATTAAATTCGGACGTCCCGAAACAAAAATGCCCGAAAACTTTGGTGAAATAGTAAAAAAATGGGAACACGGACAGATTTCCATACGTCAGGCAACAAAACTTTGCAATGTCAGCGAAGCCACTTTCTACCGCCGTCTAAGGGAATTCCGCATTGCAAGGAAATAAAAATGCTCTCAAAAGGTGTAGGATTTGAGAGCAACATAATGATAACATATAGCTCATCAGAAATCAAGTATTTTCTATGCAATAATTGATTTCAAACGCAAATTTCTTATATTTTTCTGTTCTAAAAAGCAAAATTTTTCATTTTCTGACTAATGTCAAAAAGTACACTTTTTGAGAAAGGTAAAAATTAGGAGGATAAATATGAAAAAGAAACTGATTTCCCTGCTTATTATATTAAGCATAGTCTTTTCCTGCGTGTCAATGATTGAATTCAACGTACTTGCGGCAGGAACAAGCGACTTAGCCTTTTCCGTTTTAGACAAAAAAGCAACTGTAACGCGTTGCAGTAAATCTGCAACCGGCAGTCTTACCATTCAGTCAACCTACAACGGATATCCGGTAACAAGTATCGGCAGTTGGGCATTTGACGGATGCAGCAGCCTGACAAGCATAACCATCCCGAACAGTGTAACAAACATCGGTGCTGCTGCATTTTCCAGATGCAGCAGCCTGACAAGCACAACAATCCCGGACAGTGTAACAAGCATCGGACCTAGTGCATTTTCCGAATGCAGCAGCCTGACAAGCATAACAATCCCGGACAGTGTAACAAGCATCGACGGTGGTGCATTTTACAATTGCAGCAGCCTGACAAGCATAACCATCGGAAATAGTGTAACAAGCATCGGTAATGATGCATTTAGAGGATGCAGCAGCTTAAAATACAATACTTATGATAATGCAAAATATTTAGGAAACAGTTCTAATCCGTATATTGTACTTGTAGAAGCAAATAGTACGTCTATAACAAGTTGTAATATTCATAAAGATACAAAATTTATTCACAGTAATGCATTTTACGGATGCAGCAGACTGACAAGCATAACCATCCCGGACAGTGTAACAAGCATCGGCTATCGTGCATTTGAAGGATGCAGCAGACTGACAAGCATAACAATCCCGGACAGTGTAACAAGTATCGGCAGTTGGGCATTTGAAGGATGCAGCAGACTGACAAGCATAACAATCCCGGACAGTGTAACAAGCATCTACAATTATGCATTTGAAGACTGCAACAGCCTAATAAACATAACAATTCCAAACAGTGTAACACGCATCGGAGGTTATGCATTTAAAGGATGCAGCAGCCTGACAAGCATAACAATCCCGGACAGTGTAACAAGCATCGACAATTATGCATTTTTCGGATGCAGCAGCCTGACAAGCATAACCATCCCGGACAGTGTAACAAGCATCGGCAATTATGCATTTGAAGACTGCAACAGCCTAATAAACATAACAATTCCAAACAGTGTAACACGCATCGGCGAAAGGGCATTTGACGGATGCAATAACCTTACTATATATTGTCAAAAAGGTTCGTATGCTGAATCATACGCAAAGTCCAACTCACTTAAAATCTATTACACATCATTGTATGACGGTTATTCATCTTTAACGTTTAATGAAAGTAGTTATATAATTCCCGCAGGAGAGGATTTTACAATTTTAGGTTCTTATGCATGTTCTGTTTTTTCATCCTTTCCAAGAATCTCTTTAACAACAAAAAGTAGCGGTATTACAAAACTCAATTTACAATCGTCTACTGCTCAATATATTCAAATAGGAACAATCAAAACCAACGAAACAATTTCCAAACTTTTTTCTGTAACAATAAAAGCTCCGGTTAAAGGCACCTATACTTTAATTGCTACTTCAGCAAACGGTTTAACAACATCATGCACAATTGAAGTTGTTGATAAATCTCATTCATCCGCAACAGATAAAAACACCCAAGAAGTTATAGAAAAAATAGGTTTTAATCTTAATGACACCAATCTTTCTCTTAATTATAAAGACGGTAAAATTCAAGGTCCATCATTCAAAATACTCGGAAAAGACGTTCAACTGTTTAGTTATGACTGTAAGCTTGATATTCCATTTTTGGACAATTACAGTTTAAGTGTTGATCCAAACACAAAACGAATAAAAGCACTTATCGGATTCAAGCAAACAGAAAAAGCAAAAATGCAAGCGGAAGGACAATCTTCAACATACTGGTCCGAATCATACCAGCAGGTAAAAACTTTTTATCAAAACTGCACCGGCTCGAAAGTAAACACACCCGCTCTTTGGAATCAATTCAGTTCCCTTAGGAGTGACCTAAAAACTTTTAATGCAAGCATGGGACTCGCCGCAAGCGGAAGTGTTATTGGCTATATGGAGTTTTCATACGATGATAATTCCTTCTCATTTATAGAGGGCGGATTGATCGCTGAATTAAATTTCTCAACAACATTCACTTCTCGTGTTGCAGCATTTCCGGCAGCATACGTTGAACTCAGTCTTGGTGCAACAGCAAAAGGTGAGCTATACATCAAGCACGAAAAAGAGTACTCAATATCCGGAAATATAGGCGGAAAACTCAGTGCAAGCATTGCTATCGGTTTAGGCGAAAAAAACATTACTTCAACTTATATTGAAGGAAAAATGAGCGCAGAACTAGAAATGAATTTAGAAATCCCGGTTAAGTCATTAAAAGAATCAATGACCGTAGATATGTCGGGAACATTTGAAGTCTCTGCATACGCTATCGGTTATGAATTGTACCACGAAACATTTTTAAATAAAAAATATAGACTTTATCCGGAATTTAAAGAAATAACATCATCTTCCAAAGCTAAGCTTGCATCCGCAAAATTCAGCGCAGGTGTTATGAACGCTACATCTTTAGATCGTCCTGCGCAAAATAATGTTTTAACTGATAATACAGTCTTTGAATTGTCGAACACATACAAGTTATCTGCACCTAAGTTGATCCAAATAAATGACACTCAAAAACTGTTGATTTGGGTGGACGATTCAGGGGAAAAATCAGATATTAACAAAGCATCTTTATTCTACTCTGTTTGCACAAACGGAGTATGGTCACAACCTACAACATTATGTGAAAACGGTGGATATAACGGTACTCCAATTCTTTATCAAGACGGCGAAAAAGTTTTTGTATTGTGGCAAAGAGCCGATATGCAAAATAACGATTCCGAATTAGATAATCTTATGGATCGCCTCGAACTTTGGTATTGTACATTTGAAAATGGCGTTTTTGATGATCCCATTCAAATTACAAACAATTCGCTTACTGAATTTGACTATCGTATATGTTCGCAAGACGGAACAGTTTATGTTTGCTGGCTTGAAAACAGCGAAAATGACCTTTATATGTCTACCGGAAATACAAGTGTAAAATATATTGTTCTAAGCGAAGGTAACACTGGCGAAGTTACGACCATATATTCAACAACCAATTGCATTGAAAGCCTAACCGAAGATTTTGGTGAATCAGGGTTTGAAATCGCATTCAAAGTTATTGACGACAGCACAAGCACAGTAAAACTTTTCTCCGATGGTTTACTTAAAGATATTAAATCAGCCTCAAAAAAAATAACGTCATTATATTTTTACTATGGCAAGCTCATGTTTATCCTGAACGATTCTCTGTGCTATTACGATGAAATTTCAGATAATATTGAAATGCTGGGAATTGATGGCATATCTAACTTTGAATATTTGGAAAATAATGGACATAAATATGTATTTACTGTCGCTGAATATAACGATGCAACAAGCATATTTGTAAGTGAATTTAATGAAAACACATCAAGCTGGGAACCGTTTATAACATGCTACAACAATAATACATACATAAGAAGCTACTCCCCTGTAATTGACTCTGACGGTAATATCGCAATTGCAATAAATTCAGCCGAAATAATCAACAACAAACCTTATTCCTATGGAGACTCTTCTCTTTGCGTAGTTGATGGCAAAGAATACAGTAGTATTCAAGTTGAAAAATACGGTTATTATAACGAATCACTTTTGACACCGGGTCAAAGTCTTCCCATCAGTTTTGATATATTTAACGATAGCAATAAAAATATATCTCAACTTTATGCAACAATCAACAATACTACAATCGGTGAAAAACAGAACCGTTATATTCAGTGTGATATTGCTTCGGGTGAAACAGCTACGATTGATGTATGGTTTGATGTGCCATTATCATTTGATTCTTCTGATTTAGAAATAACGATTCTTCCTGACTATGAAGATTCAAATCCATCCGACAATACATTCACTGTGCATATTGGAAATTCAGATATTTCAATTATAGATACATCTTTTGAATCAAGAGTTGATGGCAGGTTTATAACCGGAAAAATTAAAAATATCGGATACAGTGATGCAGAAAATGTTACTATTAAATTAAATGGAAATAACAGTGTTCAAAGAACTTACTACATAAATGATAATGTGGGTACAATCGAAAAAGAATGTGAAAAATACTTTGAATATAAGTTACCTGATGAATTGTTTTCAAATTCAATAGATGAAAAGAATATATATATTACGATTTCTACCACAAGTGTGGAAAGCAGTATTGAAAACAATTCAAAAGAATTCGTTTACACGACCTATAGTGACTTAACTCCAAGTTGTCCGCATTGCTTTGGTAAAGAAACACGTAATGCTTACAGTGCAACTGAATATTCTCAAGGATATACCGGGGACACTTACTGCATTGAATGTGGAGAACTTATCTCTCACGGTGTAATAACAGAATATACCGACATTCAGCATTCGCTTATGATTTCCGCAACCAATGCATCGGCAGAAGACTTTGCAACTATTAAATATTTATCAACATCAGGAAATACAATATCTGATAAGATTTCTCTTGTAGACGGTGTATCTATACAGGATGTCAATAAAACACATATGATAACCCTTGAATGCACAAACTCAAGCAAGAACTTTGCAGGTTGGTACAAGGTTGATGGAGTTAAAAAGACTCTTATTTCCACAAAAACCACAGTCGATATTTTAATGAATGAAAGCGATGAAAATATTGAAGCGTTTTACACCGAAAATGAAGAGGCAAGAATTGATTTTAGAGATATCAGCGGCAATCTGATTGTATCATTAAACGCTTCCGATTTGAGCGAAAGTAATATTCCCGATTTATCAAGTAATATGTCGGGAGTAACCTTTGTAGGATGGCTTATTAATGGTGTATTAAAGACAAACTCTGACCTTATAGCAGAAAAAGATTCCTTTGACGAAAATATCGTTGCCTGCGCTAAATATGACATTATATCGAAGGCAGCGCTTACAGTAAACGGCGAAACACTTACAAATCCGAGCGGCCAATACGAAAAACTTACGGTCGTAACGGTAAAAGCAAAAGCCGTTGATTCAAACGGTCAAAAATTCAGTTATTGGCAATCAGTCGACGCCAACGGTAATACAATTAAATTGTCGTCAAACCAAGTATACAGTTTTTATATCACCAACGACACAGTTCTCACTGCCGTTTACGGTGAAGAATCAAGCAACTGTGAAATCAACATTGTTGGTTTGGAAGCAAGTTCAAATTCAATTACCGCAACCGTTCAAAGATCAGTTCTTAGTGGATATAGAGTAATTGAGCAGGGTATTTTGCTTACAAAGAATGATGATATTGCCGACGATAATATTGTTATTTCAAACAGTGAAATCATTAAGGCAAGAAGCACGGGAACTGCTAATAACGGTGTTCTTATAGCAACAAAACTAAACGCTAACGCAGGTGAAAATTGGAGATTTAAGGGATACGTTATTTACGTTGACAACAACGAGAATGTTTATATAGAATATTCAAAAATTGCATCAAAAACACTTTAATATTTTAAATAGAAAAATACCACCGCAATCCGTTTTAATTGCGGCGGTATTTTTTTACACAAACAAAAAACCTTGCCCAGTGGTATAAAGGCAAGGTTTTTATGTTTAATTATAAGAATTAAAGTTCAGCGAAGTACTTGATTGTACGAACCATCTGGCTGGTGTAGGAGTTCTCGTTATCATACCAAGAAACAACCTGTACCTGATATGTGTCTTCGTCGATCTTAGCAACCATTGTCTGAGTTGCATCGAAGAGTGAACCGAAGCGCATACCGATAACGTCAGAAGATACGATGGGTTCTTCGTTGTAGCCGAATGATGCAGAAGCCTGAGCCTTCATAGCAGCATTGATGCCTTCAACAGTAACGTCCTTGCCCTTAACAACAGCAACAAGAATTGTTGTTGAACCTGTGCAGGTGGGAACACGCTGTGCAGAACCGATGAGCTTGCCGTTAAGTTCGGGAATAACAAGGCCGATAGCCTTAGCAGCACCTGTTGAGTTGGGAACGATGTTCTGTGCGCCGGCACGAGCACGACGAAGGTCGCCCTTACGGTGAGGACCGTCAAGAATCATCTGATCGCCTGTGTAAGCATGAACAGTTGTCATGATACCGCTCTGAATGGGAGCATAATCGTTAAGAGCCTTAGCCATGGGAGCAAGGCAGTTTGTTGTGCATGATGCAGCAGAGATGATCTGATCATCAGCAGTAAGAGTATCGTTGTTTACTGAGAAAACGATGGTCTTAAGGTCTTTGCCTGCGGGAGCTGAAATAACAACTTTCTTAGCGCCGGCATTGATGTGAGCCATTGATTTTTCCTTTGAGCAATAGAAACCTGTGCATTCAAGAACAACGTCAACACCGATTTCGCCCCAGGGGCAGTTAGCAGCGTCCTTTTCAGCATAGATTTTGATTTCCTTACCGTCAACGATAATGGAATTTTCTGTAGCTTCTACAGTGTGCTTGTTCTCGCCGATAGCGCCGAGGTATGAACCTTGTGCTGTATCGTACTTAAGAAGATGAGCAAGCATGTCAGGGCTTGTAAGGTCGTTGATAGCAACAACTTCATAACCCTCTGCACCGAACATCTGTCTGAAAGCAAGACGTCCGATACGACCGAATCCGTTAATAGCAACTTTAACTGACATAATGAAATTCCTCCATTTAATATAGTTGTAATTTAATACGGTACTATTTTATACCATTATTGTTTTTTATGCAAGCAAATATGTGCATTTTTTTGGAAAAATACTTTTTTTTATAAAAAATTCACAATTCATCGCAAAAATCAAAAAAAGCCGTCCTGTACGGAAAAGTATGTCCCTTATATAACACATTCAGTGATGTATAAAACAAGCATCTTTTGAATATGCCTTATTCATTTACTTATGTTTTTATGTGCATTTATGAATATATTAACTTTGCTTTCAAGACGGCTATAACGCTTGACATAAGTGAATATATTTGATTAAATAAATATATTAGATAATCAAGAGGTCGCTGTAAAAATGTCATTAACTTTATCAAAGAAAAATTCAAAATTTTCAAGCGCATTATCTGCGCTTTTGGATCCGGCTGTAACTTCGCTTATCGAATTCGAAAAAGCGGTTATTTCCGACAACGGCGAAAATTGGGAGATTTATTTTTCTTCATTCAGAGAATTGAATGATGATGAAGAAAAAACACTTTATGATGCGGTCAGAGCTATCGTGCCCGCACAAATTCAGTTTGAGAACATTGTTTCCGTTGCGGAAAACGACGACGTAGCCATTCCAACGGCTCACAGAGATGATCCTCTGCCCGAACGCCGTTTTGTTCCTCCCAAATTTGAAGAACGGAAAAATATCAATTCCGCCATGACGCAACCCTTTGCCGAAAGTGATATTCCGGATTATTCCGACGTTCCCCTTCCCGACGCTGCGCCTCCGGAAAACGAAAACGATATTCCCGACAGTTATAAGTCTATTGCAGAGGACTCAGGCGAAACCGCAATGGACAGATACCGTAAAAGAATGAATCAGCTTTCCAAAGAGGCAAGTGAAAAAGCCAAGGAGCAGCAAAAAGCAGAAAAAATCAAACCCGAAAGCACAGACAAGAAAAATTCTCTTTCCAAGGACGGAATTGCCCTGTTCGGAAAAGATTTTACGGTTGAAAACGTTGTTCCCATAAAGGACCTTAACGAATTCAGCGGCAGAGTCATCATTGAGGGCGATATAATCAGCAAAGAAGTCAAGCCCATGCGTGACGGCGAACATTCACTGTTTCTGTTCGCAATTACCGACTACACGTCAACCATTTCGGGAAAATTCTATAAAACAAACGACGTTGCCGAAGAGCTTAACGATGCCATTTCGGGACACGTGGCTATTCAGGCAAGCTGCAAGATGGACGATTATGCAGGAGAACTTGTAATCAGTCCGTTCAACATAGTAAAAATCAAGCAGGAAAAGAAAACCGATACCGCCGATGTAAAGCGAATTGAAATGCATCTTCACACAAAAATGAGCCAAATGGACGGCGTTACCGATGCTAACGAGCTTGTAAAGCTTATGATGCAATACGGTCACGATACCGTTGCAATTACCGACCACGGTGTTGTGCAGGCGTACACGGATATGGAGTCTGCTATCGGCAAATACAAAGCTGATATCAAGCTTATTCTCGGTATGGAAGGCTACCTTTTGGACGACGATCCGGTCATTTCGGGAATAGACGACGATGCCGAACTTGAAAAGCAAAAGTACTGTTTTTACTCGGTAAAAACCTCGGGTACGAGTGCGCTCACGGCAAAAATTCTTGAAATAGGTGCTTGCATTTACGAGGACGGCTTGTTGCTTGAAGAAACATTCCACAGTTTTATAAATCCCCACGTTCAAATAAATTCCGAAATTTTATACGAAATGAATTTAGATTCTGCGGTGCTTGAAAATGCGCCCGATGAAAAAGACGTTATCCTTCAGTTTGCGGAATATTCAAAAGATTGCATTCTCGTTTCGCACAACGCAAAGGGAACTATGCCTTTTATGCGCACTGCATTCAGAAATTGCGGATTTGAACTGACTGCGCCTTTTATCGACACACTTCGTATTTCAAGAGAAATCATTCCCAATATCAAAAGCGGTAAATTCAACAAAGTCTGTGATGCACTTAACATCAAAGCAGGTGAAATTGATAACTGCTTAAAGGAAGCTCAAATCACCTGCGCAATTATGCGCAAACTGTTCGAATTGCTTGAACAGAAAAAAGTATATACCGCCGCAGACCTTAACAAAGTGATTTCAACGGAAAACGGCGACAGTTATCACATAATCATGTATGCAAAGAACAAGCAGGGTTTATTCAATTTGTATTCGCTTGTAACAGAATCGCATCTTCATCATCTTCGCAGAAAAAGACCGCAAATCCCCCGTTCTTCGCTTATCAAATACCGTGAGGGACTTATTCTTGCTTCTGCCTGCGAAGCCGGAGAACTTTACCGTGCTATGCTTCGCGGCGTTTCGGAAGAAGAACTTGAAAAAATCGCATCTTTCTACGATTATCTTGAAGTTCAGCCACTTGGCAACAACGAATTCCTTGTGCGTGAGGGCGCCGTAAAAGATACAGAGCATCTGATCGAGCTGAACAAAAAAATAATTGCATTAGGCGACAAGCTGGGCAAACCCGTTATAGCAACGGGCGACGTGCATTATCTGCTTCCGAGAGATGCTATATTCCGCTCTATAATTCAGTGTGCCGAGGGATATCCCGAAGCAAATATTCAAGCGCCCCTTTATTACAGAACTACTCAGGAAATGCTTGACGAATTCTATTATCTGCCCGAAGAAAAACGCAAAGAAATAGTCATTGACAATCCCCGTGCCATTGCGGACCAATGCGAAAAAATGGAATCGTTCCCGAGAGACCATCTTTACACTCCCGAAATGGACAACGCAGAAGAAGAACTGCGTGAAATGTGTGAACGCAACGCTCATGAGCTTTACGGTGAGGTTCTTCCCGACATCGTTGCAAAGCGCCTTGAGAAAGAGCTTACCGCAATTATCAAGCACGGATATGCGGTGTTATATCTTATTGCGCATAAGGTTGTTAAGAAATCGCTTTCGGACGGTTATCTTGTAGGTTCTCGAGGAAGTGTAGGTTCTTCCTTTGCCGCAACAATGGCGGATATAACCGAGGTTAATCCCCTTGCTCCCCACTACGTTTGCCCCAACTGTAAATATTCCGATTTTGACGTTGACCCCAAATACGACTGCGGTATTGATATGCCCGAAGCCGACTGCCCCAAGTGCGGCACAAGAATGAAACGTCTCGGATTTAACATTCCTTTCGAAGTATTCATGGGCTTCGACGGCGACAAGGTTCCCGATATTGACCTTAACTTTTCGGGTGTTTATCAGCCGGTAGTTCATAAATATATAGAAGAACTGTTCGGTGAAAAATACGTATTCCGTGCAGGAACCATCGGCGGTGTTGCCGACAAAACCGCCATCGGATATACCAAAAAATACTGTGAAGAATATAAACTCGGACACCTGCGTATGGCTGAAATTTTACGGCTTTCGCAAGGGTGCGTCGAAGTAAAACGTACAACCGGTCAGCACGCCGGCGGTGTAGTTATTCTTCCTAAAAAATACAACATCAACGAATTTACTCCGCTTCAGTACCCGGCAAACGATCCCGATTGCGGAATTATTACAACCCATTTTACGTTCCATTCGCTTCACGATACGCTTCTTAAAGCAGATATTCTCGGTCACGATGATCCCACCGTTATCAGAATGCTTGAGGATTTAACGGGAATAAATGCCAAAAGGGACGTTCCTCTTAATGACCCCAAGGTTATGAGCTTGTTTCTTTCCCCCGAAGCGCTTGGTGTAACGGAAGAACAGATAGGTTCAAAAACGGGCACGTTCGGTATTCCCGAATTCGGTACCGGCTTTACACGAAAGATGCTTGAAGAAACTCAGCCGAAAACCTTCTCGGATCTTGTTAAGATTTCAGGTCTTTCCCACGGAACGGACGTTTGGACCGGCAATGCACAGGAACTGATCGCCCAAGGCATTGCAACTATCAGTGAATGTATCTGCACCCGTGAGGATATTATGAACAACCTGCTTAAAATGGGCGTTGCCAACTTCACGTCGTTCGACACTATGGAAAAGGTTCGTAAGGGTAAGGGAATTCCCGAAAAATACCTTGACGAAATAAGAGAACACTCCGTTCCCGAATGGTTTATCGAATCTTGTAATAAAATTAAATATATGTTCCCGAAGGCACACGCCGCCGCATACGTTATGATGGCACTTAGAATTGCATGGTTTAAGGTTTACAAACCCCATCAGTACTACGCCACCTACTTCACGGTCCGTGCAGACGATTTTGAAATAGGAATTGCCAAAAAGAGCATATCGCAAATTCGTGCGGACATAAAGGAGCTTCACGAAAAGCCGTCACTCAACCCAAGAGAAAAGGGCATTCTCGTTATGCTTGAAATGATTCTTGAAATGAAATGCCGCGGCATTGAATTTGCCGATATCGACATTTACGAATCCAAAGCTATGGACTTTACCGTAACAAAAGATAATCTTATCCGTCCGCCCATGAACGCAGTTCCGGGACTGGGCGAAAACGCTGCAAAGTCAATCGTTGAAGCAAGAGAAAACGAAATGTTCAAGTCGCAGGACGATCTTCTTTCACGAACAAAACTTTCGGCAACGTTACTTCAGGCATTGCAGGAATGCGGCTGCTTAAAAGATTTGCCGAAAAGCCAACAAATGAGTTTGTTTGATTTTTAATACAAGTTAATATATTTGTATATAAAACTTGATTGTTTTTCCAAAATATGTTATAATCTATGCAGCACAAGATCATTGTGTTGAAAGTTTTATGAATAAAAAGGAGAGTATTATGTCAAGATTATTCGGTACAGACGGTGTACGCGGCGTTGCAAACAGCGAGCTTACACCTCAGCTTGCTTTTGAACTTGGAAGAGCAGGTGCAACAGTTCTTACAAGTGAAATACACAAACCCAAAATTTTAGTGGGCAGAGATACGAGAATTTCGGGTAATATGCTTGAATCTGCTTTGATTGCGGGCATTATGAGTGTAGGCGCAGATGCACTTGTTGCAGGAATTATTCCTACTCCTGCGGTTGCATATCTTACAAGATTTTACAATGCTGATGCAGGTGTTGTAATTTCCGCATCGCACAACTCTGTTGAATTTAACGGAATAAAATTTTTCGACGGAAACGGCTTTAAGCTTCCCGATGCGGTAGAAGACCAAATTCAGGAACTTATAGAGGGTAAAGGTGATATTCCCTGCCCCACGGGCATCAGTATCGGCAGAAAAATTACCGTAAAAAGCGCTATAAGAGATTATTTGGATTTTCTTAAATCAACAATAGACGTTAAGCTTGACGGAATAAAAGTTGTGCTTGACTGTGCAAACGGTGCATCGAGTGCCATTGCGCCTATTTTGTTCGGTGAGCTTGGTGCAACAGTATATCCGTACTACTATATGCCCGACGGAACGGACATTAACAACGGATGCGGTTCTACTCACCCCGAACGTATTTGCGAAATTGTTAATGAAGTGGGTGCGGACATCGGTCTTGCATTCGACGGTGACGCCGACCGCCTTATCGCCTGCGATGAACGTGGGCTTGAAATTGACGGCGACCACGTTCTTGCAATTTGCGGACAAATGCTTAAAGCTGACGGCAAATTAAAGCAAAATACTATTGTCGGCACGGTAATGAGCAATATGGGTCTTGAAATTTTTGCAAACAAAGCAGGTATTTCTTTTGAAAAAACAGGTGTCGGTGACAGATATGTTCTTGAAAGAATGCTTGAAAAGGGATATAATATCGGTGGAGAGAAAAGCGGTCACGTAATTTTCCTTGACTACAATACCACGGGCGACGGAATGCTTACCGCACTTCAGCTGCTTCGTGCAAAGGTACTTGCCAAAAAGGAAATGAGCGAGCTTGCTTCCGTAATGCACAATCTTCCGCAGGTGCTTGTAAACGTAAAAGTCGATAATTCCAAAAAGGAGCTTTACAAGACCGATGCTTCTATCCTTGCGGAAATCAAAAAAGCCGACGATGCGCTTATCGGCAGAGGCAGAACTCTTATCCGTGCAAGCGGAACCGAACCGCTTATTCGTGTTATGCTTGAGGGCGACAACGTAAAAGAAATCAATTCATTTGCCCTTTCAATAGCAAAGCAAATTGAAAGGACATGTGACGGTAAAATAGTTTAATAGGAGAAAAAGATGAGCGAGTTAAAAGAAAGAAAAGATATAGACGTTAAATTCAAATGGAACTTGAACGACATTTACGCAAGCGACGAGGCATGGGAAAAATCTTTTGAATTTCTCAAGAATGAATTTTCCAAGATAAAGTCGTTCAAAGGAAAACTTAAAGAAAAAAGTTCTCTTAAAGAATTTTTCAAGCTTGACCACGTTATTTCGCTTGAAGCGGAAAAGCTTTTCGTTTATGCAAAAATGAGCCGTGATCAGGATAACAGCGACGATAAATACGTTTCCATGTGCGACAGAGCATACAGTCTGCTTATGAATATGGAAGCCGAATCTTCATTTGTTACTCCCGAATTAAGTGAACTTGACGATGATACCTTGCTTTCTTGGGCAAACGAAAGTGATTTTGCCGACAATTCGCTTTTCTTAAAGGCAATAGTCAGAAACAAAGAACATCTTCTTTCCGAAAAGGAAGAAAAAATTCTTGCGCTCACAAGTGAAATGGCTTCATCATACGATACCATTTTTACCATGCTTGACGACGTTGATATGAAGTTTGACAAAATCAAAATGCACGACGGAACAGACACCGAGCTGTCCCACGGCAGATACGGTATTTTCTTGCGTGACACTGACCGTGATTTGAGAAAACAAGCATATGAGTCAATGTACAATGCCCACATCGGGCACATAAATACTCTTGCATCGCTTTACGGTTCAAGTGTCAAGAAAGACGTTTTTTACTCAAAAGTACGCAACTATGACTCCGTTCTTGCAGGCGAACTGTTTTCGGGCAATATCCCGTTAAGCGTTTACAGCGGTTTGATTGATGCTATTCATAAAAGTTTTCCTGCTTTGCACAAATACGTTGGGCTTCGCAAAAAAATATTAAAGCTTGACGATATGAAAATGTACGATATGTACGTTCCGATAGTCGAAACCGCCGAAGCCGAATTCTCTTACGAGGATGCGCAGAATTTAGCAAAGAAAGCTCTTGCACCGTTAGGCGCAAAATATATTGAACTTCTCGACCGTGCTTTTTCCGAGCGTTGGATAGACGTTTATGAAACGAAAGGCAAAACAAGCGGTGCATATTCTTGGGGTGCTTACGGTGTTCATCCGTATATGCTTCTTAATTTCCAGGGCAAGCTTGAAGACGTATTCACTCTTGTTCACGAAGCGGGACATTCAATGCACACTTATTTTTCGGATAACGCCCTGCCCTACGAAAAGGCACAGTATAAGATTTTCGTTGCAGAAGTTGCTTCTACCGTCAACGAAGTACTGTTATTAAAGTATCTGCTTAAAACCACCGACGATAAGAAAATGAGAGCATATTTATTAAATCATTTTCTCGAACAGTTCAGAACTACGGTATTCCGTCAAACTATGTTTGCCGAATTTGAACTTAAGGTTCACGAGCTTGCAGAGCAAGGTGAGTCATTGACCGTCAACGTTTTGAATACTGTCTACGGTGATTTGAACCGTGCATATTATTCTGACCAGGTTGAAACTGATAAATATATTGAAACCGAATGGGCACGTATTCCCCATTTTTACAATGCGTTTTACGTTTATCAGTATGCAACGGGATTTTCTGCAGCGGTTGCCATTGCGGATAAAATTTTAACCGAGGGTCAGCCGGCGGTTGACAGATATTTGGAATTCTTGTCCTCCGGCGGAAGTGATTTCCCCGTTGAACTGTTAAAAATAGCAGGTGTTGATCTTTCCACCCCCGATGCAATCGTTTCGGGAATGAAAGTTTTTGAAGATACACTCAATGAATTTGAAAGGATGGTAGAATAATGACCGGATTTAACGACGAAGCACTTAATTATATGCTTGAAAAAATGAAGGCGGACGATTCGTTCGGCAACGAAGCGCTTGCAAAAGACGTATTCAATTACGCAATGACATACGACCTTGATTATATGACTAAAGCAGGAATTATCAAGGACGGCGAATTTACAGACGCATATTACGACGAGGACGATGCTTTTGATTTTATTATCGACCGCACGTCAAACGCCATTCCTAACGTTGAGGCAGACGTTATTGCCGAGTTGATTGAACTCTATTTTGAATACCACGACGCATTTATGGAAGAAAAAGGACTTCTTGACTGGGAATAACCTACTTTTCTTTCGGGAAAGAAAAGTAGGCAAAAGAAAGCTTGTATCGCTTTGCGGTAACAGAATAATCAGTGCGGTTGTTATGCCTTACATATAACAACCGCATTTTTTCGGAAAAGAAAAGTAGGCAAAAGAAAGCTTGTATCGCTTTGCGGTAACAGAATAATCAGTGCGGTTGTTATGCCTTACATATAACAACCGCATTTTTTCGGAAAAGAA
>JAZRYL010000024.1:0-27087 GCA_045600705.1 Clostridia bacterium | reverse complement strand
GACTTCGATGGTTCGAATCCATCTCTCTCCACCAAAAAAAGACACTTGCACTTCGCAAGTGTCTTTTTTTGGTGGAGAGAGATGGCCAGAGAACGTGACTTTAGTCACCGTTCGTAGAGCCGACAAAATGCCAACGGCAATTTGTTAGGCGTATCGGGAGCAAGAGAAATATTCGGCTAAACGCCAAGGGCTTTCCGAATGTTTCCGCAGCGCACCGTATCCATCTCATATAGAAAAAAGACACACTTCGCAAGTGTCTTTTTTTGGTGGAGAGAGATGGCCAGAGAACGTGACTTCAGTCACCGTTCGTAGAGCATAAGCATAAAGAAAAGCAGAGTAGCGCACCTTAAAGTGTTTCTTTTTTTACTTTTCTGTCGTTGTCGTCATTGAAAGGCGACCTGCCTTTCTGCTTCCTCCGCCTTGAAAATATAAAAAATTAATTCACTTTCAGTACACACTCCGTTACTTTTCTTTATGCTAAAGTGCCAAAGGCAATTTATTAGGCATATCGGGAGCAAGAGAAATATTCGGCTAAACGCAAAGAGCGTTCCGAATATTTCCGCAGCGCACCGTATCCATCTCATATAAAATAAAGAATACTTTATAAATAAAAAAATGATTTGATTATATTCAAAAGTAATAAAACCGAGTCTGAAAATGATAAATACATAGAAGTTATTTTTTGCTATAATTATATTTATAAATTGAATATCATAAGTCTTAAAAATGCCGAAAATTGTTAAAAAATTCGATTTATGGTGTAATTTGAGCACTATTTAGGCACAATGGTTATATAGTACCAAAAGACGAAAACAAATTTTTGTGTGCGTATAAAAAAATACTTTACCGTTTTTAATAGTCCATGTTCATTACATTTTTGATAAGGATGCTATTATATAATCTAATCTGAAAAATTGATTTTTTAAGGGGTATATTATGTTCGAAAATAATTATACTGATTTGCAAAATAAAAATTCAACCGAATTACGCAAAAGGATTCACGAATACTTTGTTTCCCGTAAGGAAGCAATGATTGAAAACTTGAAAAGTATTGTTAGAATTCCATCGGAGAAAGGCGAAGCCAAACCAGGTATGCCATTTGGTGAAGAATGTTTCAAAGCACTGAAAAAAGCGGAAGAGTTATACTTGCAAAACGGATTTGATACAGAACTTGATTTCGAAGGAAAATATTTACTTTCATATTTTGGAAATGGCAAAAAATCAATAGGCTTTTTTTCTCATTCCGATGTTGTTGCCCATGGTGACGGATGGATTTATACATCTCCTTTTGAACCGATAGAAAAGGACGGTTTTTTAATTGGCAGAGGAGTTCTCGATGATAAAGCGGCAGTCGTAATATCTCTTTATGCGGCAAAAGCAATAAAAGAACTTGAAATTCCATTTAGCAGCCGGCTTGTTATGTTTACCGGTTCAAACGAAGAATCGGGAATGGACGACATAAAATCTTATGTAAAAAAGAACACACCTCCCGACTTTTCGTTAGTATCCGACACAGGCTTTCCGTGCTTTAGGGGCGACAAAGGCAGAACTATTTTTAACGCTGTCGGTATGCGTGACCTTGCACAAATAACAGAATTTAAGGGCGGTCAGCTTAAGGGCGGTTCAGTGGCAGGTAATGCTGAGGCGAAGATAAAATACAGTAATGAACTTTATTTTGAATTAAAAGCATTGCAAAGCGAGCGATTAAAAATTTCATGTGATGATGAATTTATATTACTTAATTCCATAGGCATTCCAAAACATTCTGCTTTGCCGGAAGGCTCATTAAATGCGGTGTTTTTGATTGCTGATGCGCTTTCGGCCTGCAAAAACCTTTGTAATTCTGACCGTAAACAAATGAAATTTGTTGCTGATATGACAAGAGATTATTACGGTGAATATTTGCAGATAGAAAATTTTGATCCGGAGTTCGGACGCCTTACTTGCACAAATTTTTATGCAGGTCTTGATGACGGAAAAATTACATTGGCGTTTAATATTCGTTACGGACTTGCTGCCGATTCTGAAAAATTTTTGAAGACCATTAAAACAATACTTAATAAAAACGATTTTACTATGAAAGACATATCGTCTGTTCTTCCGTCATGTATTCCTGCCGATAACCGATTTGTTGTCGGGTTACTGGAAACATATAAAGAATATACAGGTGAAAAGGATGCTTGCGCCTACATAAACGCAGGAGGAACATACGCCCGTGAACTTCCCCTTGCCGTGAAAATAGGACCGCAATTTTGGAAAAAGGTACCTTTTTTAGTTCCGGAGGGGCACGGAAATGTACATCAACCGGATGAACTTTTAAGTATTGACGGATTTTTAGAAGCGGCGGAACTCACAACATTAATGATTTTGAAGTGTGATGACCTGCTGAATGAAAAATAAACGGAGGGATGATAAGATGAAAATTCTGTTTATGGGAGATCTGAATTTTCGAGGATGGGAATCGGTGGAATCACGAAAAGGAATACTTGACGATATGTTGCCGTATTTTCATTCTGCTGATTATAAGATAGTAAATTTGGAAACTCCGTTTGCCGAAAAGGAAAAACATAAGCCGATAAATAAAAGCGGACCAAATCTTATATGCGATAGAAAATTTGTGGATTTTTTGACGATACATGGTTTCAATGCAGTAACACTTGCTAATAATCATATTGGCGATTATGGCGGAAATGCGGTTTTGGAAACACTTGATTTATTGAAAAACAAGGGCATATTATATGCAGGAGCAGGCAAAAATATTCAAGAAGCATACCGACCTATGTATTTTGAAAATAGGATCGCAGTTATTTCTGTATGTGAAAATGAATTCGGAACTGCAACCGAAAAATCTGCAGGTTCTGCCGGTTATTCGCCACTTCGGCTGATTAAAGCAATAAAATCGGAAAAAATCAGGGAAATACGGTAATTATTGTTTTTCACGGCGGAAATGAAGAAAATCCGATTCCGTCGCCAAAACAAACCGAGCGTTATCGAATGTTATGCGAGGTTGGTGCAGATGCAGTTATAGGCGGCCACACCCACTGTCCGCAAGGATATGAAATGTATAACGGAAAACCTATTATTTACAGTATGGGTAATTTTCTTTTCAAGAATTCTATTGATTTGCCGGAGAATAATAGGCGGTATATTGGTTACGCCGTTAGTTTGGATATAAAGGAATCAGGAAAAATTATATTTGGAATTATACCGTATCAGTTTGATAAAGATGCAAAAAAACTTGAAGTGTTAAAAAATGAAAAATTAAATAAATTTCTTGAATATATGAATAAAATAAATAAACCTTTACAGGATGAACAATTGCAGAAAAATTATTTTTCCGGCTGGTGCTATCTTCATAAGTGGTTTTCATGTATGCCGCAGAATTGCCTGAATGCAGAGGGAAATGTTGCTTCTTCTTATGATTTGTTGACTTGTGAGGCACATAATGAACAGCAAACGGAAGTATACCGAATGTACCATTTTTGTGAAGTGGAAAACGCCGAAAGGTGGTCGGAAGAGATAAAAAAATTATTTGTTATTTTTTAATCAATGTATTTAGTCGCTGATTACTATTTTTGCTGTTTTACGGCAGAAAGTGACTTTTATAGATGTATTATCCGTTTTAACAAAAAATAAAGGCGCCATTATCGGCGCCTGTTGCTTTATTTATAACGTTTTTACAAACTGTTTAGGTGAGCAGTGTTCAAATCGCTTAAATACTCTGCAAAAGTAACATTCGTCATTGAAACCGCATTTCTTTGAAAGTTCTTTTATTTTTACCGACGGATTTTCGGCAAGTATTTGTTTTGCATTTTTTATTCGTACTTGCAGTACGTAATCAAAGGGGGTGGTAAGATATTCTTCTTTAAAAATTCTGCAAAAAGAATATTTTGACAATCCGCATATTTCGGAAAGTATTTCCAAAGTAATATCGTTTGCATAGTTTTCTTCAATATACTTCACCGCACTACTGATTTCACATTTTTCTTTGCTCTTTTTTGATAATGTAAGAAATTCTATTGCAAAATTATAAAATAGAATTGATATTCTTTCTTGTGAAATTCCTTTTTTTGCCGTTTTGCGTAATTCTTCAAAATCGGGAATCAATTTTGATATATCTGCGTTTTGAATATGAAAATAATTCTCAATGACGTAATAGTCCAGCAATGATTCAACACCTGTTCCGTCGAACGTTATCCATAAATCGTGCATTTCACCCTTTATCGGATAATAACTGTGCGGAACATTTTTTTTGATAAATATAATGTCGTTCTTTTTAAGCAAATAAGTTTTGCCTTCACACTCAAATTTTCCTTCTCCGTCAAGAATAATAAGAAAATGGTTTGAATAAAAACCGTCTTTACGGACTATGTGCCTTTCTTGCACACTTTCTCCGATAGTTGTTATGTAAAAAGGCAATTTTTTAGTGTTACTGTTTATAATCTGGTATAATGTTTTCATAGTGTTTCCTGCAATATAGTTCAATTTGCAATATAATTATATTTACATTGCCTAAAAGATATTATATACTATAACAAAAAATAATGCAATATTTTTAGGAGGCAAAAATGATTATTCCAGAATATTATTCCGATCCGAAAGTTTCAAGAGTCAATGCAAAAGAATTCAGAGCATATTCAATTCCGTTTGAAAATTATGAGAGTGCTATACTCGGCAAACGTGAAAATTCAAAATTTTTAACATTGCTTAACGGCGAATGGCCGTTTAAGCATTTTGATTCAGTTCAATACATCGAAGACGAATTTTTTGCCGAAAATTATCCTCTTTATGACGGAACAATGCCTGTTCCGGGAATGTGGCAGATAAATGGTGTAGACACAACCGGATATGTTTCAAGCCCGTATCCGTTTATGTACAGACCTCCGTTTATCCCGAAAAGAAATCAAGCAGGCGTGTACTTGAAGGATTTCAACATTGAGGTTAAAAGCGGAAAAAAATATGAAATTGTTTTTGAGGGCGTTGACTCATGTCTTTATTTGTGGGTAAATGGGGCATTTGTCGGCTATTCAGAGATTAGCCATAATGAATCTGTGTTTGATATAACCGATAAGCTTAAAGACGGCAAAAACCGCTTTGCAATGTGTGTGCTTAAGCGTTGCACGGGAACATATCTTGAAGATCAGGACAAACTTCGCCTTACGGGAATATTCAGAGATGTTTATATTCTTGAAAGAGATGAAAATCACATTGAGGATATGTTCTTAAAGCAGAATACCACAAAGGAAAAGGCTGTTCTTGAATGTGAATTCAAAACCGCTGATAAATGCGAAATAAGTGTGTCTGTTCTTGATAAAAACGGCGTTGAAATTTCTTCTAAGGTTACTGATAACGGAAAAGTTTCTTTTGAAATAAATGACCCGGAGCTTTGGTCGGCTGAAATTCCCACTCTTTATACGGTAAACATTGTTTGCGGTAATGAATATTTTTCCAAAAAAGTCGGATTAAGATTCGTTGAAGTTAAAAACGGAGTTTTCTACTTTAACGGTATGAATATTAAACTTAAAGGTGTAAACAGACACGATTCTCATCCCGAAAAGGGTTATGCTGTATCGTTTGAGGATATGGAAAACGATATTTTGATGATGAAGGATTATAATATCAACACCATAAGAACGTCGCATTACTCAAATGATCCGAGATTTTACGAATTGTGCGATAAATACGGCATATATGTTATTGCAGAAGCCGATTATGAAACGCACGGATGCGCTTACAATGAAATAACCGAAGAAGGTCATAATATGTGCAATTATAATTCGGATTTGACATTCTTCTCGGATAACAAAGAATATGAACAACTTTGTCTTGAACGATTTGTACAGAATATTGAAAGCTTTAAGAATAATTCTTCGGTAATAATTTGGTCGTTCGGCAATGAATCGGGCTACGGCAGAAATCATCAGTTGGCGGCTGATTATGCTCATAAAAGAACGCCGGACAGACTTGTTCACACGGAAACAAACACGCCGACTATTGATTGGAATGATGAAGCTTTTCAAAACAGAGAAAAGCCGTACCTTGATATGTACAGTAATATGTATCCTTCGTACGAAAATATGGATAAGTTCATTGCGTCTACTGACGGCAGACCGTATATTCTTTGCGAATACACACATGCAATGGGAAATTCCTGCGGAGATATAAACGATTATGTTGATATTTTCTATAAAAATGACAGATGTATGGGCGGCTGCGTTTGGGAATGGTGCGATCATGCTATAAAGAAACAAGATGCAAACGGAAATGATTTCTTTGCGTACGGTGGTGATTTGGGTGATTTACCGCTTAATTTAGGAAATTTCTGCGCTGACGGACTTACAACACCGGATAGAAAACCCCATTCGTCACTTTTAGAACTAAAAAATGTATATGCACCTATCCACATTGAAGGAAAAGAAAACAAGCTTGTTGTAGAAAACAGATATGAATTCAGAAATCTGTCACATATTTTATTCAAATGGAATGTTGTTTCTGACGGAAAAGTAACAAAAAGCGGTGAATTTAAGCTTGATAATGAACCGAGAACGAAAAAAGAGATTATGCTTGATTTGCCCGAAGCATTCGGAGAATGTTATTTGAATGTTGAAGCGGTTAATGAAAGCAAGACTATTTATATTTATCAGCACAAACTTGAATCAAAAACGTATCCTGTTGAAAAGATATCGGGAAAACTTGAAATTGAAGAAAAAGATGCTTATATCACAATAAAGGGCAACGGTTTCTCGTATACATTATCAAAAGTTACACCGGTTATCACAAGTGTAAATTACGGAAAAGAATTACTTACAGAACCGCAGAAATTCTCATTCTGGCGTGCCCCGATAGACAATGACAGAAATATTCGCAGTACATGGAGTTATAAGGGATTTTTCAAAAATGAAGGAAATCTTCGGTACGCAATTTCGGATTATGATAATTTTGAAGTTCAATTGCAGGAAGAAAGCGTAAAAATGTCTTTTGACCTTTTCGTTGGAACTATGGGCAGAAGTCCGATAGTTTCGGGTAAAGTCGAAATTACCGTTTTCGGAAACGGTTTACTTGTAATTCGTCAAGATGGAGAAATAAGAGAGCTTAAAAACACATATTTGCCGAAATACGGGCTTTCATGGGCATTGGATAAGTCACTTGACAATATGAAATATTTCGGTTTCGGACCCTATGAAACGTATGTTGATAAGCATCACGGGGCAACAATGGGTGAGTTCGGCGGAAGTGTTTCGGATGTTATCCCGAATTACGTTCGTCCGCAGGAGAGCAACAGCCATTATAATACCAAATGGGCAACGCTTACCGATAAAAACGGAAAGGGAATAACATTCTTCGGCGACGGATTCACTTTTAATGCAAGCAGATATTCGGATAATGAATTGACCGATAAGGAACATCCTAACGAACTTATAAAATCAGATTGTATTCACGTTCGCACCGATAAATTTATGAGTGGTGTGGGTTCATCGTCTTGCGGTCCCGAACTTTATCCTCAGTACAGAACACCTGTCGGAAAATTCAGTTTTGTTCTCGGACTTTCACCGAAAACGGACGAACCGTATAAGCTTGTGAATTTTGTTAAGGACTTGACATAACCCGTTTTTTTAGATAAAATTGTTTTGATATTTCTTTTGGAGCAATTATGAAAATCAAAATAAAACCTAAAAATATAATACTGTGCGTAGTCGGCGGCATTATTCTTGCTTTCGGTCTGTATAACGTTCATTCACTTTCGGGCGTTACGGAGGGCGGAGTGCTTGGACTTGTTCTGCTTTTGAAAAATTGGTGGGGGATTACTCCGTCAATTTCAAGCGTTATACTTAATGCCGCTTGCTATTTGTTCGGAATTATTGCTTTGGGAACAGACTTTATTGTGTGCTCGGCGGCTGCCGGCGGAAGTTTTTCTCTTTCGTATTTTATATTTGAACAGTTTGACCCGATTTGGCCAGGTATTGCCAATTATCCGCTTGTTGCTTCGTTAGTAGGTGCAGTGTTTGTGGGCGTTGGCGTGGGAATAGCCGTTGTGGGCGGAGGCGCACCCTCAGGTGACGATGCTCTTGCAATGGCACTTGTAAAAATTACAAAGATAAAAATACAGTGGATATATCTTGCGTCGGATTTGATCGTGCTTGGATTATCGCTGACATATATACCTTTAACGAGAATTGCTTATTCGCTTTTGACCGTTATTATTTCGGGTCAGATAGTCGGACTGTTCGATAATACTGTATCCAAGAAAATAATAAGATCAGAGAAATGAAAAAAGAGCTTGAAATCTGTGATTTCAAGCTCTTTTCTTATCTGTTGATAAACTGTTCTATTATAAAGCGGGGACGGGCTTTCGTTTCGTTATAAATTTTACCGATGTACTCACCGATAATACCTAACGAAAGTAACTGAATTCCGCCAATCATCCATATTGAACATATAATTGATGCCCAACCGCTGTCCGCTTTGCCGATGCACTTAATAACTATACTGTAAATCAACATTGCAAGACTTAATAAAAAGATAATAAAACCTATGGAAGTTATCAATCTTATGGGTTTTACACTGAAAGATGTTATTCCGTCAATGGCAAATGAAAGCATCTTTTTAAGCGGATATTTACTTTCACCGGCAAAACGTTCGGAACGTTCGTATTCAACTACGTCGGTTTTGTAACCGATAATAGGTACGATTCCACGCAAGAAAAGATTTACTTCCTTGAACTCGGAAAGGGCATTTAAGGCGCGTTTGCTCATTAAACGGTAGTCTGCATGGTTGTAAACAATATCAACGCCCATAGCGGCTAAAAACTTGTAATATCCTAATGCAGTGGTTCGTTTGAACACCGTATCTGTCTTTCTTGAAGAACGGACACCGTAAACTATATCGCAGCCGGAATAGTATTTTTCAATAAATTTGTCAACAACATTTATGTCGTCCTGAAGGTCGGCATCCATTGAAATAACCATATCCGCATATTCTTTTGCGGTCATAAGACCTGCAAGCAATGCATTTTGGTGCCCACGGTTGTGTGCAAGTTTTATTCCCGAAAACAACTTGTCAGAGCTGCATAAATCCGAAATGATTTCCCAAGTTTTGTCCTTTGAACCGTCATCGATAAAAACAATGCGGCTATCTTCACTTACCATTTCGGATTGAATAAGTGAATTTACTTTTTCTTTAAGCCGTTTTGACGTTTCGGGTAAAACTGCTTCTTCGTTGTAGCATGGGACAGTAATGTATAAAATTTCTTTCATTATTCTTCACCGCAGATAAGTTCT
Organism: Clostridia bacterium; assembly: GCA_045600705.1. Taxonomy (GTDB): domain Bacteria; phylum Bacillota; class Clostridia; order Christensenellales; family QALW01; genus UMGS1322. The sequence goes on along the minus strand of JAZRYL010000024.1, from coordinate 17,809 downwards.
TTTGCATAGGGAAGTGTTTTTACCCAATCGCAGAAAACGTGCCATTCGTCAAGCTTATGGGACTTTCTTGCAAAATACATATTTCTCAAATTTTCATAATTCATTGTTACCGTGCGCATTTGATTGTAGCTCGACGGAAGCAACTGAATAAGATTGTACCAAAGTTCTTTGTCTTTGTTCTCGAGGTATTCCTTGCGGATAGATTCCATATATTCTATAAGGGAATCCATTTGCTTAAGCGATTTTTCGTTAAGCTTATCAAATGAAAAATCGTCACGGGAGAACTCTTTTGAATGAATTTTGTGCATTGTTGAACAACTGTTTGCAACTGTTCCTACCTTATAAGTATCAAATTCCTTCCACCAATATAAGGGAGCGGTTATGTCAACGGAAACAAATATCATTCTGATGAATTTTCTGTGGTCTGAGCCTGCGGTGCATAAACGCTTAGCAAGGTCCATATCGTTTTCTCCGAAAACAAAATTACCTTCTTCATCATAGGTGCTGTCGTAACGTGCCCAACTGTTCATGGGGTTCCTTGCGCCGCGAATAGCATTTTCAAAATTCATTACGTCAGTGCGTTCTAATTTAATCATATTATTTCTCCTTTATTTATAAATGCAGATATACCACCATGTTTCGCTTATGTCCAACGGGTCACTCCATTCAGTGGGATTTACATCCCAAGCAATGGGGTAGATCTTGTCCGGAAGATATACATAGCCTTCAGTTCTTGAAGCATCTTCAAAAGCATAGAAGAAAACGGCAGATTTTCCGTCACCAACGGAGATTACCTCCGCTTTTTTGCAGTTGATAATGTTTTTCAGTTCCTTGTTATTAACGGTGAAAAAACTTGAATTTGCGTCGTTGGTTTTATCAATAAATTCATTTGCCACACGATTAAACAATTGCTCATTCTTGAGAAAATCGGATGTGATTTTGCTGTTTGAACCCGTGTTTGAAAGCGCAAAGGCCGCAACGGTGCAAATAAGTGTTAATCCGACTGCCACAATATACTTGACATCTTTTTTATTAAAGAATAAGACTGTTCCTGCTATAAAAACCGCAACGGAAAGAAGGGGAAGAAGCGTTAAAATCAGTTTTCCACCAAAATTCCCCAAGTTATAAAGCAAGAAATTACTGTTGACAAGTGCAAAATATTCTAAAACGGCAAGAACAATCGCACATATTGCCAAAAGAATACTTAATTTGCTTTTGTCTTTTTGATTTTTATTGTTTTCTTTCATAATATCAGCAATATTTCTTTGTAATTTCAATCATTTTATCCCAGTTCTTTTCCATTTCGGAAACAAGTTTGAACTGAGTTCTGCATCTTACAAGGTTATGCTCGGGATATTTTGTCTTGAAATAAACATTGCCCTCAAGGTAGTCGGTTAAGAAGCGCATTCCGCATTCGAATGTCATCATTTTTGAGCCTACGGGCATTAAAAGCATTTCGCTCTTTTTCAAAAGACCTGCACAACCTTTGGAAAATCCTTTCATAAATGATTCGTATAAACCAAGGTCGATGGTCATTTTGGAAACGTCGGTTTCGTCTTCGGCAGCAGTTGCGGCACCGAATCTTATTGAATCACCGAAATCGTTTACGGAAAATCCTGGCATAACGGTATCCAAATCAATTACGCAAAGAGGTTCTTTTGTATCGTTGTCAAGCATTACATTGTTGATTTTTGTATCGTTGTGTGTAACACGAATAGGAAGATTTCCTTTTTCGTATTCGTTGTAAAGCGCAGAACAGAAATCTTTTCTTGCTTTTACAAATTCGATTTCTTCCTGAACATTTTTTGCAAGCCCTAACTTGTCCTCGGTAACGACTTGCATAAATCTTTCAAAACGCTTTGGCGTGTTGTGAAAGTCGGGAATTGTTTCCTTAAGTTCGTCAGCGGGGAAATCGGCGAGTTTTTTCTGAAAATCACCGAAAGCATAAGCGCAGTTGTAAAATTCTTCGGGATCATCCATTGTTTCGGGAGAATATGCGTTTTCAATAAAGTTATAAATTCTCCAAAAATTCTCTCCGTCCTGATAGAAGTTGGTATTGTTCTTTGTGGGAACAAATGAAAGTGCAGAACGTTCACCTTGCGATTTTTTACTGAGATGTTCAATAACTTTTTCGATATTGGAAACAACATCGGCAGGCTTTTTGAAAACATTGGAATTTATTCTTTGAAGAATATATTTTTTGTCTGTATCAGTGCTGATCATATACGTGTCGTTGATGTGACCGTTGCCGTAACCGATAGCATCTGTTACGTTTTCCTTAATTAAAAATTCTGAAATTACGTTTTTAATATTATTGTCCATGAATTTTGCCTTTCTTATGTGTGCATTTTGTTTATTTTATCACATTGTTCTCTTGAAATCAAGGTTTTTCTTGATAAGTCAGTCATATTTGCAAACAAATGTTTCGTTATTGTGCTTTAATTTGTACAAAGCGCCGTTTGGCAATATTACGATTACGGGGACTTCAACGTTAAATTCGGTTTTTATATTCAAAGTAAAGAGTCCGTTTTCTTTTTTCCAAGAAACACTGATATTGCCTTTTGTTGTGGAAACAGTGCCCTTAGCAAAGTCATTTACTTCGGTATAGGGATTTACAAGAACCGTTTCATAGCCGTATGCGCAGGGACGAACACCGAGTATTTTTGACGCAAATTCGTATATGGGAGTGGAGCCCCAACCGTGGCATTCGCTTCTGCCGTGCATACCGTTTTCAACCCAGGTTGAACAGTGCTTTCTTATCATTTCACGCCATCCGTCAAGCAGTTCGTACGCTTTTTTGTACATATCTGCTTTTTCAAGGGCTCTGAACACGAAGAACATCATTGAATATGAACATATAGGAAGTTCTTTATCATTAAATGTGCGCTCTAACAGGTCTTTAGTGTCTGCTGAATTGTCAATATCCGCAAGAACAGACCAAATTTGACCGTGCATACTGAATCCGCCCGTAGGCGTATCCATATAATATTTTTTTTCACTGTTATAAAATACTTCTTTTGCTTTTTTGCGAAGACCGTCTATTTTGCTTTGGTATTCATGTGCAAGACCGTATCTGCCTGCGAATTCACATAATTCTGCGGCATTTTCAAGAGCGAGAATATACATAAAATTATATACGGCAAGAGGCTCGGTGCGAGATGGAATACCGCCGGACCAAGTGCTTACCCAGTCAACATAACTCCATGAACCGAGTGCGCCGAGAATACCGTTTTCCATTCGTTCGTCCATCCATTCAAGAATTCCGTCAATAGATGGGATAAGCGATTTGATAAATTCCTTATCGCCGTCATAAAGCATATAATCGTGAATCATATAAATGTAATGGAATGCAAAACCCGGAATGATTTGTCTGCGAGCCGATATTCTTGCTTGAATCATTCCGTCGGGAAAAGCAGATTCGTAAAAATCGGTAATACATTTTTTGATAAGACGTCTGTCGGGGGAAAGTTGGCGCAGAAACAGTGCTTGAAGTCTTGAATCCATTGCATATTCAATTTGCTCGTAGAATGGGCAGTCTTCAAAACTGTCGTGCATACAGTTGTTAAGCGTGCGAATACTAATGTCCCATAAATCCTTTGAATCAGTATCGCTTGAAATGAAATCAGCATCCACGGTCAAAGGGTATTTTATTTCATTGTAGTAAATGTTTTCAACTTTTGCATTGCCTTCGATTTCTATTTGAATAAATCTGAATGCACGCATAGAAAAAGTAACGTATTCGTGGGGATTTCCGTCAAGTATAACGGTATCGAAAAAATCGCCTGCCTGAGTTGTCAAAACACCGGTTTCGTCGTCACGAATATCCTTGTACACGCCTTGCTCGCTTTTCTTAAAATAACTTTCGGCAAAAAGAATTTTAATTTTACTTCCTTTTTCGCCGCTTAATGAAAGATGAACTACACCTGTGGTTTCGTATCCTGCGTTAAGAGCAAATTTTTCGCTGTTGGGAACGTAAGGCAAAAATTCTTTTCTTGTATATGTAAGCATCGGAATGGGGCGTTCTTTGAGAATCCAAGAGTTCATTTCGCCACTGAAGTTTAACGGATCATCATAAAAAGTGGGCGAAAGTACAAGGGCATTCACATAATCACGTGAATACTTGTTATAGTCCGTAATATCAAATCCGCCGGAAAGGATATTCGGCAAATTCATATTAAGCGAATATTCGCCGCATTTCGAAACAAGCCACGTTTCGTCTGTTGAAATGTCGGAGTCTTCAATCATAAGTGCCGCATTTGCGGTTCTTTTAAGCGTGGTGTAATAATAAAAACCGTCTTTCGTTTCAAGTTCGGACGGCAAATGAACAACCGATACTGTGACGGTGTTTTTACCTGCGCAAAGGTATTCGGTTATATCAATTTTGTCATAAAAAGTTGTAACGTCACTCTTTTTGCACGGACCTAAAGCGACAAAAGAGCCGTTTACATACAAACGGTATTTAGTGTCAGCGCAAATGATAATTTCTTTTTTTGTTACATCAGATAAAACAAAATCTTTCTTAAATTCAAACATTCCGCTTGTTTTACCTAAGGTTGGGTGAGTTATCCACATAATATTTCTCCTAATGTACTAAATTATTGCTATTATAATATATTATAACACAGTGCAGAAAGGAGTGTCAATAATATAAAAAGTCGTTGACACGTGTGAACATATTATTGTATTCTATATTATATAAGGATATATTGCTATGCCAAAGGAGAAGTAAAATGATAAAAACAACAAACGCAATGCGAATGCTTAAAAGCGCTAAAATTGATTTTGAGTGTTTTGAATATGAATTTGATGAAAACGATCTTTCGGGAGTTCATGCTGCGGAAAATTTGGGGATTTCACCCTCGGAATTTTACAAAACTCTTGTGCTTAAAGGTGCAAAAAACGGTTATTTTGTTTGCTGTATTCCGGTTGACTGTGAACTTGACTTAAAAAAAGCGGCTCAGGCAATGAATGATAAAAGTGCCGAAATGCTTCATGTAAAGGATTTGCTTGTGACCACCGGATACATTCGCGGCGGCTGTTCTCCCATAGGAATGAAGAAGCATTTTCCTACATTTTTCAATGACAGTGTGAATTCATTGGAATATGTTTATGTTTCCGGTGGGGCAAGAGGATGCGCCGTGAAATTAAAGGTAAATGATTTAATCAGTTTTTCAAAAGCGGAAATTAAAAATGTAATAAGATAAGAAAAAGGCATTCATTTGAATGCCTTAATTTTTTATAAAAAACAAGTTGTCTGTAATCTTGCATCAGATCTACCTGCGGCACACATGAAAATTTGCTTAATGCTGCTGCCTTCCGGCCCTGACATGGTTCACAACATCACATTGCGCAGAATCCAATGCAAGATTACAAACAACTTGCTTGATTATAATAACACAACTTGAAAAATATTGCAACTGTTTTATTATCTTTGGTTAAAAGAAAATAAACTTAAAATCCACATAATTATAAATTCCAAAGAAGCGGCAAAACTAAGAGTATAAATGTTTATTCCGTCGTGGATAAAGTCGAAAATTCTTGCGGTGTATTTGTTTACGATTACAAAAAGTATTCGTGAGCCGGTCATAATTATGTAAACCGAAAACAAAAAAATAAAGAATTTGGCAATACCGGACGGCCGTCTTTTGGATATAAAATGTAAAGCAATATAAATCAATCCCAGCGCAAGACAAAATATAAAGGGGAAAATATAGTCCTTGTAGGATTTTATTACCTCATAAAGCATTCTGAAATGCACGAGATATGAATCAACGGAAAACGGCACATTGAAGAAGTATAAATCATAAAGCATTTTCAGTGAAAACACCAAAACAGGTGTTAGAATAACAAAAAGCAGATTTACCCAACCGTGATTTTTTGTACGTCCCATAATTAAAAATAGGGAAGACAGTTATTGCCTTCCCACTTCTTTCTATTGATTTTCTTCCTGAACTTCGGCAGAATTATCTGATTCAGTTGTTTCAACACTAACTGATTCATTTACTTCTTCGTTAACGGATTCAGTTACTTCTTCAGCAGCTGATTCCGATGAATGGTTTTTTTCTGCCTTGAAATCGGCGAGAGTTTTGCCGTTGAAAATTTCGTCGAACTGGTCTCCCGTAATTTTTTCCATATCAAGCAGGACTTCGGCTAAGTTGTGCAAAATTTGTTCTTTTTCTTTAAGAATGCTCAAAGCCTGAGCATCTGCGGAATTAAGAATACCGAGAATTGCTTTGTCAACGGATGAAGCAAGCTCTTCGGAATATGCCTTATGCGTTGAAAAATCTCTGCCGAGGAATATTTCGTCGCCTTCGCCGTCTCCGAGATATACGGGACCTATATCCTCATGCATACCGTACTTTGTAACGTAACCTTTTGCAAGTTCCGTTGCGTGCTTAATATCGGAAGATGCGCCGGTAGAAACATCGCCTAAAACGAGTTTTTCAGCGGCACGTCCGCCTAAGCACATTGTAATTCTGTCAAGGATGTAAAGACGTGAATACGTATCTGCATCGTCTTCGGGTCTTGTTAAGGTGTAACCGCCTGCACCGCCACGGGGAATAATCGACACTTCTGTAACGGGGTCACAGTGAGAAAGCGCTTTTGCTACGATAGCGTGACCTGCTTCATGATAAGAAACAAGTTTCTTTTCCTGCGGGCCAGCCTTGTGGGATTTCTTTTCGGGACCCATTATTACACGGGTAATGGAGTCCTTAATATCCTGCATGGAGATTTCTGTTTTTCCTCTGCGAACGGCAAGCAAAGCGGCTTCATTGCAAAGGTTTTCGATATCAGCGCCTACAAAACCGGAAGTGAGCAATGCAACTTCACGGGGCGATACGTCTGAAGCAAAGTTCTTGTTTCTTGCGTGAATTGCAAAAATGTCTTCTCTGCCTTTGGTGTCGGGAGGCAAAACATGGATTTGTCTGTCAAATCTTCCCGAACGGAGAAGGGCAGGGTCAAGTATATCTGCACGGTTGGTTGCCGCCATAACGATAATACCTTCGTTCATGAGGAAACCGTCCATTTCAACAAGAAGCTGGTTAAGTGTTTGTTCTCTTTCGTCGTGTCCGCCTCCGATACCGGAACCTCTGCGACGGCCTACCGCATCAATTTCATCAATGAAAATAATGCAGGGAGCATTTTTCTTTGCGTGTGCAAACAAGTCACGAACACGGGCAGCACCGATACCGACGTAAAGTTCAACGAAATCCGAACCGGTAATTGAGAAGAATGGAACACCTGCTTCGCCTGCAACAGACTTTGCAAGCAAGGTTTTACCTGTTCCGGGAGGGCCTACAAGAAGAACACCTTTGGGGATTCTTGCTCCCATTTTGGTGAATTTAGAGGGCGCTTTAAGGAAATCAACGATTTCTGCAAGTTCTTCCTTTTCTTCCTCAGCACCTGCAACGTCATTGAATTTTACTTTCTTGCTTTCCTGGTCGTACATTTTTGCAGGGGATTTACCGAACTGCATTGCTTTTCCGCCACCGGATGCCTGTACAAACATAAAGTAGAAGATTGCACCTGACATCAAAAGCAGGAAAAGATAGGGCAAATACTGAATGTACCACGGCGTTGTAACATACGAGATATCGTAGTTGAACGTTTCGGCATTGGCGTCTTTCGCATCGCTCAGTGTTTTTTCAAATGCATCGGAGTAGATGATTGAGGTTTTGTATTCGTAGTTCTTGATAACGTCTTTATTTAACTTATTTTGCTTTTGAGTTAAATCAATTTTATTTGCGTTATCCGTGGAAATACCGTAAGCGGTGTTTCCGTTTACAACGAGAACGTATGAAAAATCACCGTCTTGAACCATCTGCTCGAATTGTGCAGAAGCGATATCTAACTTATTATTGTTTTTGGTCTGAGCACCGTTGAATGCTAAGAAAAGCACTACGCCAATAATAGCTACATACGCTATAACTAAAAGTACCTTTTTTTTCATGAATTGCTCCTTAGAAAAAATATCAAAACAAATCTGTTTTATCAGTTGTTTTCTTTTACCTGTGTATTATAACATTGATTTTCAAATTCATCAATGAAATATATGTGAAACATAAGTGTATTTTACTGTTCTTTTAACAGAGAATCAATACATTCCGGCTTAACGTAGTAAATATCTTTCATTTGTCTGCCGGACTGTGCAAAGTCAAGACCGTATCCGATGACGAACTTATCGGGAATTTCGAAACAGCAGTAATCGGGTTCGATATCTACTTTTCGTCTTGACGGCTTATCAAGCATACAGCAAATTTTTAATGATTTAGGCTTTCTTGTTGTAAGAATTTCTTTAAGGTTGGTAAGAGTAAGACCTGTGTCAATAATATCTTCTACGATAAGAACGTTTTTGCCGCTGATAGATGAATCAAGGTCTTTCTTGATTTTTACTTCGCCCGTTGAATCGGTGGAATTGCCGTAACTTGAAATCGTCATAAAATCAAACTGAACATCCATATCAAGATGACGAACAAGATCCGAATAAAAAAGAACTGCTCCTTTTAGTATGCCCACAACTGTTAAAGATTCACCTTTGTAATCTTTGTTAATTTGCTGAGCGACCGCTTCAATTTTTTTCTGCATTTCCTCGTATGAAATAAGAAGATTCATTTTTTCCTTTTCGATAATCATAGTTGTATTTACTCCTTATATAAATTTAATAATATTTTTGTTTTGTCGGTAATCTTTACTCTGTCTGAAACGGTTTTACCTAAAATTACAAGTACTTCGTTATTTGAGCAAAGCAAGGGAATAGTATTGCGTAAATCTATCGGTATTTTTTTGTCGATAAAATATTTTTTTAATGAAACTTTTCCGTCCATACCCAACGGAACAATATAATCTCCGGCACGTCTTGTGCGCAATGTCAAATTTTTTGGTAATTTATCGAAATCAACGTATTCGCTGTCACGTTTTCTTTCGGAATTGTCGGCAAATTTGCTTGTTATCACACAGTTTATCCAATTATATTTTTTTAGCGGTTCAAAATCATATTCGCAGGTAAAATCTTCTTTTTTATGGGAAATTTCAATATTTCCGTATATTTTTCTTGCGACTATGTCGTAAGGAAGATGAATTTCCTTTCCCGATTGCATTTCGTACAGCGATAAAATTGCATCAATGTGTACTTTTTCAATGTCAACGATATTACCGTTGAGTTCACACAGCGCTTTGCGGATAATTTCCTCGCAGATTATTTTATCGTTGGGGGATGCGGTAAACACGATACTGTGCTCGGATTTATTTACGAGAACTTTTTGATATTCATTTTCAACAGTTTTGTCGAAAAATGCTTTGTATTCATTTAACTTTTCCGTGCAGGCATAAATTGCGCTTAATGCATTAGAATTTATTTCTTCCAATTTGGGGATAATCCCGTGCCGCACCGAATTTCTTGAATATTCGTCTGAACTGTTTGTGGAATCGGTAACAAATTGCAGATTATTTTTCAAACAGTATTCCTCAATTTCGGCTCTGCTTGATGATAGCAGGGGGCGAACTGTATTTCCGTTTTTAACTTTAATGCCGCACAAACCGTTCAAACCGCTTCCTCTGGCAAGATGCAGAATAACCGTTTCCGCTTGGTCGTTTTTGTTGTGTGCGGTTGCAACAGGACAACCAAATTTTTCGGAGTATTCGTTAAAAATTCGATATCTTTCGATTCTTCCACAGGTTTCAAGAGAAAGTTTTTTCTCTTTTGCAAGTTTGGGAATATCAATATGTTCCACATAACATTCAATTCCGTTTTTAAGACAGAATTCTTTTACAAATTCTGCATCGGAAAGCGCTTCGTTTCCTCGAATTCCGTGTTCAACGTGAACTGCTATGGGGGTGTATCCGAGATTCTTCAAAACGTGTGTAAGACATATCGAATCCGCACCGCCTGAAAGGCCTACAATTACTGATTGATTCGGCAAAAGAAGTTTTTCACTTTCTATCAGCGCTTTGACTTTTGATATCATCTTTTATCAACCCTTATACGCAGGTCTTTGCCGTTAAAACGGAATACGTTTGTGATGCCTGTATCAAGTAATCTTGAAGAAATTCTTTCGGTATAACGGCTTTTTATTTCGTCGGGAGTCAAATTTGTGGAAATACACATTGCTTTTTTCATACGGGTACGTTCGTTTATCAGCATAAATATGTATTCTTGAGTGATGTTGTTGAATAAAGGCTCCGTTCCCAAATCATCTACCATGAGCATTTCAGCATTCAGCAGTAAATCAATGTCGCTTATCTGGTTGAATGCGTATTTGCGCAATATATCAAACATTCTTCCTGCGGTAATGTAAACGACACTCACACCGTTTTCTTTCATATTAAGCGCCATTGCAGAGAGCAGGAACGTTTTTCCCGTACCTGTGTTTCCCGAAAGCAATATATTTGGCTTTTTTACCGTGGGAAAACTTTTGGAATATGCTTCACAGTACTTTTTTACGGAAAGCATATAGTCTTTTTCCGAACCGTCAAAAAGTGTTTCGTCAAAGTTCTCAAAGCACTGATTTGAGTCGGTGAGAATATCTTCACTTAACGATTCCTCAATCATTCGCTTGATAAAGCAGGTACAACGTTTCTTTTCAACATAGCCGGTATCGTTGCAAAGTGCACAGTTATATTCAACTTGGGGGAGAATAATACTGTTTTTTGTCAAATAATCTTTTATTGCCTGATTTGCTTTTGCAACTCCGGCTAATCTTTCGTCCTTTGATAACGTAAAATCGCTTGCGGTTAAACGCTTGCTGTCTTCAAGACTTTTTAACTGAGGATTTTCTTCGTAAATTTTTTTCAATCGCTTTTTTTGAATTGCTTCTGCGTGAAAACGTTTAGAGGCATATTCATTTTCAATTTTTTTTACTAAATATGAATCCATTTTATACCTCCAAATTTGAAGCATCGGCATATATTTCTTCGCCGTAACCGTCTTTTCTGTTTTCAAAGTCGGCTTTTGCGGCGGACTTTTTGCTGTCCGAATGCACAGAAACGGAATCAAGTGTTATTTCGGCTGACTTATAAAGTTTTTTGCCGTTAAGCATTTCTAAAACGGCAACGTATTTGCCGAAAGTGTGATTTCCGCTTTCACATACAAGCCTTGCAACGTGGATAAGCACATCCTCTGCAAAGCCTGCCTGCTTAAATTCGTTTAATTTTTCTGTTTGATAATCAGTAATCGTTTTTGAACGTTCGCCTAAACTTGCGAGTATCGCCGAAATAAGCCGTCTGTCGGAATTGCTTTCGGCAATGTATGACTTGATTTCCCTTGAATTTATCAATCCTAATGAGTGAAGTTTTTCAAGAATTCTGTTCACATAAGCAAAGTTCGGACTTTGAATTTTTGTCGTTTCACTGCATGCGGTTTTGATTGCAGATAAATCAAATCCCATATCCATCCATTTTCCGTACATTTTCATTTCGTCAACGGAGGGAGTGCGTTTTATTCCCATATATTGCAGCAGTTTTGCCGCATCATGGTGACGTGCTTCGTAAATCGAAATAAATTCCTCTGCCGCTTCGTTGGTGGTTATTCCGTCATTTGCCCACGAAAGCGCCACTTTATCAATATACGAAAACGAAATAGCACTGTCTTTTGATTCAACACAGTGGGCGATAAGTAAAAGTGCGGCTTCAATTGAAAGACCGTAAATTTCAACCCAATCCTTTGCCTTGTCATATTCCGAATTGGAAATGTTTCTGTTGGGGAAAAGTGAACGTATTCCCGCAAAATAATCCGAATATGCAGTAAGAGAATCTGCGGCATATTTATTCTCGGTGGTTGAGGCTTCAGTGGCACTTAAAACCTCAAACGCAAAGGGAACTAACGTATAATTGATAAGATGCTTGCCGCTTAAATATTGCATTCCGGCATCAAGTTCCGAAGAAGTTATTTCAAGCGCACGTGCAACATTTGCGATGTTGTCGGCTTTAATTTCGTTATGATTGCAAAGATAGATAAGGTACAAATATATTTTAACGTATATGGGAGGCATCGAATGTAAAAATGTGGAAACAAATGCTCCTTCAATGGGAACAATGTCGCCAAGCGGATTATTTTTACTGAATTTTCCGGGCATATTTTTTACCTCCTGCAAGCATTTAGAATATAAGTATCCTATTTTGAATAATATGTTTATGTATTATATCATAGTTTTCAATATAAATAAAGTACATTTTTGTATTATGGAGGAAAAAAATGAAACTTCTTAAAAGAAAACTTTTTTCTTTACTCTGCGTTATTGTCTGCATAAGTTGTTTTATCAGCATTTTTCTTGTTTTAAGTGACAAAAAAACGAAAAATAACAAATATTGCATAGATTGTTCCGTCAATAAAAACATTTTATCGGCCGTTATGACTTTGGAATATTATAACAACACGGGTGTGAAACAGAATGAATTGTGCTTCTGCCTCTATCCAAATGCGTTCAAAAACGAGGAAAACGTTTTGAATGTGGCTGTTCGGGAACGGCTTGAGGAAGCATATCCAAACGGATTTGACAACGGCTACATAAATGTAAGCAGTGTTAAAGTGAACGGCAAAGAAACTGAATTTACACTTGAAGAAAACGAACAAATACTTGTTATTGATAAACTTAAAATAGGGAAAGGCAAGCATAAAACCGTTGAAATAACTTTTGATGAAAAATTACCCAATTCACCTATGCGGTACGGATATTATGACGATACATATAATTTCGGAAATTGGTATCCGGTGCTTTGTCCCAAAGAACAAGGCGAGGCGGTAAAAACGGTTTACGTTTCAAACGGAGACCCGTTTTATTCCGAGGTGGCGGATTATGAGGTAAATATAACTGCAAGCAAAAATATGCGTATTGCTTCCACGGGAGTAATTGAAAATAAAAATTTCGTTGGCTTAGAAGATGCTGTATGGAAAATTAAAGCGGAAAATGTTCGGGATTTTGCGTTTGTAATGTCGGATAAATTTAAACTTTTATCCGAAAAAGCGGGAAATACGATAGTATATTCCTATTTTTATTCAGATGAAAGTCAAGGAAAGCAGGCACTTGAAAACTGTGTTGAAGCGGTAAATTATTTTAATGAAATATACGGAGAATATCCGTATTCTTCACTTTCAGTAGCTGAAAGCGATTTTTACATCGGCGGAATGGAATACCCGAATCTTGTTTTGATAAGCGACGAACTTTATCCTGAAAGCGAGGCACTTGAAGAAGTAGTGGTGCACGAAACGGCACATCAGTGGTGGTACGGAATTGTGGGGAACAATGAACTTAAAGAGCCGTGGCTTGATGAGGGATTGACTGAGTATTCGGTGGGGCTTTTTCTTGAAAACAAGTACGGAAAAGAACGTTACAATATGTTCGTGCGGGAAAACGAGGGATATTGCAAAGTAATATTCAATGTGACCGAAAAAATATACGGAAATGCAGACAAGAAAATTGACAAATCAAGCAATGAATTTGAAAATTGGATGATGTACGATGCGCTTACTTATGACGGTGCATCGGTAATGCTTGACGGATTGAGAAAAACCATGGGAAGAGAAAGATTTCTTGCAGGAATGAAAAATTATTTCGAATGCAAAAAATACGGCGTTTCATCAAGAAATGATTTTATAAAATATTTTTCTGACGGATGCGGAAATGACGTATCATCCTATATTGAACCGTGGCTTGACGGAAATGTATATTGGGGTTGATTTTTTTTACAAAGTTTGATATAATAAAACAAAATATTCAAGCACGGTGATAAATATGAGAGAAACAGTACCTGTTTACTTAAAACTGAAAGATGACATAAACAATAAAATTCATAACGGGACGTACAAAAAAGACACACGTTTGCCGTCGGAAAATGCACTTTGCAAAGAATGGGGCATAAGCAGAATGACCGTTCGCCGTGCCCTTGACGAATTAACCAGAGAAGGCGTTTTATACAGAACAAGAGGAAGCGGAACGTTTGTTGCCGCAAACAGATTCTCTCAGTGCGACGTTATGAATTTTTCCGAAATGGTAAAAATGCGGGGCGCCGTTCCCGCAACGGAAGTACTTGAAAAAACGTTTGTTTGTGATGAAGACATTGCTCTGTCGCTTCATTTGCCCAAAAGTTCGGTATTTTATAAAGTTGCCCGTTTGCGTAAAGCGGACGGAATTCCCGTTGCGGTTGAAACTGTTTTTCTTCCGTTACAGTTCTGCGACAGTCCGGACAGACTTGACCTTACACAGTCACTTTATCACGGCTTGAAGGACCTTTACGGTTGGACTGTTTCACGGCAGGATTTGGCAATAACGGCGCAAATGCCCACCAAGGAAGAAAAAGAAATTCTTTCTATCGGCAAGGGCGAAAGCATTTTGCGCACCGAAGGGGTAAGTCTTGACGGTGAGGGCAGGGCGCTTTTTTACGAAAAATGTGTTTATTCGGGAAGCAGTTACGTTTTGCACGTTTCAATTAAAAGCAGATGGGTAGATAAAAATGAGTAATATTTCCCGAAGTGAAATCAAAGAAATTCTGAAGAAAGACAGAATAATTTCAGCGATTAAGGATGAACAGGGGTTAAACGATTGCCTTAATAATAAAAGCAAGGTTGTATTTATTCTTTTCGGGACGGTTATGAATATTTGCGATACCGTCAAAAAACTGAAGAATGCCGGAAAGATATGCTTTGTTCATATTGACTTGATAGAGGGGCTTGCTTCAAAAGAGGTCGCAGTTGAATTTGTTGCGAAAAATACGGGCGCTGACGGGATTATTACTACAAAGCAATCACTTGTTAAGTGTGCCGCTTCCCACGGTCTTTTGACAGTGCAGCGCTTTTTTCTGATTGATTCACTTGCACTTGATAATTTGACAAAACAAATCAAAAGCGAACAAATGGACGTTATTGAAGTTTTGCCGGGATTTTCGGGAAAAATCATTTCCGAAATTGTTAAAAAAACAGAATTACCTGTTATAGCAAGCGGTTTGCTGAGAGATAAGAACGATATCGACAATGCACTTAATTCCGGTGCAACTGCGGTTTCTTCTACCAACAGAAATGTTTGGATTTAATAAAAAGTTCTTGCATAATTCTTTTAACGGTGATATAATAAATTTGTACTTAAATTACGGAGATTTGAGAGTAAAACGGGTACAATATCTTAGGGATATTGTATAGTTTTACTCTTTATTTTTTAGGAGGAAATAAAATGTTTGATGTTGCAATAATCGGCGGTGGCGTTATCGGATGTGCAACTGCCTACAAACTTTCAAAATACGATTTGAAAGTTTGCGTTATTGAAAAGGAAAATGATGTTGCTATGGGCGCTACAAGAGCGAACAGCGCAATTATTCACGCAGGTTTTGACCCTAAGCCCGATACGCTTATGGCTCGGCTGAATGTTGGCGGGTGTGCGCAGACAAAATCACTTTGTGAAAAACTTGATGTACACTATAAAAATGTGGGCTCTATGGTACTTGCTTTTTCCGAGGAAGACGTTAAGACCGTCAATAAACTTTACGAGCAGGGCGTGAAAAACGGTGTTCCCGATATGGAAATCATTGACGGTACAGAAGTAAGAAAAAGAGAACCGAATGTAAGCGAAAACGTGATTTGTGCTTTGTGGGCGCCGTCGGCAGGCATTATCAATCCGTGGGAATATGCCATTGCATTCGCAGAAGTAGCTGCCCAAAACGGCACTGAATTCGTATTCGATTTCTGTGTTAACGGAATAAAAAAAGAGGATTCATATTATAAAATATGTTCGGGCGATAAAGTAATCGAGTCAAAATTTGTCATAAATGCGGCAGGCGTTTACAGTGATAAAATCCACGAGATGATAGCGGAAAAGGAATTCAGTATTATTCCGTCAAAGGGCGAATATTACCTTATGGATAAGGAAGAGGGCAAAAAGGCGAATTGTACGCTGTTCCAATGCCCGTCAAGTGTGGGCAAGGGAGTGCTCGTTTCACCGACCGTACACGGCAATCTTATCGTTGGTCCCGACGCTACCGTTTCTGCGGATAAAGACAGAGTAAATACCGAAGCGGTTCAACTTGAATTTATCAGAAATACGGCGGCAAAAAGTGTTCCGAATATAAATTACAGAAATTCCATACGAAATTTTGCCGGAATGCGTGCAAATACCGATAAAGACGATTTTATCATCAAGACCGTAACTCACGGATTTATTGACCTTGCGGGAATTAAATCACCGGGACTTTCTTCAGCGCCTGCAATAGCCGACGAAGCAGTTAAATTGCTTGGAAATGACGGTCTGACTCTTTGCGAAAAAGAAAACTACACGGATTCGAGAACACATATTGTTTTCAAGGAACAAAACGACGAAGAAAAAGCACGTCTTATAAAAGAAAATCCCTTGTTCGGAAGAATTATTTGCCGTTGTGAATCAATAACCGAGCAGGAAATTGTCAATGCAATACATTCGCCGATTCCTGCAAAAACCGTTGACGGGGTTAAACGCAGATGCAATGCAGGTATGGGAAGATGTCAAGGCGGTTTTTGTTCACCGAAGGTGCTTGAAATTATCGCCCGCGAACTTAATATAAAGAAAACAGATGTTCTTAAAGATAAAAACGGCAGTTTTATTCTTCTTAAAGAAACAAAGGAGGAAAAATAAATGTACGATTTAATAGTAATCGGCGGCGGACCTGCAGGACTCAGTGCCGCATATTCCGCATGGAATAAGGGCTGCAAAAATATTCTTATTATCGAACGGGATAAAGAATTAGGCGGAATTCTCAATCAGTGTGTTCATAACGGATTCGGACTTCATTACTTTAAGGAAGAACTTACCGGACCCGAATATGCAGGCAGATTTATAAAAATGCTTCAAGACACAAATGTTGAGGTTATGAAGGACACTATGGTGCTTGAAGTTTCCAAAGACAAAAAAGTGTGCTGCATAAATTCCGAAAACGGATATATGGTGCTTGAAGCAAAGGCAATCATTCTTGCAATGGGATGCAGAGAAAGAACACGAGGTGCGATTTCAATTCCCGGTGACAGACCGGCAGGCGTGTTCACGGCAGGAACGGCACAGAGATATCTTAACATTGACGGTTATATGGTGGGTAAAAAAGTTGTTATTCTCGGAAGCGGCGATATCGGACTTATAATGGCACGCAGAATGACGCTTGAAGGGGCAGAGGTGCTTGCCTGCGTTGAGGTAATGCCTTATTCCGGAGGACTTAACAGAAATATTGTGCAGTGCCTGAATGACTTTAATATTCCGCTTTATTTGTCGCATACGGTAGTTGATATTATCGGAAAAGAACGTGTCGAAAAGGTTGTTGTGGCAAAGGTCGACGAAAACAGACGTCCCATAAAGGGCACTGAAATGGAATTTGAATGTGATACGCTGCTTCTTTCGGTGGGACTTATTCCCGAAAACGAATTGACAAAGGGTGCAGGAATAGAAATAGACAGAAGAACCAACGGTGCGGTTGTTTTTGAAAATATGGAAACGAGTGCAGAGGGTATTTTTGCTTGCGGAAATGTTGTTCATGTTCACGACCTTGTTGATTATGTTACGGGAGAAAGTGCCCGTGCAGGCGAAGCGGCGGCTGAATACATTGCAAACGGCGAAAAAGACGGTAACTTTATCACGGTTAAAAACGGAAACGGTGTCACATATACCGTTCCGCAGATAATAAGAGTAAACGAGTCACTTGGAAACACGGAAGTATTTTTCAGAGTGAATAAAATTATGGGGAACAGTAAAATCAACGTTATATCCAACGGAAATATTATTGCTTCTTTCAAAAGGGAACACATGGCGCCCGGAGAAATGGAACATATTGTTATTCCGCCCGTTTTGATGAACAAAGCGGAAAATGA
>JAZRYL010000023.1:0-2420 GCA_045600705.1 Clostridia bacterium | reverse complement strand
TTGTGGTGATCGCCTTTGTATTCTTTTACAACAAGATTTTCTGCGTTACGTTTGATGAATCCTTTGCCAAAGCAACGGGTACGAAAGCAAATCTGTATAACCTGCTGATTGCCATTATTATCGCTATCATCATTGTGCTGGCGATGAACCTCGTCGGCTCGCTGCTGATTTCCGCCCTTGTGATCTTCCCGGCACTGTCGGCTATGCGAGTATTCAAGAGCTTCAAGTCGGTCACGATTTGCTCGGCGGCGCTGTCGGTCTGCTGCTCATCGCTCGGAATCCTGATTTCCGTTCTCGCCGGAACACCAGTTGGCTCCACCATTGTTGCCGTGGATATCGCGGCATTTGTGATCTTCTCCGTAATCGGTAAAACATCGGGAGGTATTCGGAAATGAAAAAGATGATATGTGCGCTTCTTGCGCTTTTGATGATAATTGCTCTTGTAGGGTGCGGTACGGAAGCGAATAACAACAGCACACCCAGCGGCACACAAAAAGATAATACGAAAAGCATTGATGTTGACCTGACAAAACTTAGCAGTACAATGGTCTACTCCGAGGTATATGCTATGATGACCTCTCCGCAGGATTACATCGGCAAGACGGTTAAAATGAACGGACAGTTCGCACTTTATCAGGCAACCGATGCAAACGGTCAGCCCGTGCCGGATCAGATTTACTTCGCTTGTGTGATTGCCGACGCCACTGCCTGTTGCCAACAGGGGCTGGAATTTGTCCTTGCCGGTAATGCAAAGTATCCCGACGATTACCCCGAGCTTGGAACGGAGATTACGGTTGTCGGTGAGTTCCAAACCTATATGGAAGGAACACAGCAATATTGTCATTTGGTGAACGCTGAACTTGTCAAGTGAAAATCTTTGCTTGAGTTCAATCTGATATGTTATTGAAAATAGCTGAACATTTATGACGGGTCTATTGTAGCTTGATTAAAATAAAGCATATTAAATTTCCAGCGAATTCTTTGGGATTCGAACCCTTATTTGATATATGTGCAGGACATGACCACTAATCACTTATGACAAAAATCATCTTCAAAAATTGAAGTATTTTTACCTTTTCCCGACGCGAAAACGGACGGTAAAGTATGCCGTTCTAAGATAATTCTAAGAAAACGTCTAAAAAGTCGTTGAAAATCAACAGTTTTTGAAGGTTTCAAAACGCTTTGATAACAGACATTTTTTCGATCCTCTGAATGTTACAAAACCGCGAAAAAACCTTGATAATAGGCACTTTTCACGGTTTTTTCGGTGTTTTGTATTACAAAAGGTTTCTTTGGGTTCTATTATGTTCCATCAGATTCCACTCAACGCACAATATCTCGAAATCAGTTGTACCTCACGGTACCGTGGGTTCGAATCCCACCGTCTCCGCCAATTTGACTGGAAAACACCGCGTTTTCCAGTCTTTTTTTGCGTTTTGGGTTTTCGTTTTCCTGCATTATTGAAAACCGGTGATAATTCAGGGTAGAATCAGCATTTTTGCCGTTTAAGCCTCATTATTTGAACTCATTTCACTGTCATTTTCGTCTTCAAAATACGCATTCTCTTCTCCATTGCCTGTGCAGAAGGAATCTCTAAAGTGCAATCAAGGTGCTTGTAAATGTTTGCCATGCCATATTTTTCCGGATTTCTGTTGGCGTTTTCCGTTCAGGCTGTCCGGCATTCAGCAAGTTGTTCTTCATCGCCCATCGTGCAGTGATCCGGTTTTGTCTTCCGGACTTCGTGCTTTCCGGATATTCATCGGCACGTTCATATCCGTGAGCTTCCGCTGCAGCTGGAACCATATAGATTTTCTTTTTTTCGACTTTATATGGATACTGTTTTTCCCGTCCTTCCGCCTGCACGGTTTTAAATTCTGCGGTAATAAATCCGCGTTCTCCGACAGGAAAATTACTGCCCAAGAATTCACAGAATGGCCAAACGCAGCCTTTCTGAACTGAAAGCCCAAGAAATGAAAAAATTTCTTCTGTGGCGTTCTCCTCCGCAGTGCATCAAATCTGATAAGTGTCTGTGTTTGGCTGTTTGATTTTACTTTATGACTTCTACTGATGCCGCATATTGCAAATAATCTATGACTTTTTCATTTCAATCCCTTATAAACCCATGTTAAACCTTGATTTGTTCCGGAAATACGATATACTATATTATGTAAATTTGTACTCTCGTGAAAAGGAAATTCACAATGGATAATAATCTTGAACGCTGGTATTCAATGAAAGAGATAATGGAATATTTGGGCGTCAGCCGTGACACGGTTCTCGACTGGATAGAGCGCCGTAATATGCCCGCCGCAAAGATCGGCAGGCTGTGGAAATTCAAAATCAGCGAAGTAGATGCTTGGATGAAATCCGGCATTGCGGCGGATAAATAATTATGGTGATTACGAATTTCGTATGATAGG
>JAZRYL010000022.1:0-2532 GCA_045600705.1 Clostridia bacterium | reverse complement strand
AACTCGCGTCAAGAGGCTGGAAGAACTGGGGACGCTGCCCGTGGATTGATTACTCAGAAGTGAAGCAGACGGCAACCGCACCCGCAAAGCAGGCGTTCAATACACCTGCAAAGACCACAACCACCGCAGTAACATACTTTCCGAAATATGTAGGTACATCAGTCAGCATTGTTGATGCTCTGAAGGCAGTAAAATCCGAATCATCATTTGCATTTCGCAAAAAAATTGCGATTGCGAACGGTGTCAAGGGTTATATCGGACTCGGTTCACAAAACACACAGCTTCTCAATTTGCTTCGGATCGGAAAGCTCATTAAGCCGCAACTATGAGGTAAAAAACATGCTGGCACATTATCTTCAGGTGGTTGTTCCGCTTTACCTCTACATTTTTATCGAAAAAATTGTTGAAATAATCAACAAACTGACATGATTTAATTTCGCACTATAAGACCGTTTATCCCAAAACATTCTCACGAAATGGTACGAAAAGACAAAAGGCGCATCACCCTCGGATGCGCCTTTTATTATTTCTTTTTGAAAAACGCAAAAGCGGTTAAAGATCACACAGGTGACTAAAAAGTGACTAATAAGGGTTAAATGGTCAAAAACAAGGATAAACAGCAACCCCTTTATATATCAACGGTTTCAATGCTTTTATCACTTCGTAGAAACGCAGAAAAAAAGCCTAAAATCTTGCTGGGGGTCAAGAGGCCGTGAGTTCAAGTCTCGCCACTCGGACCATAAAAAATACTCATCGCTTTTGCGATGGGTATTTTTGCATTTAAGCGGGACTTGAACAGGGCACGAGCAAAGCGAGAAAAACGCTCCGGTGGAGCGTTTTGGTGCCCGCGTGCGTGCCGTAGGTGCGGCAGCACCGTAAAGCGGGCAAGTCTCGCCACTCGGACCATAAAAAATTTTGGGCATAAAAAACGGCCATACTCCGAAAAGCAGAACCTGTTTTACAAAATCAAATAAATGAATCAAGCCGTACTCAGTTACAGATTGAGTGCGGCTTTTTTATGTCTGAAAGGAGAAAAAGTATCAAATGCCAACAGACATGAATTATGAAATTGTTGTCATCGGACACGCCTCGTTTGGTTATCCGCTTGATAATCAGTCACGAGTCTCGCCTGACGGATACGGAATATCGGCTTCGTATCCCAGAGGCTCGTCCATTAAAGGGTAACCCTTCATATCAAAATTGACCTTTTGCAGATTCAGATACCTCGGTGCATAAGACACGCTCGGATTCGTCTGCTTCAATCCGTGATAAGCACACCAAAGTTCGCTGCCATCGGGAGAGTAAAAGAAAGAAGCGTGACCGGGGCCATATACTCCGTTGCCCTTGACAAACAGCGGTTCCGCCGATTTTGTCCATGAGCATTTACTGCACATATCGCCGCCTGTGTATTCAAGCATACCGAGGCAGTAATCATCCGACCAGCAGCCGTTGCCCGAATAGATGATAAACAGATGCTTTCCGTTCTTAACAAAGAATGCGCCCTCGTTGATTGCAGCTCCTTTGTTATAAGGCGGAACGAGCTCCCAGTCATATTTTGCGTTGGAAATAACAGCTTTATTTTTACCAAGTGTCCACGGATTTTCAAGTTCCTGAATTACAAGATACTGAGCGCCCTTGATTCTGTTTCCGTCACAACCAGAATAGCAGATGTACTGCTTGCCGTTTTCATCGGTATATACTGTCGGGTCTATGGCGTAAAGGTCATCGTCAAGCAGACCCTTGAAAACAAATCCGTCAAAAGGATCGGCGGTGTTTGATTCCATAACAAACAGCCGTTTTTCTCCGCTGCCCTGCTGCACAGTGCCGCTTGTGTAAATATACCATTTTCCGTTTGGTGCCTTATGCATCTCCGGTGCCCAGATATCGCCCAGAATTCCGCTTTCTTCGCCGGCGGTAAATACCACGGCGGAATCGTTATCGGAGATAAGATTTGCGGCGTGACGGCTGCGAAAGATTTCAAGCCTGTTGACACAGGTGAAAAGAGAATAGTAATACCCCGTATCGGGATCGTATGTAACAAACGGGTCGGGAGCATCTCTGTCGGCTATCGGATTATTGAATGTACGCATATCCGGTTCTGCCTCAACATCGTTTTTATTTTTTATTCTTGCATATGTGTCGAGCTTCTTCAGATACTCCTCACAACCCGAAAATTTCACCTCTTTGGTAAGCATACCATCCTCGTACTGAATATATGTGTTGGAATCAAGCGTGGGAAGCGTGCCTGCGGTTGAGTCGATAACAAACAGGGAGTGTGTTGAGCCGTCAAGAATATTATTTGAAATAACAAAATTCTTCGCTCTGTTTTCTTTCCCGTTCCATGAATTTATGTGTGCAGTATATGACATATAGGCAGACTCGTGCTGCTGAGTTCCCCAGCCTATACCCGCGTCACGGAATGTATTTGAATCAATCAGAATGTTTTTAAACATTCCTCCGTTACCGTTGTAATATTCAAAGGAATTTGTGCATTTTTCAATCACATTATTTCGAAATGTAATATTTTTCATC
>JAZRYL010000021.1:0-2049 GCA_045600705.1 Clostridia bacterium | reverse complement strand
TTACCTGTCTTGCAATCACCGGGAGAAACGCCGTTACGGCTTCAGCGGCATATCCGTTGCCGGTATATTGCTTTGCAATATGATAACCGATTTCCCAATTACCGTTATCAATCGGGCACAGCTCTACATAGCCGATATTGTCCTTAGTCTCTTTCACGATAATCGGATACACAAGCGGCCCCTCAAAAGAACCATACTGCGAAATAAGGAACTCCAAGGTTTCTTCTGCTTCTTCAACAGTTTCCCACACTTCATCCGGGACAAATCTTTTGTTATCTTCATCAACCGAGTTTTCCTGGACGACCTGTGCCATATCCAAAGTAAATTCCGTTATCAGTAATCTTTCCGTTTCAATTCTCATATAACACCCAACCTGACAAAAAGTTACTTCCCCTTATAAATCAATGCCTATTTCGTACTTATCATCAATCAAGATATAATTTACTTTATATTCCTTCGCAAGTTTCAAAAACTTTTCATTTTCTTTTAACACACTTTCCAAAGTGCAGTCCCCATCATCCAAACGGTTTTCAATAATATTTGCATATTCCTTTATTTCGGAAAAGTGATTTCTGATATAGTTTTCACTCATTATAAGGCAATAATATTTGATATGATGTAGATATTCCATGTCAAAATCCTTTTGCCAATTAAAGGGAACATAGCAACCCTCCACAATGAGATTTTGCTTATTTTCAACAGTCGTTTTTATGATTTCCCTGACGATAGGCCATAAATAATCGGTCAATTTATCGTCATCCATAGGCGTTAGCTCCGTGTTGCCGCTGCGAATCAAACCCATTTTCAGATGGTCTATTGACAGATACGGAAATTTGTATTTTTCGAGCAGTTTTTGTGCAAGTGCCGTTTTTCCTGTATGAGATGCCCCTGTAATTATAATGATCATCTTAAATCACCCTCAAAACTGCTTTTATATTGCTTTCATTCGGCATAATCGTGTTAATATCAACTTCCCTGTGTTCTTTTACATAACTTATAAGATAGTCTTGTAAGTTTTCTTTTGTTTCCATATAATCGTCAATAATCGTTTTATCATCATATCCGAGTTTTTTAAGCACAACGGCAGACACAACTCCCGTTCTATCCTTTCCCGCACCGCAGAAAAACAGGACATTATGCTCGGCGTTCAAAATAGTATCAATGATTTTGTCCATTTGCGTATCAAGCATTGTAAGGTATGATTTTGCCACCACTTCGGGGGAACTCGGAACAATATTGCCACCGGTGACCGGCATATGTAAATAGGTAAAGTTTTCTTCATCTTCAAGGCGACAATGCTTTTTTCGGTGCTCTTTTTCTTCACGCAAATCTATAATCAAAGTAATATCGTTTTCAAGAAGCCATTTGACTTCATTATCGGTAAGCCTATCGGGTACATCGCTTCGGATATACCGCAAATTTCCCGTAGGCAGTGCCCTCGTATTCAAGGTTGACTTAAAAAGTGAACTCATATTGTTTTTTGTTTTCCTTTTCGATCCTTTCTATCTGCCCATATCCACAGGGCAACGGACAGACCAAGCCAAATCATACAGTATATATTTGTTATCGCATAAAGCAATGATAAGCACAGACAAAAAGGGAGCCGGTGTTGAAAAAAAGCAATCCGATTGCCGCATAGCAGAAATAGCCAACCGTCATTTTCCCAGACTCCGTATAGGCAACGGAATACGGCATAAGTATAAGCTTCAGCGTTACAAAGCAGAATGCCCAGAAGCCGACGACCAGCAACAAATACAGTATGATATTTTTATTTGACTTTTTCATATCATTCTTCATCGTTTTTCTTTTTCTCTATGCAGGAACCAATGACCAATCCTGCCAGCATTCCGAGTGAAAGTCCTATGCCGGTATTGCTGCCGAATGCCGTGCCGATTGCCACACCGAAGCACATTCCAAGGGTCATTCCTTCGGTGCTGTAATTTTCGACCTTTTTATTCCGGGCGCTCTGTGCAAAGAATATAGCAAGCAGCAGCCCTATACTAATCCACGGCATTGCCGCAGATAAAAAGTCTAATATATTGTCCATGC
>JAZRYL010000020.1:0-28560 GCA_045600705.1 Clostridia bacterium | reverse complement strand
GAAATCGTTTTAATGAAAATTTCGAACCTTTTCGGAGTATCAGCATCGGTGTAACGAACTCCGTAGCCGCCGCCGAAATTGAATTCCGCAACGGTAATTCCCGTTACCTTTTTAACCTCAAGTGCAAAAGAAACAAGATGTTCGCATAAAATTATGAACGGTGTTTCGTCAAATATCTGTGAACCGATATGGCAGTGAATTCCGTGCAAAATCATATACTTACTCTTTGCAACGATTTCGGCAGCCTTGATTGCCTGCCCGTCGGATATGCCGAAGCCGAATTTACAGTCCATTCGTGCCGTTTGAACAGAATGATGTGCGTGAACATCTATATTCGGTCTTAATCGAAGCGAAATTTTAATCTTTTTGTTCAGTTTTTCACAAACCTTTTCTATTAAATCAAGTTCGTCAAATCCGTCTGCGATAATGCAGTAAATTTGATTTTTAACCGCCATCGTAATTTCTTCTTCGGTTTTACTGTTACCGTGCAATTCGATGTTTTCGGGAGCAATTCCGCAGGATAACGCGGTAAACATTTCACCGCCCGAAACTGTATCTATTCCGAGTCCCTCCGATTGAGCAATTCGAAGAACCGCTTTCGTGTTAAGTGCCTTTGAAGCATACATTACTCTACCGTCGGAGAAATATTTTTCCATTGCATTCTTGATTTCCCGACAATTTTTGCGCATAAAGTCTTCGTCAAGCACGTAAAGCGGCGTGCCATACTGTTTTGCAAGTTCCACAGTATCACAGCCGCTTATGGTTAAATTACCTTTTTTGTTTATATCCATTCCGTAATGAAGCTTCATAGTAATACACTCCTTTATGGATTATATATTACCATAAAATCATTTTTCAGTCAACGATTGCTGTTTTTTAATGAAAGAATTCTTTTAATTCTGTCAAAAAATCCGAGTTTTGAGCAGTCATCCCCGGAAATTAACGGAATTTCATCTAAAATACTGCCGTTTTTAACGACAATTACTTTTCCCACCGTATCACCGATGTTCACGGGTGCGGAAATATTTTCAATCAATTCTGTTTTAATTTCAACGTTTTCTTCTTCATCATTTTTTATGCACAAAGAATATCCGTTCTGCGCTATACCGCTTACAGAATCAAGTGTTCCGTTTTGAACGGGAACTTGACAAACCGTTTCACCGGGTGCAATTACCATTTTGTTTTTGTAATTTGCAAAGCCGTAATTTATCAGTTTTGCCGCATCCTCAAAACGTTCCTTGCTTGTATTACCTCCGAGAATAACCGAAACAAGCCTGAAATCACCTCGTTTAGCAGTCGTGGTTACACAGAAACCCGCTTCACTTGTAGAACCGGTTTTCAAGCCATCACAGCCGTTCAGCGATCTTATAAGTTTATTGGTGTTCACAAGTTCGGTATTTCTTCCGTCCTTATCGTGATGAAGCGAATCCATCCACGTTGTGCTCCACCTGAAATAATCCTCGTGCTTCAACAGTTCCACAGACATTTTTGCAACGTCAGCGGCAGTTGATAAATGCCCTTCCTTAGGTAATCCCGTACAGTTTTTGAACGTTGTATTGCTCATTCCTAAGTCCGATGCCTTTTTATTCATTTTTTGAACAAATGTTTCTTCACTTCCCGCAATACGTTCTGCCATAGCCACCGCCGCATCGTTTGCAGAAGCAATAATTATCGACTTAATCAAATCCGAGCAGGTATATTCATAGCCGGCGTCAATAAATGCTTGTGAGCCGCCCATGCCCGCCGCATTGGGACTTACGGTTATTCTTTCATCAAGGTCAAGATTTCCGCTTTCCACCGCATCAAAAATAAGGTTCAGCGTCATAACTTTCGTTACGGATGCAATGGGAAGCTGCTTATTTTCGTCTTTACCGTAAAGCATTTCGCCGCTATTTGAATCAACAAGTATTGCCGACTTTGCTCTTATATCAACAGAATCACTGTTCTGTGCAAATGCTGAAATCGGTGTAATGAGAAGACCGATAAGCAGTAAAAATATCAAAAATTTTTTCATAACAAACTCCTTTCCGTAAATTATTTTTTACAGAATAAGAATTGATTATTATGAAAAATATAGCCAACTAAATAATTGTAAAATATAAGCCGTTTATTGAGCATTTTGAAATATAAATCATAGAAATCAAAGAAAAAATCAAAACACCGAATAATACAAAATCAATAAAAAAGTGCTTTAATTCTGCTAAATGATAAAAATAAATCTTTTTGTGTTCTCGCATAAAACAAAAGCATCTGTAAAATAACAAGCAACTGAAAAACATTACCGTTAAGGAAAGAATTGCAATAAATACTACTGATATCAGGTCGGATTTTAAGCAGAGCGACATTACGGAGTTGAACACAACTCCCATTCGGAAATTAAGAAAGAACAGTGATAGACCGCTTAGTGGAAAAAACCACCTAAAAAATGCTCCGCCGAGGAATACTGCTAAAAATCCAAAGCATGAAATTGCTGATTCAACACAAATCTTCCGAAAACTTTTGCTCTCTATTATTCCGTGCAAACCAAACAAAAAGCAATTACTGAAATCAACACTACTCGTTTTTGTAAATTCATAGTAATTGTAGCCGGTGGCAAAACCAATCAAAGCAATTACTAAAATAATCAAAAATATTTTCTTATTCAAGATAACACCTCAAATAATCAATATTCCCGATTATCATTTTTATGCTGAAATATTTCTTATTCTGTCAGTAATCATAAATAAAAATTCCATATTTGTTGGCTTTCCCTTTTGTTCACTTACCGAAAATCCGAACATTTTGTCTATTTCGGCAATATCACCGTTTTCCCACGTTTTTTCGATTGCATACCGAATGTTCCTTTCAACGCAAATTTCATTAGTATGAAATTTTTCGGCAACTGCACTGTAAACCTGCTCTATCTGCACAAATCTTTCGGAATGAATCATCAAATTGACAGACTCTCTGCAATACTTATACCCTTTGATTTTATGGCTCATTCCAAGCAAATTTAGCTGATAGGTTATTTCTTGACTGTACATGAACAAAACCTCCCAATACAATTTTAATTGATTAGGCAAAAATGTTCAATCGCATACTTTGACTTAATTTAGAAATAAAAAAGCACTTTTGACTCATATTGTCAAAAGTGCCGTAAATTATAATACTTTGTTAAGGAAATCAATGGTTCTCGGTGCTTTCGGATTAAGAAGAACCTCTGTGGGAGTTCCCTCTTCCACAATATATCCGCCGTCCATGAAAATAACTCTGTCGGCAACCTCACGGGCAAATCCCATTTCGTGGGTAACGATAACCATTGTCATGCCGTCACGTGCAAGGTCTTTCATAACGTTAAGAACTTCTCCGACCATTTCGGGGTCGAGAGCGCTTGTGGGCTCGTCGAAAAGCATAATGTCCGGATTCATGCAAAGTGCACGGGCAATGGCAACTCTCTGCTTTTGACCTCCCGAAAGTTCCGACGGCATTGCGTACATTTTATCTTCAAGTCCAACCTTTTGAAGCATTATTTTTGCTTGCTCAAATGCCTGTTCCTTTGTTGCTTTTTTCAAGTCAACCGGAGCGAGCATCAGGTTTTTTATAACGCTGAGATTGTTAAAAAGATTAAAGTGCTGAAAAACCATTCCAACATTTTCACGCATTTTGTTGATATTGACTTTTTTTGAAGAAATATCGTATCCGTCAACAATGATTTTTCCGCCGGAAATATCTTCAAGTCGGTTCATACAACGGAGAAACGTTGATTTTCCGCTTCCCGAAGGACCGATTATAACAACAACTTCGCCCTCCGAAATATCCGTGGAAATATCTTTAAGTACGTGATTTGAGCCGAAAGATTTACTTAAATTTTCAACATGAATCTTAATGTTTTCTGCTTCCATTATTCAGTCTCCTTTCAAGTAACTTTGCAACCCACTGTAATATCAAAATTACAACAAGATACATCACGCCGACAATTATCCATGTTTGGAATGATTTGAATGTAATTGCAATAACATTTTGTGCTTTATTAACAAGTTCCGGGAAACCGATAACGGAAAGAATTGACGTATCCTTCAACGTAATGATGAACTGATTAACAATGCTCGGAACCATATTCTTGATTGCCTGAGGCAAAACGACTCTGAACATAGAACGCCAATACGGAAGTCCCAAACTGCGTGCGGCTTCCATTTGTCCCTTGTCTATGGACTGAATACCGGCTCTAATAATTTCCGACATATATGCGCCGCAGTTTACCGCAAGGCAAATCGTACCTGCGCTGAGTGCCGTAAGAATAAGTCTTGTTCCGAAGAAATTCTTAAATGCGTAAGGCACGCCTATGTAAACAAAAAATGCCAAAACAATCATAGGAATTCCACGGATAATATTTACATAAATAAGTGAAATCCAATTACAAACTTTGTTTTTAACGACGCTGAGAAGTCCGAATGCAATACCGATAATGCATCCGAAAAACAATCCGAGCAAAGCCAAAAGCAGGGTTTGCCCCATTGCTTTCACTAAAAGTATTCCATATTCGGAAATAATTTGGTTCATCACTGTCTCCTAAAACGTAATATTCTCAAAAACGCAAAAATTTCGTTTGAAAAAAATCAAACGAAATTTTGCATTATAAAAATGTTAGCTTAAACAATTAGCCAAGGTAAGTCTTAATGATTTCGTCGTATTTTCCGTTAGCTTTAATATTCTTAAGTCCTGCATTGAAAAGGTCAACAAGTTCTTGATTTTCAGCGTGGAAAATAGCAAGACCGTAAGGAGCCGGTTCGGTTTCGGTGCCTTCAACAAACTTCATATCAAGGTCGCCGGAAACGATTGAATACTTAAGAATAGGAGTATCGTCAAAGCAAGCTGCTGCCTGACCGCCCTGTACCATCTGGTACATATCGGGTGATGTGGAAACACGGGTAACAGTGAATCCGTACTGCTCAGCAATCTTTGTAGCATAGCTATCACTTTCGGTTCCGTTCTTAACTGCAACTGTCAATCCTTTAAGATCTTCAAGAGAAGCGATTGTGGAATCTTTAGCAACAGCCATACCCTGTGTAGCATCGAAATAACCGTCAGAGAAAATCCACCCTTCGTTCTTTCTCTTTTCGGTAATTGAAGCACCTGCGATCATGCCGTCAGCCTGAGAAGCCTGGCATTCAGCAATAGCAGCGTCCCAACCGATGTAGTGAAGATCGTATGTGAAGCCCTGATCTTCGGCAACAGCGGCAAGAATATCCATATCAATACCAACGATTTTTTCATTAGCATCCTGGAATTCGAAAGGACTAAAGCCCTTATCCGTAGCAATAATAAAGTGTTTACCATCTGTTTTGTTCTCGGTTGTCTGTCCACAGCCTGCAAAAGCAGCAACAGCAAGGCAAGCAACAAGAGCAAGTGTTATAAATTTCTTCATTGTATTGTTCTCCCTTATATTTTTTTATTATTATAATAAAAATCAGGAAGATAGTCAACCTATTTTTACAATTTTTGATGCAAATTTGAATTATATTATTACATATCATTCATTATTTACTCTATTTTCAAGAAAAGTGAAGAAATTTTCAGCAGAAAATGCACATTTTCAATTTTCCACTTGCAAATATTGCTTTATGCACTCATTTGAAGCATATTTTCTATAAAGATTCCGTACCCTTTTGTTGGGTCTGATAATAGAACGTGCGTTACTGCGCCCACAAGTTTTCCGTTTTGAACTATCGGACTTCCGGACAAACCTTGTACAATGCCGCCGGTTTTTTCAATGAGATTTTCATCCGTTATCTTAATAAGGAAATTACGTGTGGTATTATTTTCAAGTGTATTTATTTTTGAAATTTCTATTTCATACGGTTTAACGCCGTTCCCCTCAAAGTCAGAATAAATAACCGCCTCTCCCTCACTAACCGATTTTTTATCTGCGATTTCAATTTCTTTTCCGCAGCAAAGTTTGTCGTTTTTATTGCCTACAATTCCGAATTCGGTATTGTTTTCAACTGTTCCGAGAATTTCTGCATTTACACCGAAGCTTCCTTTTAATTCACCGGGTTTTTGGACTTCGCTTTTAACCACACCCGTGACCGTACATCTGACAATTCTGCCTTCGTCTATTGTCAAAAGTGTTCCGCAATCCGCATCGTTAATGGAATGTCCCAATGCCATATATTTTGAGTTATCGGAAAAAGTTACTGTTCCGATACCTGCGGCGCTATCTCTCAGCATCATACCTAATCTGTACTTTGAATCATTTTTACATAAAACGGGTTTTACCGTCGTTGTATATTCATTATTATCTCTGATATATAAAATTTCAATTTCATTGCCGTCGCAAGATAACATTATTGCATCTAAATTTGAAACGTCTTTTAATTCTATATCGTTTGCTTTAATAATGTAATCGCCCTTTTTTATTCCCGCAAGATTAGAAGGCATAACGTATTTTCCGTCAGAATCTTCAACGGCGAGCGTGTCGGTAACAAGAAGTCCTTTTGTATAAAGCGCAACACCGACCGTCTGACCTCCCAGTAACACCGTTTTACCTTCGGGAGCGGCATTTATTACATAGCAAAACGAAAAAGAAAATACCGTTATAAGCAATAATGCAATTATTTTTTTGTTTTTCATATTTTCCTCCTTTTTGTTTTTGCTTTCATTATTTTTTGAAAATACAGAAAATATAATCTTATTATTTTTTGGAACAAAAAAAGAACAGGCGTTAAACCTGTTCAAAAAAATTATAGTGAATTTTTGTAATTTTTGGCTTCGACAAGAATTTCTTCCGCACGTTTTATTGCAAGTTCCGTTTCATTCCCTCCTGCAAGACGTGCAATTTCTTTCAGTCGAGCTTCGTTTTCGATTTCTTTTACCTCAGTATGCGTTCTTTCGCCGTCGGAGAATTTACTTATAAGGAAATGTGTGTCCGCCATTGAAGCAAGCTGAGGCAAATGAGTAATTGCAATAACCTGATGCTTTTTTGAAAGTCCTGCAATTTTTTGTGCCACAACAAGTGCACCGTTTCCGCTTATTCCCGTGTCAATTTCATCAAAAACCATTGTAGGAAGCATAACGTCGTCCGCCGCCACACTTTTCATTGCAAGCATAAATCTGCTCATTTCGCCGCCGCTTATAATTTTGGAAAGAGGTTTTACCGGTTCGCCGGTATTTGCGGAAAACAAGAATTCAACAACATCAATACCGTCTTGAGTCAACGAATCATTTTCGGCAAAATCAACTTCAAGATTTGCGTTTTTCATGCCGAGTTGTGAAAGTTCGGCTTTAATTCTGTCCTCAAAACAAATTGCAACATCGTGACGAAGTTCACTTAATTTATTTGCTTGCTTGAAATATTCTTCCTTAAAATGTTCAGCCTGTTTTTCAAGTTCCGAAATTATTTCTTCGGCATTTTTGAGCTTATCAAGTTCGTTGCACGCATCATCATAGTATTTTAATACGGTTTCCTCATCGGAGCCATACTTTCTGTACAGTTTTCTGAGTTGAGCAAGTCTATCCTCAATGCTTTCAAGTTCGTATGGGTCTGCTTCAACTTGATTAGCTTGATTTGTCAGTTCCTCGGAAATATCGTCAAGTTCATAATATGAACTGTCAAGACGTTCATAAAGTTCCTTGTATTCTTCGGACACATCGGAAATCTTAGACAGTAGCGAGCAAGCAGATCTTATATTATCCAACGTTTCATCTATCAACGAATGATTTGTTGTAAGATTGTCACGAATCATATCGGCGTTTTTCAACAGTTCTGCCCGTTGTTTAAGTTCTTCTTCCTGCCCTATTTGAAGTTCTGCTTTTTCGATTTCATCAATTTGATATTCAAGCATTTCGATTTTGCGACTGCGTTCTTCTTCGGTTCCCCAATCGCCGTTCAGCTTATCAATGCAGCTTTTGTAATACGAATAAGCAAGGTTTACATTTTCACGTTGAGCAAGAACTTCTTCGCCGCCGAAACTGTCAAGAAATCCAAGGTGGCTGTCCTTGTTAAGCAAAAGCTGATGCTCGTGCTGACCGTGAATATCTGCAAGTTTATCGGCAATTTTTTTCAAAAGAGCAAGCGTTACCGCAACACCGTTAATTCTGCATATACTTTTCCCGTCAGCAGAAATTTCACGGAGAACTATCATTTCATTGTCTTCAACGTCTATCCCGTTTTCGGCAAGAATATCGGTTATTTCAGATTCATCATCCAAGGAAAAAATGCCTTCGACACGAGCCTTTTGTGTTCCCGTGCGAACAAGATCCTTGTCCGCCCTTTCGCCCAGCACAAGATTAAGCGAGTCAATAATAATCGACTTACCCGCACCCGTTTCGCCCGAAAGAACGTTAAATCCCGAACCTAATTCAAGTGTTAAGTCTTCAATTAACGCAACATTCTTTATTGTTAACTGTTGAAGCATAAAAAATTACCTCACTATTGCAATAATGAATTCAATTTATCCAAAACTTCCGGAACAGCTTCATTTGAAGAAGCAACTACGATAATGGTATCATCACCTGCAACGCTTCCTAAAACATTGGGATGTTTAAGAGCGTCAACGACCATACCGATAGTATTAGCTGAGCCTGCAAGTGTTTTAATTACAATAAGATTATTTGCCGAATTGATATTAAGAACAGTTTGAATAAACAACTGTTTCATTTTCGGTGTAATACCCGTGTCGGCATTATCCATGGATGTATATTTATATCCGCCTCTGTCGTCGGGAATTTTCGTAAGTCTTAAATCCTTGATGTCTCTCGAAACAGTTGCCTGAGTAACCTTAAAGCCCTCAAGGACAAGAGCATTAACCAATTCTTCCTGCGTTTCTATTTCTTTTTTCGAAATAATATCGAGTATTCTTGCATGTCTTGTATTTTTCATTATAAATCCTCCTTGGAAATATTCCATTCATTAAATTTTGAATTCAATCTTTTGAAAAAGTTATGCTCTTTGAAATTAACAAGTTTAAGCGGGTATTCCGACTTAGTAACTTTAACCTGCACAACATTATCTAATGTTTTTAAGTGCACACCGTCACAAAGAACGGCAAATCCGCAATCATCAAGTGCGGAAAATGTCAGAACCTCGTCATCATTAAAGACTATGGGTCTTGCACGAAGTGTGTGTGCACAAATCGGTGTCATCAACAAAAGACTGAGACGAGGGCTGATTATCGGGCCACCGGCGGAAAGTGAATATGCGGTGGAACCCGTGGGACTTGAAACAAGAACGCCGTCGGCAGAAAGCGAATCGACTAATTCTCCCGAAGCAAACGCCTTGAATTTAAGCAGTCGTGCCCTGCTTGCTCTTTGAAGGCAAACATCATTCAATGCATAAAACGTTTTACCGTCTGCTACGCAGGAAAGCATCATACGGCTTTCAATGGTAAAGTCGTTTTCCGCAATTCGTTTCAAACTTGTTTCAAGTTCCGATGTTTCAATTTCAGTCAAAAAGCCGAGATGACCGAGATTGATAGACAAAATCGGAGTGTTAAGTTTAGCCGCCGCGGAAGCAATCCTCAAAATAGTTCCGTCACCGCCGAGAACAATTATCAAATCGCTTTTTTTGACAAAATCCTCGGTTTTTGAAATTATATCAGCATCTTCAAGTAACTTTGAATCAGAAAGAATTTCACAGTTAAAGCCGAACTTTTCAGCACTTTTAAGCAAAGCAAAAGTGAATTCCATTGATTTATCTTTATTTTTGTTTAAGTAGATACCTAAATTTTTCAACTTTATATCCTTTCTGTGACGGTAGTAAAATCAAATCCTTTTGAATTTCTCACAAGTAAAATCAAGAATTCGGTATTACCGTCGCCGCCTTTTATTGGTGAAACACAAGCATTTTCAACACCGAATCCGTGTTTTCGTGCTTCTAAATCAATATTTTCAAGAATTCTGCGATAAACACGCTTATCCTTAATAACACCTTTTTTGTTTAGGAATTTGCTTCCTGCTTCAAACTGCGGTTTTACAAGTGTAATGGCGATCCCGTTGTCTTTAAGCACGGAAAACATACTTTCAAAAATAACCGTTTGTGAAATAAACGAAACGTCCATTACGCAAATATCTTTTTTGCCGTTTATCATCTGTTCGGTCAAAAATCTTGCATTTGTGTTTTCAAGAAGAACAACTCTTTCGTCGTCGGCAATTTCCTGAGCCATTTGTCCGTGGCCTACATCTTCCGCAACAACCGATTTTGCGCCGTGTTCAAGCAAACACTGAGTAAATCCTCCCGTAGATGCACCGATATCAAGTGCATCTAACCCGTTTACGTTTACGCAAAACTGTTCAAGCGCATACTGTAATTTAAGTCCGCCTCTGCCCACGTAGCCAATGGAATCGTTTACAATGAGTGTGTCCGTATCCGTTACGTCAAAAGACGGTTTAATAATTATCTTCCCGTTGACCTTTACGTCACCTTGAATAATAAGCATCTCTGCCCTGCTTCTTGATTTTGTAATGCCACGTTCAAATATCGCCTTATCTAATCTCATTTTTCAACCTTTTTATAACGGTTTCGGAGTCAATTCCGTTATCAATTTGCTGTTGTTGAACTGTTCCCACGTTTACGAATTCATCTTTCAAGTAAAATCCCACAATATCCGAAGAAATTCTGTGTTCGTTATAGAAACGCAAAATTCCCTCAAGAAGTCCGCCTTCCGGTGCATTATCCTCAATAATACAAATCTTTTTATCTTTTATCGCCATAAGCATTTCTTCATCGAAAGGTTTAAGGCATCTTGCATTTACAAGTGAATAATTTGTTTCTTCGGCAATTTTAAGACCTTCTTTTATCATTCTTCCGAACGTAATTATACAACCGTTTTCACCGTCAACAAGTTTATCCCATTTTGCAAAATCATCATTTTGACCGAAATCAACGGGTTCCGTTCCGCCCGACGGATATTTTATAACGACGGGACGGTTTATTTCTGCCGAATATTTTAACATTTTTTCAAACTCTACTGTATCTTTCGGTGCAAGAACCGTCAAATTCGGCATTGAACGCAAAAATCCCATATCAAACACGCCTTGATGCGTTGCACCGTCTTCACCAACAAGTCCCGAATGGTCGTCACAGATTACTACCGGAACGTTTTGCAAGCATATATCGTGAAAAATTTGATCAAATCCACGTTGCAGAAACGTTGAATAAATAACCACAAACGGCTTCATACCGCCCTTAGCAAGTCCCCCTGCCAATGCAATAGCGTGTTCTTCTGCAATACCGGTATCGTAAAAGCGGTCCGGGAATTTTTTTGCAAATTCCTTTAATCCCGTATTATATGTCATTCCGGCGGTAATTGCACATATCCGTGAATCTTCGGTGGCAAAATCAATAAGCGTTTTGCCAAGCTGTGACGAATATTTTGTAAAACCGTTATCCGTATTTGTCTTATTTTTTGAAACACCGTGATAAATTTCGGGATTTTCTTCCGCAGGAGAATATCCTTTACCTTTACGTGTAATTGTGTGAATGATAACAGGTCCCGGAATATATTTTGCACGGTTAAAAATTTCAATAAGATCGCTGAGCGAATGGCCGTTTATCGGGCCGAGATATTTAATATTCATTGCTTCGAAAATTGTTTCACCAAGCAAGAAATATCGGACAGTATTTCTAAGGTGCGTTATTGCACCGACTAAATGTCCCTTGATACTGATTTTTTCAAGTGCATTACGAATTTTTCTTTTACCGCTGATATATTTTCGAGCGGTACGAAGTTTGGCAAAGTGACTTGAAAGTGCGCCGACGTTTTTAGAAATAGACATTTCGTTATCGTTTAGAACGATTATCAGTTTCGTATTTGACGAACCGCCCGCATCGTTCAATGCTTCAAGAGCCATTCCGCCACCGATTGCGCCGTCGCCCACGATAGCAACAACATTGTAATCGTCATTTTTCGCGTCTCTTGCTCGGGCAAGTCCCAATGCTGATGAAATAGCGGTAGAAGCGTGTCCCGAATCAAATGTATCGTATTCACTCTCAAGATGATTGGTAAAACCCGTTATTCCGCCCTTTGTACGCAAAGATGAAAAAGCATTTTCTCTACCCGTAAGCAATTTATGCGTATAGCACTGATGCCCCACATCGAAAACAAATTTATCCTCAGGACAGTCAAAAACATAATGAAGTGCAAGTGTAATTTCCACTGCGCCTAAATTAGATGCAAGGTGACCTCCGTTTTCGAGGGTTGTTTTAGTAATTTCCTCACGAATTTCGTGAGAAAGCATATCGAGTTCGGAAATATTCAGTTTTTTTATGTCTTTTGGTGAAGTAATTTTTTCAATCATAAAAAACTCTAATAAAATAAGTGGTATAATTTTTCATATTATACCACCTATTTGTATTTTATGCAAGTATGCATAATATTTATTTTTATTCAACGGGAATATTATATCTTCCGAGCATATACGAAGCTATGTCATACATAAAATTCATACCGTAAGCCGCTAAATACTCATTCGGAGCGAACAGATAATGTTCGGAACCGGAATTCTCATTAAAAGGTCTTCTGTAATTGGGCCATTCTTTTCCCGAACGAAAAATCTCCGATTCAAGATTAAACGGGCCATTGTACGAGATATCCTTTAAGCCCTTGATAACATCATCGAAATTGATATTTCCGAGAAGCGGAACCATGTGATCATCATTATAGCCGTTATTATCCTGAATATGAACTCCGAAAAGCACGTCTTTAAGTTTAATAATATTTTCGTACTGGTCAAGAGCATTTACGTTTGCGTGGCCTGTATCCCAGCATGCTCTTATAAGTTCGTGATTATCGAGCAATTCTCTCAAATGAAGAATATCGTCTGCTGTTTCGATAACAAACTGTCTTTTATAGATTTTCTCCGAAATGTTTTCAATCATTAAATGAACGCCGTATTTTTCTGCCGTAGGAAGAATTGCAGAATAATATCTAACGTTCTTTTCAAACATTTCGTCCTTATTATCGCAAAAAGAAAATCCCGCATGAACAGTCATTCTGTCAATATTGAGTTCGGAACACGCCTTAATGGCATATTCAGCATCCTTGACCTGTTTTTGAAAATTTTCTTCGGATTCGTGAGGATTGAACGTATACGGACAGTGTGCCATAGTAAAGTCATAGCCGTACTTCTCTGCCGTATTTTTTACGTTTGAAATATAATCAGCATAAAACTTATCGCTGTTTTCATTTGAAACAAAGCTCGGAATACCAAGGTCAAAATGCTTAAATCTTGAAGACTTGAATGCTTCAAGGCGTTCGGGAAACCGTGGATAAACGGTTCCCGCAGCGCATGTTGCAACTGATAATTTCATAATTTGCCTCATTAAAGCTGTTTTGTAGCAACTTCAACCAAAATCTTTGCCAAGAAATCGTCAAACGGCATTGCACCGATATCTCCGTCTTTTCTTGAACGAACTGCAACCTTACCTTCAGCGGCTTCACGGTCGCCGACTACGAGCATATAAGGAACTTTTTCAAGCTGAGCTTCTCTGATCTTATATCCGATTTTTTCATTTCTTGAATCGTATTCAGCACGAATTCCTGCATCGGTGAGCTTTTGCATGATTTCCTTGCAGGTATCGTTTGTACGGTCGGTAATGTTCATTACCTTTACCTGAACGGGAGCAAGCCATGTTGGGAAAGCACCTGCATACTTTTCAATAAGAAGCGCAAGTGTTCTTTCGTAGCAGCCGATAGATGTTCTGTGAATAATGTAAGGACGCTTCTTTGTGCCGTCGGAATCAGTATATTCCATACCGAATTTTTCAGCAAGCATCTGGTCAATCTGAATTGTTACAAGCGTATCTTCTTTTCCGTGAACATTCTTAATCTGAATATCAAGCTTCGGTCCGTAGAATGCCGCCTCGCCTACACCGATTTTGTAGTCGATGTTAAGGTCGTCAAGAATATTTTTCATAACGCCCTGTGCTTCATCCCACTGTTCAACAGTTCCGATATATTTTTCTTTATCATCGGGATCCCACTGTGAAAATCTGTAAGTAATATCGTCATACAGACCGAGCGTTTTCATCATATAGTTTGTGAGTTCAAGACAGTTTTTGAATTCCTGCTCAAGCTGATCAGGTCTGCACATAAGGTGACCTTCGGAAATCGTGAACTGACGAACACGAATCAAGCCGTGCATTTCGCCGGAAGCTTCATTTCTGAAAAGAGTTGACGTTTCGTTATAGCGAAGCGGAAGATCCTTATATGAACGGGGTCTGTTAAGATATGCCTGATACTGGAACGGGCAAGTCATAGGACGAAGTGCAAATACTTCATCATCCTTTTCTTCATCGCCGAGAACGAACATTCCGTCCTTGTAATGGTCCCAATGTCCGCTTATCTTATAAAGGTCGCTCTTTGCCATAAAGGGAGTTTTTGTTAAAAGCCAACCACGCTTCTGTTCTTCATCTTCAACAAATCTTTGAAGAAGCTGAATAATTCTTGCGCCCTTCGGAAGCATAATCGGAAGACCTTGACCGATAACGTCACTTGTTGTGAAAAGTTCAAGTTCACGTCCGAGCTTATTATGGTCACGTTTTTTTGCTTCTTCAAGCTGAGTAAGATAATCGTCAAGCTCCTGCTTTTTGTTAAATGCGGTAGCATAAATTCTTGTAAGCATTTTATTCTTTTCGTTTCCGCGCCAATATGCACCGGTTACGGACAAAATCTTAAAGTGCTTAACGTCTGCGGTAGACTTAAGGTGCGGGCCTGCGCAAAGGTCTGTAAAATCGCCCTGCTCATAAAAAGAAATCTCTTCGCCGTCGGGAAGTTCACTTATAAGTTCCTGCTTATAGGGCTGACCTTCCATTTTCTTAAGTGCATCTTCCTTTGAAAGAAGATATCTTTTAAGTTCAATTTTTTCTGCAGCTATTTTTGCCATTTCTTTTTCAATGGCAGGAATATCTTCTGCCGTTACGGGCTTTGAAAAGTCAAAATCATAATAAAAACCGTTTTCAATAGCAGGACCGATGGCAAATTTTGTATCGGGATAAAGATGCTTAATTGCCTGTGCAAGAACGTGGCTTGCGGTATGGCGAAGAACGGTTAATGCAAGCGGATCTTTCTTTGTAACGATTGAAAGATTTGTGTCTTCTGTAAGAGTGTGTTCAAGTGCAATAAGCTTGCCGTCAGCGGTAGCAGCAACTGCATTTGCCGCAAGACCTGCGCTGATTTCTTCAGCAACCTGCATAGGAGTTACGCCATTTGCGTACTCTTTTACTGAATTATCGGGTAAAGTAATTTTCATAATAAATACCTCCAAATAAAAAAAATAAACCCGTCGCTAATAAGAGCATACGCTCAAATTAGGGACGAGTAATCACCCGTGGTTCCACCCATATTGGTTCTCATTTACAGTTTATAACGCAACAACACGATTTGATCATCAGGTGGTATCCTTAAATCTTTCTGCCAACTGCCTTTCACCTATCGCAGTCTCTCTTTAGACATAATTACATTTAGGCGTGTCCTAAATCATTTCAACATAATAATTATATATCACTTAACGAAAAATTGTCAACTGATTTTGAACTTTTTATTATTTTTTCAAAATATTCCGGCAGCGGTGCATAAAACGTCATTCTTTCCCCGCTTTCAGGATGAAAAATACTTAATTTATATGAATGTAAAGCTTGACCGTCAAGAGCGAATTTTTGTTTTTTGAAGCCGTATTCCGCATCACCTAAACACGGATGACCTATGCTTGCAAGATGAACACGAATTTGATGTGTTCTGCCTGTGTTAAGTTTACATTTAACAAGGGCAAAACCGTCAAACTGTTCGATAACGGTAAATTCCGTGCTTGCAAATTTCCCTTCATTCTCGCTTTTGTAAACCGCCATTTTTTTGCGATCATTCTTGCTTCTCGCAATATAATTTTCAACCGTAAAATCAGTTTCCTTAAAATTCCCTTCCGCAAGTGCAAGATATATCTTTTCACATTCTCTTTCCTTAAACTGTTCCGCAAGAGCAATGTGTGCATTGTCATTTTTTGCAATAACAATAAGTCCCGATGTGTTTTTGTCAAGTCTGTGGACTATTCCCGGACGCATAACGCCGTTTATTCCCGAAAGATCTTTTATATGATACATAATCGCATTGACAAGTGTACCCGTAAAATTTCCCTGTGCAGGATGAACGACCATTCCCTGCGGCTTATTTATTACCGCAATATGCGAGTCTTGATATATAATATCAAGCGGAATATTTTCGGGAACAACGTCAAGTTCTTCAAGAGGGAATTCAAGAATTTCAATTATATCTCCCACTTTAACGGATTGCTTTTTATCCGCATTTTTTCCGTTTATAAGAATTTTGCCGTCTTGAAGAAATCTTGCACATTCGCTTCTTGAAAGTTCTGTGACCGTCGGAATAAAAACATCTGCACGTTTGCAATCAATTTCCGCTGTTATCTTCATTGTTTTTTCCTACAAACTTATCGTGAATGAATATAACATAAATCGCAAGCAAAATTACACCCACAACCACAAAAATATCCGCAACGTTAAAAATCGGAAAACTGTATCCCGTAACCGTTTCAACTATTGTTGCATCAAGGAAGTCACGTACGCTGCCTATAACGGTTCTGTCAATCAAATTGCCGACTGCACCACCGAATATCATTCCGGACGATATTTTAAGCAATATATGTTTTTTCGGAGTCCTTAAAAGCAATATAAAGCCAACAGCACAAATAACCAAAGTTATTAAAAGGAAAAACAGTCTTTGATTTTGAAGAATACCGAATGCGGCTCCCTTATTCATAACGTATGTAAGTGAAAAAGTTTTGGGAATAACCGTAACGGTTTCCCCTTCACTTTTAAGCAATCCGGAAACGATCATTCCCGACTGTTCGGTAAAGAAACCCGTAAAAAGAATTTTTGTTCCCTGATCCAACATGAGCGCTATCAAGCCAATAATTAAAATTAAAACCATATAAACACCTATCTGTTTGTTTGAAATCGAATTGTGTTGGTAATTGCCTGAAGAATATCGCCGATTATCGGCAGATTTTTGGAGGCAAGAACACCTGCAAAATATACAATTACCGCACTGATTACCCAAAATCCGACAGAGTAGCCGACGCCCTTAGCAACACCGGCAAGAAAGTTATTCTTTACAATTACTTTTCTGTCAGACAAATAATACAAATAATCACGCAACGTCGTCCAAGCGATCATGCGTGATGTTTTTGTAAGAAAAAATCTGTTTTTCATAATATCACCGAGGATATTATTTGCATTTTTCTTCCATAGTATTCTTCAAAAGTGAAATTTGAGATTCTAATATATATTTAACACGGTTGAGCGAATCTTCGCACTCTTTTTTAACGTCAGAAAGTTCTTTTTTCTTGCTATCCACTTCGACAAGAAGCCGTTCCTTTTCGTCTGCGGCACCGTTAAGAATGCCCTCTGCTTCCGTTTTAGCGCTTTTTACAATACTGTCAGCAAGAACTCTCGCATTAACGATAGTTTCCTCAATATATTTACGGTCTTTTTCGTACTGTTCGTTCTTTGCTTTTTCTTCGGAAAGACTTTTATTGAGTTCCTCTACCTGCTTTCTGAGCGACTGAATTTCGCTATTTAACAACGTAAAATTCTGCTCAACCTCAGCAATAGAATATCCCTTTCTTTCTATGGAAAAAAGAAAATTGTTCATATATTAAACCTTAAAATTGGTCATCGTTTACGATAAAACCGCTTCCCTCTCTGCTTGGAGTGTCAAGTTCCTGTGATTGGTCAATGAATGTCTGATTAGATGCAAAAAGGTAAATGCTTCCCTTTGAAACTTCGGAAACCTGTGCATCGCACGCATAAGCCGCACCGCTCATAAAATCAAGAATTCGCTGCGCAACGGGTCTTTCAACCTTATCAAGCTTAACGATAACGTGCTTATTCTGAATTAAATGCATAACAAGCGGCTGAGCATCTGCATAAGTTTTAGGCGAAAAAATTATAACGCTTGATTTTGCACGTTCCTGAACCGAAACAACTCTCGGCTTCTTGCTTCTTCTGAAAAATCCTTCGTTACGTTCGTCGTATCTTTTTGAACGGGGATTTACTTCAACCTCATCCTCTTCATCATCGAAATACTCATCATCATCGTATTCTTCTTCGTCACCGTAACCGAAAAAATTAAGAATTTTGTTTTTCTTTTCCTTTGCCATAATAAATCCTCCTAAATATCATAATTCCTTTTTCCGAAAATAGATGTTCCTATTCGAACCATAGTAGAACCGTACTTTATTGCCTGAACATAATCACGGCTCATTCCCATAGACAGTTCGCAAAACTTTTCTCCGAACACCCCTTGACCGAGCCGTAAAGCCTCACGCATTTCATCAAAATACCGTTCAAGTTCATATTCGGTAGCGGTCGCCGGAGCAACCGTCATAAGTCCCATAGGGTTAATATACCTAAAATTTGATAAAATGTCAAGAAATTCTGACAAATTATCTGTAAATATCCCGGATTTTGTTTCTTCGTGACCAATATTTATCTCAATAAGGGTGTTTATCGGGTCAAGATTGTTCTTTTGAGCAAGTTTATCTACCTGTTCTGCAAGAGATAATCTGTCCAAAGAATGAATGAGTGTCACTTTATCAAGAATATATTTTACCTTGTTTGTTTGAAGCTGCCCGATAAGATGAATGTTTGATTTTTTTATTTTATCAAATTTATCGCACACTTCCTGAACTCGGTTTTCGCCTATATCGGTTACGCCTAATTCGATAGCGGTATTGATTTCATCAACCGTTCTCGTTTTTGTAACCGCAATAAGCTTTACATCGTTTTTTCTTCCTGCCATAGCGCACGCAGAATCTATTTTTTCACGAACTTCCTGAAGATTTTCTGCGATTGTCATTTTCTGTACACCTTCTGTCCGACCTTAAGTGCATCGTCAACAGTAAAAATAACTCTGTCCTCGTCACTGTAAACAGCGCTTATGGGAACTTCTGTTTTTTCTCGTCCGTTTTTAATGATAACCGAATTGTTTTTTACAAAACTCGGTTTTACTGAAAATCCCTCAATTCTTTCCCCTAAATGAACATCCGTCAGTCTGAAATCTATATACTTTTCGACATTTTCGGTAAAGGAAACAACAAGTGCCTTTCCCTTTTTATCGTTTATTATCTTCTCAACGCAGCCGATTTCACTTT
Source organism: Clostridia bacterium (assembly GCA_045600705.1). Taxonomy (GTDB): domain Bacteria; phylum Bacillota; class Clostridia; order Christensenellales; family QALW01; genus UMGS1322. Next base: position 9,423 of record JAZRYL010000020.1, on the reverse strand, counting down.
GAGTATCATTACCTATATATACGGGATATGAAAGTCCCTCTGTAAATTCGGTTGCACGCTTTGTTGAAATAATCAAATACCATTTTTCGCCGTTGACAATCTTGAATCCGGAATTATTTGACGAATATTCCTTATTAAGGTAGTTCTTAACATCTTGTCCGACCATTGCCTGAACTTTTTCAAAATTCAATTCATTTTCAAAGCCGTCACAGTAAAAACCTATAAATCCGTCGTTTTGGGCAGACAAAACATCACACCACGAACCGAGCGACTCCGTAAGTGATTTTTCATCTGCGAAAAGTTGCTGAATATATGTATTTGAATCAGTATTAAAGTTTTCTCTGATGTAGTCTTCCCTTTCCTGCATCAAAGAACAAAGTTTTGTATAGAGTTCAATAAATCCGTCGCTGTCTTCAGACATATTTCTGATAACAACATCAATATCAAAATCGAATTTGTTTATTTTTTTGTCGTCATAACTGCTGATAACACTTTGATTTTGATATGTTACAATATTCTTTTCGGTTTCGGCAAGCTTATCGAGAGTGGCTTTAATATACCCTTTCTTAAAAGCGGTAACAACTTTCTGTCCATTTTCGATTTTATCGCCGTCAATGAACTGTTCAAAATCAAGTTTTTCGTACTGAGAAAGGTCGCAGAATTTTTCATTTCTCACTATAAGACCTTTTCCGTCAATGCCGTTATAAAGGACTTCATATTCAATATGAGTGCTGCTTTTTATAAATACTGTTGCAAGAACGGCAACCGCAATAACCGCAAGCAAAATAACGATTGTTATTATACTTTCATTTATGCCGAAACGGCGTCTGTGTGAAACTAACAAAACGGTAATTCCTTTCAATATTTAGTAAACCAAACTGTTTTCCGTGGGAAGAGAATCATCCTCTGTCGCATATTTCAAGTCAAGGTAGTATTCAACGATATCCTTTACGGTGCTGCTCGCCATTGAACCGGAATATCCGTTGGGAATATATACTACAATGGCAATTTCCGGATCATCGAACGGTGCGTATGCAACGAACCACGCATTATCTTCAAGGTTTATATTTGATACCTGTGCGGTACCTGTTTTTCCGCCCATTTGATTTTTGTATTTGAACTTATCAAAATACTTTCTTGCAGTTGAAGAATAGTGATCTTCCGATTCGGAAACCATTTCTTTCATTCCCTGCTTGATAACCTTAAGATTTTCCTGATTAACATCTAGTTTTCTGACAAGCGTAGGCTTCTGTTCGTAAATAAGTTCGCCGTTTGAGGATGTTACCTTATCGACGATATGAGCATCGTAAACGTAACCGCCGTTCACAAGGGCGGAAATATAACGTGCAACTGCAATAGGTGTTACAGTGGTAATACTCTGTCCTATTCCCGTTTGAATTGTCGTTGTAGGCGTCCACGTAATCTGAACGATTGAACTGTAAATATCCCATTTTGTATAGGCATCAACGTAACTCTTTGAAAGTCCGTAGCCGTCAACAAGAATTCTCGCCAAATCCGAAACAATTTGTGTTCTGGAATTTCCGACCATTTGGAAGCATTTTGAAATAATAGAATTTATTTCAAGGCCGGTAAGTTTAACTTTTGACTCATTTGCACATTTTTCAATAAAACTGCGAATCTGCTTTGAAACAAGATACGGCATATTAGTATCTTGCTTGTCAATGTCCCTTTCGGAATCGTAAAGCGTCTTTTGATCTCCCACAATACCGATGCTTTCGCCCGTAAGTTCAATGTTTGTGCGTTCAAGAAGTCCGAGATTAGATGCCCATTTTTTTATTTTTTCAATTCCGAGTCTGTCCGCAACTTCATAGAAGAAATAGTTGCAGGAATAGTTGATTGCACTTGCAACGTTTATGTTGCCGTGAGTTTCTCTGTTATCTCTGTACCATCCGCACATAGGGCCCTTGCTTGTGCCGGAAACATATTTTGTAAATTCACCTAAGTCGTTTATTTTTTCATCGGGAGTTATTGCCCCTTCTTCAAGTCCCGCAAGCGAAACACAAAGCTTGAAAATCGAGCCGGGTGTATCCGACGAGCTTATCGCCTTATTGAACATGGGATTTCGCTTGTCCTCAAGAATGGCATTATAGTCAGCCGTTGAAATTCCCGCCGAGAAAAGGTTCGGGTCGAAGTTCGGTTCACTTGCAATAGCAAGTGTGTCGCAGTTTTTGACGTTCATAACCACAACTGCGCCAACCTCAGCAAATTTTATTTCTCTGCCGTCGGCAAGAGCATCATAAGTACTTTTCTTTGAATTGTATATTTCTTTCTGTTTTGCGTTGATTTCGCTGATATTACTGTGCAACGCATTCTCGGCAATTCGCTGCAAGTTAACGTCAATAGTAAGATAAACGTTATCTCCGCTTTTCGGTTCGTTGAAAGAAAGCTCGCTTAAAATTCTTCCGCTTGTGGTAACTTCAACTTCCTTTGAACCTATTCTGTCGCCGCTGCTTCCCGTAAGGTAGCTTTCCATTACGTTTTCAATTCCCGAAACACCTACGAATGCTTCGGTATCATAATTTCGTTCTTTGTAATATTCAAGATTTTCCGAAGTAATTCTGCCCAGGTATCCGACAATATGGCTTCCGACAGTTCCCTGGGGATATACTCGCAACGATTTTTCGGTAACATTAAATCCGCACAGTTCATAACTGTAACTTTCTATTACAGTAGCAAGTTCAATGCCGATATTTTTAAGAATTGTAATGGATTTTGATGCCCAGTATGACTGAATACTGTCTTGCCATACCCCAAGCACTTTAAGGGCAAGTTCGTCGCTTAAATCTTCCGGCACACAGTATCTTGTGCGCATTTCACGGTACATTTCTTCGCAGGACATATTTGCCGACTTCTTGTCCGAAAAATAGAAATCACTGCGCCACGTTTTTTCTCTTTTTTTAGCGGTTTCTTCCGAAACGTCGCCCCAATTAAAGAAGAATTCACCATCGGAATTTTTCGAAATTGCAAACGTAGTTTTATATTCTCTGCCGTATTTTTCTATAAGATTAAGCGCAAATATTATTGAATCGGTATATTGCTGTCTTTCGGATTTTAAGTTATATTCACGGTAGAACTCAAGATTGTAACTGATTTCATCCTGAGCAAGCGGAATACCGTTAGTATCGAGAACTTTTCCTCTTGTGCCGTCAATTTTAAGCACCCTTGTATGCTTTGTAGCCGCAACATTTTTGTAGTCTTTATGATGAACTATCTGTAAATCGCCAAGAGAAAAAACAAGTACAATGAACGCAAGAACAAACGCCGTAATAGTAATAAAACCACGACGTTTGTTTTCGGTATTATCTTCTCCTCTTAACAATCCCATATTATATGTAATACTTTCCTTCGTCTTCCTTTTTTATCTGCATAAACTGCAAAGAAAAAATAAATCTATATAAGTAGTACAAGCCAATCGAAATAATCGCCGTATAAATTGCGGACGGAATTCCGTGAACAAATGTTGCAAGCGTAAAGCTTTCCGAAAGTCTCATAATGTACAATATGAAAGAATACAGAAAATGCTTCGCACAAACTGCCGCAAATACGGATATTACAGATATTTGGATTTGGCTTTGTTTAATCAAGTAACACATAACGGCAACAACTATTCCGAAAAACAGATAAACCCAAGTGTTAATGTACGTTCCGTACTGAGTTGTAATATCGACAAGTAAGCCAAGGTAAACGGCGGATAACACCGTAGGATACCACTTTTTGGAAAAGATGCCGATAAGCATAACGTTTATCATTATGAAATCAATCTTTGCACCAAACACTGTAAGCATCGGAGCAACCGTAACGTGAAGAACAAACGTTATAGCAGAAAGAATAATCATTACGAATGTACGCATGGTCACTCTCCCATTCCTGCAATAATCAAAACGCTTTCAAGGTGGTCAAAATCAACTGCCGGAGTTAATTTTGCACTTGAATTTATACTATTGCTTCCGTTTGATACTTCGGTAATAGTCCCCACAACAATGCCCTTAGGAAATACTTCTCCGAGTCCCGAAGTGATAACGGTATCTCCTGGTTTGATAATAGCATTTGTAGGAAGTTCAGACATAACGCAATAGCCGAGAGTTGTTCCGGAATTAGCCACGCCTTTAACAACACCCATATCACGGCTTGCTTCAGACAGAGCCGGAATACCGCACCGAGAGTCGGTTATTGCAAGAAGCGTGGAATTTTTATCCGTTACTTCAACAATTTTACCTGCAAGACCGCCGGAGGCAATAACAACCATATTTTCCTTAACGCCGTCCTGCGAGCCTTTGTTAAGCGTATATGTAGCACTGTAATCGTCAACGCTTCTGACTATGACCTTTGCATACTTGTATTCGAATTCCGGGTATCTTTCGCTTTCGTTAAACAATGCAAGCAGTCTTTCGTTTTCTGCCTTGACCTCATCCGCCACAGACTGAACGTTTTCAAGTTGAGCAAGTTTTTCTTCTGCGGCGGTAAGTTTGGATTTCAATGTCATTCTATTGCCGAAACTTGAAAAGAAATTACTTATTCCGTCAGCAGTAACGTCCACAACAGAAATAACGGGATAAACTACATATCCCGATATTTTCTTCAAAACAGAAACGCCGCTGTTGAACATAACGATGATCAACGTTATTAAAATTGCCGTTCCTATAATAATATACTTTACTAAACTATTCTTTTTACGTACTTTACCGTTCATTTAATTTAATTCACTTTATGAAATATAATCAAATTCTTCAAGTGCCTTGCCTGCTCCCGTTACAACGCAGTCAAGAGGCGAATCAGCTATTACAACCGGCATACCCGTTTCATACTTAATAAGCGTATCCATTCCGGTCAAAAGAGCACCGCCGCCGGCAAGATAAATACCGCGCTCCATAATATCAGCGGCGAGTTCCGGAGGAGTATCCTCAAGAGTAACCTTAACTGAATCGATAATAGCCATAAGGGGTTCACGCAATGCTTCGCGAACCTGAGATGAAGTAATGGTAATCGTTTTCGGCAATCCTGAAACAAGGTCTCTGCCTCGGATTTCCATGGATTTTTCTTCTCCCGTAGGATATGCCGAACCGATTTTCATTTTAATATCTTCACTTGTTCTCTCGCCTATTGCAAGGTTGAATTCCTTTTTAACATAGTTGAGAATCGAATCATCAAGTTTGTTTCCCGCAATACGGAGCGATCTTGAAACAACTATTCCACCAAGGGAAATAACCGCCATTTCACTTGAACCGCCTCCGATATCAACGATCATACAGCCGGACGGCTCGTTAATGGGAAGACCTGCACCGATAGCACTTGCCTTCGGTTCTTCCATAATAACAACGTGGCTTGCACCTGCATTTTTTGCAGCATCCTCTACCGCTTTACGTTCAACGCCCGTAACGCCGCAGGGAACACAAATAACAACACGTGTTCTTGTAAGTGAAAACGCTTTAGGCATAGCACGGTGAATTATATCCGAAAGCATAGCCGCAGTAACGTCAAAGTCAGCAATAACACCGTCTCTCAGCGGTTTAACGGCAACGATATTTCCCGGAGTTCTTCCGATCATATTTTTTGCCTGTTCACCAACCGCAAGGACTTCTCTTTTGCTTCCCGAAACCTTTACCGCAACAACACTGGGTTCACGAATGATAATGCCCTTTCCTCTTAAATATACAAGAGTGTTTGCCGTACCTAAATCAATACCCAAATCACGAGTAAAAAATCCCATTTACATCCTCCTATTTTGTCGATGAATAATAATTTATAAGTCCACCGCTCAATAAAATGTCACGTTCGTCCTTTGTCATCGGAACAATACCGAGAACGACCTTTTCACACGCACCGTCCTCTTTAATTATGAACGCATCCGTCTGATTTACACCGTTTTCCAAATCTTTTTTAATATTAGGCAGAAAAACATAATCGTTAAGACAGAACTTTTCCTTTATATCATTTGAGCAGAGCAACGGAAGAATACCCCAGTTGATAAGGTTACTTCTGTAACGTTTTGTTGCATATTCGACAGCAATATTTCCCCATCCGCCGAGAACCTTTTGACAACTTGCGGCCTGTTCTCTTGCAGAACCGTCACCGGGCATATTTGCATAAATCGCACTTCCGAAAACGCAATCGGTGATATTTATGCCGTCAATTTTATTAAGCGAATTGAAAAGTTCATTTCTCTTATCGGAATTTTCCGTTTCGGCAACCTTGTCGGCTCTCAAAACATATTCGGGGTCTTTTCTTGAAAGAGTAAATCTTGAAAGCTTGTAAGGATTGGAACGAAGCGTACTTGTTTCACCGGACGGAATAAGTTCATCCGTAGTGGTAACATTATCACGCAATTCACTGCAAAGCTTAAGAAGAACCTGTTCAGGCATTCTCTTAAGTTCGGGCCAATCGGCAATGTTAGGACCGAGAACAAGTTCCTGCTCGGAGTTTGCATTGTTTCTGCCGTCGTAAACACGTTTTCTGTAAATATCACTATGATATGTATATTCGTATTCGGTGTAATTTATATCAAATTCGTCTGCGCCGGTAAGAATACCGCCGTTTGCCGCAGTTGCCGCAATACTTCTTGCGTCCATTAAGGCAACAAGCGAAAGCTGACCTTCACCGGGTTTACTTCCTTCACGGTTCGGGAAGTTTCTCGTGGTGTGACGAATTGAAAACGCATTGTTTGCCGGAACATCACCTGCACCGAAGCAGGGTCCGCAGAATGCAGTTTTAATTACCGCACCCGATTCCATTAAGTCTCCGATAATTCCCTTTTGAACAAGATCAAGATAAACACTCTGGCTTGCGGGATAAACATTAAGAGAGAACGCATCGTTTCCGGTGTTTCTGCCTTTAAGGATATCATCCGCCGCAGTAATATTTTCAAAAATACCACCTGCACATCCTGCTATAACACCTTGGTCAACATGGAATCCGTCTTCCTTTAACTTTTCGGATACACAGCAGTTGCACTTGGGATACTGTTTCTTGATTTCTTCATCAAGCTTTTCAAGTATCTCTTTTGCATTCGCCTTAAATTCTTTTATTGTGTACGCATTGCTCGGATGGAACGGCAAAGCGATCATCGGTTCTATTTCCGAAAGGTCGATTTTCAGTACACCGTCATATTCCGCAATTTCCTTAGGTTCAAGCAAAGCAAAATCTTCGCTTCTGCCGTGAGTTTTATAATATTCCTTAACCTTGTCGTCTGTTTTCCATACAGATGAAAGGCAGGTTGTTTCCGTGGTCATAACGTCGATTCCGCAACGGTAATCAACTGAAAGATTATCAACACCGGGGCCGATAAATTCAAGCACCTTGTTTTTTACGAGTCCTTGTGCAAAAACTTCTTTGCACATTGCAATGGCAACGTCGTGAGGTCCTACTCCGGGCTTCGGCTTTCCCGTAAGATAAACCGCAATAATCTCCGGATAGTCAACATCATAAGTTCTTTCGAGCAACTGTTTAACAAGTTCGGGACCGCCTTCACCTATTGCCATTGTTCCGAGTGCCCCATAACGTGTGTGACTGTCCGAGCCGAGAATCATTCTTCCGCAAGCGGCAAGTTCTTCACGGGCAAACGAGTGAATTACCGCCAAATGCGGAGGAATATACATTCCACCGTATTTTTTTGCCGCAGAAAGACCGAACATGTGGTCATCCTCGTTAAGTGTTCCGCCGACTGCGCACAAACTGTTATGGCAGTTTGTAAGAGCATAGGTAATCGGGAATTTTTTAAGTCCGCTGGCACGTGCCGTTTGAATAATACCAACGTATGTAATATCGTGAGAAACAAGCGCATCAAACTTTATTTGAAGTTTGTCCATATTATCAGAAACATTATGGTTTTTAAGAATTGAATAACTTATTGTTCCCTCTTTTGCACTTGTATTGCTTTCAACAAATTCGGAACCGTTTTTAATAAAAGTTTTTTGTTTAATAAATTGCATATATACTCTCCCGAATTAAAGGATAACAAGGTTCTTGCCGTATGCTTTTTTGAACATATCGCTGCATGTATGCGCATCTTTTATTTCAAGAGAAGCATCGCCTGCCGTCTGAGTTTTCATTATAACCGAATCGCCTAAAATATCGCAGGAAACCGATTCAACGATTCCGTCCATAGCACGGTCGAAGCTTTCAGCGATTCTTACAAGCACTGCAAGACGGTAAATATTGGTTAAATCGTCTGCCGAAATCATATCCGAATATCTCTGACACTCTTTCTTCACATCATCCTTGCGGTGAGCAAGAGCAACAAAAGCACTCATAAGATGCTCACGGTGAGAAAGTCCGTAAACATTTGAATGAAGTATCAAATAGAAACTGTGTCTGTGGTGATCGTGATACTTGATTGAAGTACCTATATCGTGAAGTGTTGACGCCGTTTTGATAACTCTCATGTAAGAATTGGGTAATTTGTGAAGCTGACGAAGCTGCTCAAACATCATAAGCGAAAGTTTGGAAACGTTTTCCGCATGATTCTGATTTTCCTGGAAAAGTCCGAGTATATTGTTAAGCGAATAATCAAGAACGTGCTGAATAGGCTTAAACGCTACCTGAGGATCGATTTGTTCGAACATAATTCCTTCACGAAGTCCGCAGCAGGAAATATAAATATCAGATGCTTCAATGTAGTTCACAGTCGTCTTGATAGCAGAGAATGCCGCAAGGAAAATATCTGCTCTTTCATTTGAAAGGCCCTTGATTTTCATTCTTCTGTCAAGGTCAAGTTTGCACATATTCTCATAAAGCGCATCAATTTCCTTAGAGCGAATAGAATAGTTATGTAAAGTTCCGATATCGCGTTTTGTTTTCATGCGCATAATTTTGCCGAGGTTTCTGAAAGAACCGCCCACACCGATAAGCGGAAGTCCCTGAACGTTTGAAAGCCACGGAATTTCTTCAAGCTGCTGACGGTAGAAATCTTCGATAGCATCAATCTGTTCCTGCTTAACCTTGTCGGCAAGTCCGAAAAGCTCGGTAAGTGTAACCGTTCCGAAGGGCAAGCAAGCAAGATCCTTGATCGCACGTTTTTCGAAGTGAACAAGCTGAGTCGTTCCGCCGCCGATGTCCATAATGATACCGTTATCAACGTCCATTGTGTTGATAACGCCCTGAAATACAAGTGTTGCTTCCTTTTCGCCGGAAAGAACTTCAAGTTGAATTTGAGTAGTCGCATAAACTTCGTCAAGGAACGAACGCTGATTTGCGGCACGGTTTACTGCGGCAGTACAATATGCAAAAAGTTCGGAAACGCCGTTCGAATCGCAAAGACGTTTGAACATATAGATAGTTTTAATAAGCTGTTGAATTCTTCTGGGCTTGATAATGTTGTCGTGGCCCATATCGGATATAAGACGAACGGGTTCTTTAAGTTGGTCAACAATGCGATAGCTTCCGTTGTCGTAGATGTCCACGATAATC
>JAZRYL010000019.1:0-4841 GCA_045600705.1 Clostridia bacterium | reverse complement strand
TTGCTATGATTCAGTAATGGTGTATTTCAGGCCAATGAGTCTTCCTAAATTTAAAAACGGTGATGCAAATATTTGTCCTGATATAAACAAGATATGCGCCATGATTGATGGTAAAGAATCAGAAGTACTTGTTCATAATATTGTAAAAGAATATATAGGCGAGTCAGAAATGGATGCATATTTGATTCAAATAAAAAAGAGTGATAATACTTGTTCTGAAGATTGGAAATGTATTGATATAAAAATAATAGATAACGATGTTAATGTAGGAATGGCTAAGTTAATCAGATAAATCTTAGTTCGCTCGCTCAATAGAATAATATGTAATTAAGCTCGGTGAGAAATCATCGGGCTTATTTTTTGCGCTCATTGCGTCTGGAAACAGGCGTGGTGGGCGCTTTTTTATTGTTCGGAAAGGTGATGAAAAATTTTTTTGAAAAAGTTGGTTTGCAAACACCCAAAAAATCAGCAGTTAGAGGTAGAGGCGCAAAACACCTCTCAAGAACCTTGACAATTAAATACACAATCATCAGATACGTTAGATATGCTGGAGATAACGATGAACTGTATTTCCGTGATTATATGAATGAACACCCGAATGTTGCCAAAGAATATGAAGCCCTTAAACTCAAACTTTGGAAAAAGTACGAACACAACAGAGATGCATATACGGATGCTAAGACGGACTTTATTCACCATTGGACACAAGAAGCTTGAAAGGAATATGGGGATAGATACTGATGATTTTTTAATCAGGTAAAACAAAGAATATATAGAAAAAGGCTCGCATATAGCGAGCTTTTTCATTTGCTTCTGTAAAAAATATCCAATGGGCAGATTGCTTTGTATTATACTTCTGCATATTTGCGAATACTAACGGTAACAGTCTTTTATACTTTGCTAAAATCTTCTTCAATCTCTGATAAAGCACGTTTGGTCATAGAAATTTTCCATTCAAGATGTTTGCGATCACACATATATTCCATACTCGGCTCATAACCTAAGCGGGAATCAAACTCTACTAACGGTATTGTTGCCTCGGCATTTTGAATTTCGTCTGCGGCAATTTCGTGCATTTCGGCAATAACGGCTTTCTTTTCTTCCAATGATAAAGGATTCTCTTTTTTTGCATTTGCATGCTGATTGCCGTTCTGCGCAGAAGGTATGCCGAAATCCGGTACCAAACGGCACTTTTGAATAAACCAACGTTTCACATTGATAGCAGTATGCGTTGCATTGGCAATAAAACTTCCTAACGCCCACAGACGTTTTGCTTCTTCAAATTGACGGCTCGAAAGAGTTGGCAGAATAGCTTCTAAAATTGCAGCACCCTCACGGTACAGATGTTCCATCTCGGTTAGAGATTCGATTTCAAAGTCGAGATTTGCACGTTGATTCATGTCGTAACAGTACATTGTGCGGCAGATACGGTTGCCTCCGAAATGAGCATAGGATGGTGATTGCAACACGGCCTCCTTCCGGTAGAGGAGGGGATACGCAGGGCCGATACGAAAAGGACCGTACTGGTCGGGCTTTGTCGACACATAATGACGGATACCTTCTGACCACAATTCCCAACATTTAATTACTGCATCGACGTTTTCTTTGCCGTAGTCACGAGCGGCAATTTCCTTTAATGCTTCATCAAAATCCACTCTTGGTTCCCAATAGGAAAGGTTGGTCATTTCGGAAACAAAGGACGGGAAAAAGCCGAAATGGTGGCTTTCCATAATTCCACGAAGTCCCCATTCGTAATACGCCTTCACTATTCCATCGTAGCGCCGTTTCCATTGATATGGAGCCGGCTCGTACGGAATAACACCCACGTCCCACGAAAGTCCGGCGGTATTTGCCATAGTATAAAGTGGAATTCCACGTTTGCGGGCGGCAATCGCTTCGGATGTGAAGTATTTGCCCGGACCTTCAAACATCAGTGTATAGTCCACACAACGCTTGGTGACACCGGGACGGGGTTCAAACTGTTCGAACATTTCGTAGGTGCATTGAAGTGAAATATCTGTTGGCAGATTTTCAATCAAAGCAAGGCGTGCATCGGTATCGGCATAACCCCAATTATATGTCCAGAAAACAAAGTCGGCATCGGACTTATGCTTACGGATAATTCCAGACACAAGTTTTACCCAATCGGGGTAATCATAGCAGGGATACCAACCGGGACTCGGTCGGGTTTCTCCCGGTTTTTTCTCCAAACGCAGACATCCGGAAGTATGCGGGTCATGGCTCGGAAATTCCATGCTTTCTCCAACCAAAACTACACCGCTTAGACCGGGACATTCTTCGAACAGTTTTCCGTAGGTATTTTCATAATATTCTTCTGCGTCGGGTTCTTCGGGATGCTTTGCACTTTTATAGTAACTGTATGCATAAACATCCACACCCATGCCTGCGGCACGGTAAATTAAGTTGTTCATATCAAGATATCCGTGCGGCGTGACATTCAAATCCTTTGTAAATACAAGCAAGGCATCCATTCCGTTGTGGGCAATGGCGTTGATATGTTCATCGGGAAATTCGTCCAAGCCAAAGCCGGAATGAACCATTCTCGGACTGAACAACGGACGACGGCAAAAATCGCCGTTTTCGATTACGGGACCAAGATGAATTCCCATACGGTGTTCCACCCAATAGACACCCTGTGCAGTACCACGTTCTGTACGTCCGCAAACAACAATTCCGTTGCCGACGGTCAAACGATAAGCACCTGTTTCTGTATATTCACAGACTAACTCGGGCGAATGAACGGCATCTGTCAAACAAATTTTGCCCGCCGAAGAAGAAATTTCAGCGTTGATATCCGCAACGGCTCTTGCACGGAGAAACGTATTCATCGAAATTTCAAAGAAATCACGCAAATCGTGAGCGGCATGACGCATTACACGGTCAGCGTCTGCCGGATAGAGAATTTCCCAGTTCTCGTCAACAACAGTACCGGGAAAAGACTTCCAAACGGTATCATTGCGCAGATTGGGCTTATGTACTTGCAAAAGTCTTTCACGAAATTGATAATTACGTTCCACAGCAAAAACTCCTCTGAATTTACTGACTTCATTATAATGATACAGACGGTATATGTCAATTGCTAATCTGAAAATATTATTGCGGATAAAAGTGCCATTCCGTCTTTGACGGTCACAGCTGTGCTGATGATTGCGATAACTGCTATTTTCTTCTTCAATTGACAAAAAAGTATAAAGCGCATACCAAAATCAATTATTTTATTGCAGGGATTTGTCGGTTCTATAGCTTCTGCCCATGTGCCGAAACTTGGGGTGTGCTTGTTCCGCATCGCTGCAGATAATACAATTTGATAGCAAACAAGCTCGGCAAAAAATCACAGAGCTTGTTTGCTAAATGCTGAAAATAATTCTCTTGTTAAATTTATTACCTATTTAATAATCCAATCTTTCCAAACACCAACACATTCACGGAGATAATTGGAAATAATAACCGGGAAATGCGTTTTGGAATTATAACGTCCAACAACGTTCAAGCCGTTTCGTTTTGCTAAAAAGCAGGCACGGTATGAATGTGTTTCGCTTGTGATTACCGTTACAGTTGCTTTCTCCGGCAACAATTCTTTAGCAAAACGTATATTTTCCGAGGTGTTAGTGGATTTATCTTCTAAAACCAAACGATCGGGACTGATTCCTCTTTGTACAAGACAGTTGAAAATGCACTCTGCTTCCGAAATATTTTCACCGTTCCCTTTTCCACCGCATAAAACGGCCCTACATTCGGGATTTGAATTAAGATATTCATACCCTGCACAGATTCGTTCGTTCAGCACCCTTGACGGATTGCTTCCGTGCACTGCACAGCCGAGTATCAGGCAATAATCTGCCGGTTGACTTTCTTTGTTTCGAAAATTAGCGGTTATCGGAATGGCAGCGACCGTTGCGCAAATTATTCCGAAAGATATTATAGAATAAATCAACTTTTTTATTGTCCTCTTAACTTTGTTTTCATTTATTGAAAGTAATTGCAATATTAAAATCGTTATTCCGATAAGCACCAACAGTAATGCTAAAAATCCGTAACCTCTGAATAAAAATTTCAGCACTGCTGCAAGGATAAAAAGTAATGCTGAAAAAATATATCCCACTACTTGCATTTGTTTATACAGCTTGAACAGTCGTGACCGCACTTGCTATTCATAATAAGCGATTCGGCGGTAACATACATAGTTGTTTCGTCTTCAAATTTGAATCCGTATTTCTCGAAAAAAGGAATACTTGACTCCGTGGGGATTATGCGAATTTTTTCTGCCATCATGTTAAATGCTTTCACAATCAGCACACGAATAAGCATATCTCCGAAGTACTGTCTTTGAAATTCGGGTTTTACGCATAAATGCGAAAGTTTGTATGCTCCGTTGTCGAAAAGTAAGCTTCCGCAGGAAACGGGCTCATCATCGTTATATAATATTAGGTGCATTGATTTTTCGTCGTAAGCGTCTAAAACATCGCCGACAGTTTGTCTTATTGAAAGAACTTCATCGTCTTTTCCGAATTTCCATGTTGAACGTATCATTTTTTGCTGATCCTCTTTTGCTTTTTTAATATTATACCATATATATAGCAATAATCAAGAACTTTTAAGGTGAATAAAAATCCTCAAAATGTTCACAAAAAGATAATAAAAAAGATGGACAAAAACGATTGACAAAAAAAGACAAAGGATATATAATTGCAAAGCACCTTGAAAGAGGGAAGCGAATCAGGTGAGTATAAAAAGTCGGCTGAAAAAAATCTTGAAAAAAGATAAAAAAACGGTTGACAGAAAAAAGAAAACTTGATATAATAAGCAAGCTCAGTCAGCAA
>JAZRYL010000018.1:0-25423 GCA_045600705.1 Clostridia bacterium | reverse complement strand
GCATTAAGATAAAATGACAAAAACAGCGAAAGCTGTCAAAATTTCCGGTGGTAATGGCGAAAAGGATCACCTGTTCCCATTCCGAACACAGAAGTTAAGCTTTTCAGCGCTGATGGTACTTGGCTGGAGACGGCCCGGGAGAGTAAGTCGCCGCCGGAATCTAAATTTAGTCCATTGAAGTCAAAGCAGCGTAGTGCCTATGAATTTAGGCGTTACGCAGAAGACCAATGGACATAAATATATATGGGATTTTTCCCATTTATATGCCCTAATAGCTCAGTCGGTAGAGCATGCGGCTGTTAACCGCAGTGTCACAGGTTCGAGTCCTGTTTGGGGCGCCATAATAATCACCCCTCAAATATGAACCATTTGTGTTCGATTGAAGGGTGATTTTTTTATGTAATCCTAGTGTTTATGCGGGTTTGCGAGGTTTCGTCTTATCGGACACATTTTCAAAAACATTCCAAACGGCGAAACGAATTCCCAAAATAATTTCCAAACGAACCATTCGTGTACAATTAAATATTCTCTAAAGCGGCTTGCTTCCTAATGTATTCTTCTTCACACTTGTTCGGTGTCCGATAACGGATTACGGAATGCGGCCGTTTTTTATTATAGAACTCTATGTACTCTTTTACAGCCATTCTGAATTCTCTTTCGGATCTGAAATCAGTGCGATAGAGTTTTTCTGTTTTCATACTCTTGAAGAATGATTCCATTACTGAATTGTTAAAAGGATTACCGGGATTTGAAAAAGATTGCTTAACATTCAATTGTTTTAAGTACATTCTAAATGTAGCAGAAGTATAGTTAGTTCCTTGGTCACTGTGAAACATCAAATCTTGTGGTTGTCTTTCTTTATAAGCTGCCATAAAAGTACCTTTAGTTAAATGTGTACTGTTAGTAAGTGAGATTCGGAAACTGACAACTTTTCTTGCAAATAAATCGAGAATTACACAAATGTAATATACTGTGTTGTTATATTTGAAATACGTAACATCGCTTACCCAAACTTCATTTGGTCTGCTAACAGTAAATTGCTGATTTAGTATATTTTGTTTTCGTTCAAGATTCATATAGTAGAGTTTCTTTGAACCGTTTCCTATACAAAACCATCCATTTTCATGCATGATATCAGCAACGGTGTTTTGTCCTACAATATAACCACGGTCTTTAAGAATGGCGTGTATTTTACTCGCACCGTATATTTGGTTATTATCATGAAATATCTTTTCGATTATTGGTGTAAGTTCCTGTTTCTTTTCTTCGTAGGTCGTGTTTTCGTTTTTGTTACGTAAGATATGGTTGTAATAACTACCTTTTGCAACTTTCATAGTTTTGCAAAGTAAATTAATACTATACTTTTCTGATAAACTTAGTATGTACTCATAACGTTCTGCTAATGGAGAACTAACGGTGCAAGGAGCAGCTTGCAAAATTTCAATCATTTTTTCTTGCTGCTCACATCGTTGTTTCAAGTCAAAATAATCACGCATATTAACTTTGCGTTCCTGCTTTTCGCATTCCGAGGATTCCTCAATCCATTTGTAAATTGTGCTTCGTGCGATACCATATTCCGAACTCAAATCTAATACGGAGTTTCCGGAAAGATACCTGCTAATGATTTCTAACTTTTGTTTTTCTGAATAATTCTTTTTCATTTTTACAACCTCCTAAAGTTATTTCCTTTAGGATAACATAATAAATCGATTTTCCAAAGACTAGCTAATTACTATTAAAAAACTAGAAAGTGATGAATAGAAAAAATACAAATAATATGATATAATATTTTCAATAGAATTGAAAGGAGTTGGCTTTATGGAAAAGATAGAAATAAGTATGTCTCAAATGAAAAATAGTATTGCTAAAGCTGGCAATATGTTTTATCAATATCGTGCTTGTAAAAGAGATGCGTCTATTATATATGATATTGAGAATATTAGGCATGGTGTAGTTTTTGCTCGAACTCCCTTACAAATGAACGATCCATACGATTCTATGGTAGGATTTTCTGTAGAAGAAATTTATGAAGAATGTATTGAATTAGCTTTAAATCAAGTCGATTCTTCTTTGGATTCAGACTTAAAAATAGTGATAAAGAATCTATTAAAATATAGGATGATCGGAGAAACTCTGGAATTCATAAATGCTCTTAATAAACTTAAAAAGTTTATTCTTCTACAAAGTGTAATTGCACACGTGCAACCAGCGAATATGGTACAATTTATTTCAAAAGATTTGAATAAACTCTATAGTAAATGTCCGCTCGAAGTTAAGAAGTATCTTAATAAGGATGCATTCTATATTTTTTCGTTAGTGATAAAAGACTATAAAAACGAAGATATTGAAGAAAAAACAATTGTAGAAGCATTGGCAATGGAGGATGTTTTAAAAGAATTGGAAGATGTTGTAGTTAGGGTTAGAGATGAAACTTATCTTCCATTTCTCAAAGATTTTCTTTCTAAATTGACAGTAACATGCTTTAGTGCAAGTGGTTGGGACAATCAACTTATGTGGTCTCATTATGCAGATTCTTTCTCCGGTATTTGCGTTGAATATAATTTCGAGAAAATGGATAAGTTCATAGGGTTTATGTACCCTGTTAAATATTCGTCCGTTCGTCCTACTATTTCACTTAAAGATTTGGGCCTCTCAGAATTAAAAAAAGATGAAAACGGGAAATTTGTTACTGATGAAGTTAATATAAATGCTATTTTCTCTTGTTTGCTTGCTAAGAATAAGTGTTGGAGTTACGAAAATGAATGGCGACTTATTAATGTTGAAGGAGAACCATACACGCCTTTATTTGTAGAAGCACCATTTGTTAAATCTATCACCCTTGGTCTTAATCTGGATGATATGTGTAAGCAGCTCATATGGGATGTATGTCAAGAGAGAAATATTGAATGCTATCAGTTAATTATCAATCCAAACGATTATAAGTTATCAAGACAGTTATTGTCAGGTGATTTGTTCGTTTTTGATAAAGATAAGGAAGAACAATATATAAATCTCTTATCCGAACATATAATTCCGCTTGGTCAAAAAATTACCGATAATTGTAATTCTTTAACAACTGCAATCAAAGATGGTAACTTTGAATCTACCTCTATTATGAATGTACTAAGATTTATTTTGGATTATTTAAGCGATGTATATTTTTTGAAAAGAGCTTTTAACAGATACTGTAAAAATATTGATGTTTCGCCTTATGAAATATCGAAAGATACAGAAATAGGAAATTCTATATCGCAGATCAATGAATTCATAGATCAATCTAAAAATGTAATGGATCAAGTTGACGAGTCTTTATTAAATCTTCTATTACAAAGATTAATCACATCGAGTGATTATCATAAAGCCAAAAGCCTTGTTGCAGATAATAAAGAATTATTGACCAAACATAATGATCTTCGTTGGTTTGGACATTAAATACGTGATTCTTGGAATATATGTGGGGAAATGATTATGGATTATGATATTGTGCCATATATTTTTTGTGACAACGAGTTATCTCAATACGAAAAAACGATATATTTTTTATCCATTGCATATGCAAATTCACCAATATACAAACTTAGCGATGAAGATGTTTATGGTTTATCAACTTTATTAGAAGTTGATTATGAATTATTAAAAAAAGCGCTTGAAAGTGAAATTGAATTTCCATATGAAAATGTTAGAATCCAATTTGGAACCGATATTATTGAGTGTGGGGAATACTTAAAAAACGATTTATTCTTTGTAATAATTAAGATTTATTTTATGTATAAGTATCTTGGCAAAATTTCATTTGAAATGAACGATGAATCATTGTTAAATAACATAGAGGTTTTTCAAAATTTAAGCGAACTATTCGAAACTTCGAACGCAATTATTGCGACATACGAATGCATGATAAAAAATATCTTTTCTTACGATAATATAGTTTTTGATTCTTCAGAATTCTTTAATCCGAGAAAGGATATAGATCTGCTATATCTATTGGAAACATATGATGATTGTATGCATTTTGATAAAGAAATAAAGTATTTATTATCAGCCTTATTAAAATATGAGTTTGAAACAAGGATAAACTCGTTGTACTTAATTACAATATGCCAAATATTTAAGCATTCTCCTTGTTTTGATAAAGAAATGGTCAGTATTGCAGAGGAATTATATAATAAATTGCTTTTAATCTTAAAGAACGGAAGAATAATATCTACAAATGTAAATTTAAAATATTTGTCTAAATCAAAGCCCAAAGGACAAAGAACCAAGTATGACAATACTACAAGATTACAACTGATATTTGGATATTCTAATTATGATTGTTACGAATTAAGATTGGATTTTGCACATAAAGGCCAAGAGGTAGTGCATTTTAACAATGTAACTCCCGGTGGCACTTCATGTTGTATTTTATCCAAGAGCGAATTTGAAAAAGTTATAGAAGAATTTCCTGATATGAAAGATTGTTTTATATCCTATGAAGGGAAATGGGCTCTTAAGGAAAGAAAGAATTGTGAAATAAACGATGACCAAAATTACTCATACGACAAAATATGCCAGAATAAATCTCATGGCAGGATTTTCTTTAATACTTATTCTGAAGAAAAAATCAATGAATTTATTTTAACAATAGCTAAGATGTTTCCAAAATACAGTATAATACCTATAGATACAGATGGTGACTATGCAAGACATTGCTTTAATCTAAATATGCTAAATAGAGATGCAACTTTTTTATATCTGGCTTATTTGTCTTCTTATCAAGAACAAGTGAAGAAGATTTATGATAGTATTGCTAATAAAGAATTCGAATATGGTTTATGTTCGATGAAAAGGCAAATCGATAGTTTTGGTCAGGTCCTAGAGATTATCAAGAAAGCAGAAAATCAATTAAAAAAAATATCAAAAATCTAAAAAATTACGTATGCAAATATCCAACTAATATCTGTAATTGTGCTATTTCGGTGTTGTAAATTGTAAAAGTCATTGTGCTATTTAGTGGTTGCTCAATCTTGAAAAGCAAAATCGAAAAAGACTGATTTTTTATCAAAATATCCATTGTGCTATTTCGGAGTATAGGGTCATAAAAAAAGAAGTCACATAGTGGCTTCTTTTTTTATCTCCACAGTACAGCTCTCTCTGTGATACTACGAGTTAATAACACAAATTTAGTTGTTGATGTTATCTGAAAAGACAATGAGCATCGTTGGTGGCGGAAACAGCGAGGAACAATAAGGGTTTCCGAAAAGCATAGCTTTTTGGGATAAAGGAAGCATAGCGAAGCTAAAGTCACTTTTGAATATATTCAAAAGCAAATAACGTGTAGCATGTGCTGACGCACGTAGCGGTCTGCAATTGCAAAATGCACACCGTCGCAGGAAACAAAAGCAGGACACCGCGAGGGACGTGTCGCAGGTTCGAGTCATGTTATGTGTGTTTTTTTTGCTGTATTCATCTGAAAACAAATTTGACAATTTGTAACTTATAGCCGATCGGTAATTGATTTAAGGATACATATATATATTTGACTTTATAGAATACAAGCTTTTATATTGACTTTTTAATACACTTTTGATATCATAATATCAGTGAAAATTAAGGAGTGTAATATGAACAAAAACAGTTTAATGAAAACAATGATTGTTGTTTTGTCAGTTCTTATGGCAATATGTTTTATTGCAACGGCAATAAGCGCATTTGCAGGTGGATTCAAGTTACTTGTTCTTGTTGGATGTGTTAGTTATGTTATGATGTTTCTTTACCTTGGTGTGTTTTACAAGAGACCTCACGATAATAATATGAAAATGTTGCTTCTGATTTATGCCGCAGTTACTGCAATAGGAATTGATTCAACAAATAACGTGACGCTTGGTAAAATTCTTATTCCGGTTAGTGTTGTACTTATTTCCTATATGGCGGGCCGGCTGCACAAACTTGAACAAAATAAGAAAATAATTACGGTCGTTATGGCGATTCTTATTATTACTACGGTTGAAGATATTGTTTTGCAGGCAAATCTTATGCAGTCAATTAACGCAATCAGCAATTCGAATAGTTCGATGTTGATAAAGATTTCTTCTTATGCGGCACTTTTCGGAAATATTGTTCAGTTTGCTTTCTGTTCTGTTGTGTATGTTTACCGTTATAAAGCACATATTGAAGCCGGACAGAATATTCCGAAAAAATAATTGCAGTTTAGTTATTATTTGTAAAAGTGAACGTTTGCCCAAAAAGTCGACAATTTTGTGAAATTCGAAAGTGTCGGCTTTTCTTTTGCTCAGATTTATGTTATCTTAAGAATAACAAGTAAAATTTGTAGTGATAAATCTTAATTTTAAGGAGGTAAATTATGCAGGATAAGTATGTATTCAGCTGCCCTTATTGCGGCGGAACGGAGATTATTGAGGCATATCAGTCAAGCTACGGGTCTGTGACCGCACTCAGCAACAAGTGGGGTGGAATAGCACTTTGGCATTCCGTTTGCCGAAACTGCGGTAGTGTCGTTCACAGTTATGTGAAAGAGCCTGAAAAATTGTTGAAGAAAAAAGACAGAAAAGAGTCAAACAGAGATTTATAAAAAGATATACGGATAGTGTAACTGTGCATAAACATATACCTGTGCCCAAACATGCACAAACTCTGAGTACTTTCGTGCTTTTGGGCATAATTTGTAATTCAATTTATTTGTAATTCGGAAATTATAAATAATGTCGATAAAATGTTGACAATATATAAAAATGTAAGTATAATATACAAGTCAAAAAGGTTTGCGGTGCTTTCTTTTTAACTAAGGCCGTTAAACCTTTTTATTTTTTTTGGAGGTGCTTCTATGGAAAAACTATTTCACTTAAAAGACCATAATACAACCGTAAAAACGGAAATTATGGCCGGACTTACCACATTTATGGCAATGAGCTACATTTTGCTTGTAAACCCCGGTATGTTTTCCGAATTGGGTGTTGTCAGCTACGGCGCCGTTTATATTGCCACAGCGCTTTCTGCGGTTGTCGGAACCATTTTAATCGGACTTCTTGCAAATCTGCCGTTGGCACAGGCATCCGGTATGGGACTTAATGCGTTTTTCGTTTATACCGTTTGCTTCGGATTGGGATTCAGTTATGCTAATGCGCTGTTATTCGTTTTGGCTGACGGTGTTCTTTTCATTATTCTTACACTTACCGGCGTTCGTAAATATGTGTTTGATGCTATTCCGAAAACCATCAAAACCGCAATTCCCGCAGGTATCGGTTTGTTTATTGCTTTCCTTGGATTGCAAGATTCAGGACTGATTGTCAACAGTTCTTCAACTTGCGTTACACTTGCTTCATTTAACCTTCTCGGCGATGCATCGTGGGGAGGCATTATGCCGCTTCTTATTACTCTTGCAACTTTGATTGCCATTGCATCTCTTAACCGCAGAGGTGTAAAGGGTGCCATGCTTTGGAGTATTCTCGGCGGAACAGTGGCATATTATGCTCTTGGATTTACAATTCCCGGCTTCTATAAGGATTTTTCTCTCGGCACATTAAATCCTTTTGCGGCTTTCGGTGATTTTGCAAATCTTTCATTTGCGAAAGTATTTACTGAAGGCTTTGATTTTTCTGCATATTTGGCAAATCATTCGGTTACGACTTTGGTAATCACGTTCTTGACCACTGCGCTTGCATTCTGCCTTGTTGATATGTTTGATACTATGGGAACATTGTTCGGCGCTTGCAAATCCGGCAATATGTTGGTGAAAGACGAAAACGGTGATGAAACCGTTCCCAACATGAACCGTGCTATGCTTGCCGATGCGATTGCAACCTGCACGGGCGCTGTATGTGGAACATCTACTGTTACAACATTCGTAGAAGCTTCTTCGGGTGTTGCGGCAGGAGGAAGAACCGGTCTTTCCGCTATGGTAACAGGTGCAATGTTCTTTGTTGCAATGTTCTTATCTCCCATTGCGGCTCTGATTCCTGCTTGCGCTTATGCCGCAGCACTTATCTACGTGGGCATTTTGATGATGGGTTGCGTAACCGAAATTGATTGGAAAAATCCTGCAATATCCCTTCCTTCATTTATGACGATTGTTATGATGCCTTTCTCATATAACATTTCTTACGGTATTGCTTTCGGCTTGATGACATACATTGCCATTAAACTTTTAACCGGCAGATCGAAAAAAATCGGCATCGGAACATGGGTAATTGCACTCTTGTTTATTGCAATGTTCTTCTTAACTCACTGATGAATATTTAATGCAGAAAATGAATTTTTATTCATTTGTGCATTGGGCAAAATACCTTGCCTTAAAAAGCCCTTGAGAAATCAAGGGCTTTGTTGTTTTATTATCCGGCCTAAATAATTACATTTGCGATACTATATCCAATAGAAATTTGACTTTTTAATATGTTCTTCGATGAGTAATTTAATCAGCACATTTATGCAAGTCCTTTTTACATTACTGAAAAATACCCGTTGAAACAAACGCAAATGGGAAAAATAAAATGGTGCAGTACGACGAAATAATTTCGGTATTGATATTATAAATAAATATATGTACTATATTAAAAGATATTTCAAGTGGAGGCTATTGCTATGTTTTTTGATATAAATGAAATAATGAATTCGCTTTTGCCGCAAAAGGATGTTTGCCTTTTGGGCGATATAGATAAATCGGCAAATGTAGCAAACGATATAAAAGAAAGACTTGTTGAGTGTTCGTCACGGTGGAACGGATACGTTCACGAGGATTTCGGCGATAGTTACAACGAATGTTTTATAAACAAAAACCGTTGTAATTTTGATAATTTATACATTAACCGCAGGGCAGAACTTGCGGACAGAGTATTTGAAAAAATGTTTGTGGAGCAAGGCGGAAGTTTTGACAGAATAAACGAGCTTATTAAAATGATTTGCCGAGAGGACACATGGTGCGTTCCGTCACATCGGTACAAGCCCGAAAACCAAAAATCGCCTGAAATACTTGAACTGTTTTCTGCTGAAACATGTTCGGTGCTTGCATTAACATATTATTTTCTTAAAGATAAAATAGCTAATTCGGAAATTATTCCGCAGATGATTGAAGAAAGAATGTTTGTACCGTTTTTGGAAACTGACGGTTATAAGTGGATGGGTTACGGGAATAAAGTAAATAACTGGAATCCGTGGATAAATTCAAACGTGGCATTTTGTGCTGCGTGCGTTTGCACGGATGAAAATGAGTACAGGGCAATTATCAAAAAAGTTTACACGAGTATTCAGTTTTATGTTGACGGACTTCCCGAGGATTACTGTGTCGACGAGGGCGTAAGGTATTGGCATCTTGCGGTGGCATGCCTTTTTGATGCGGTTGAAATTCTTTACGATTTAACGGGTGGAAAAATCAACCTGAATTCCACAGAACTTATGTACCGTGCCGCAGAATATCCAATTAACTTTTACAGTAAGTACGGTCTTGCCGCTAACTTCGCCGATGCCGAAATAAACTTCCCATTGGATTCTATTTTGCTCTATCGCATAGGCGAAAAGACGGGAAATGTCAAGGTAAAAGATTTTGCAGGATATCTTTATAATGTGAAGCGGTTACGGCTACTGCACGACAATTTTTACCGACAGACAAAAAATATATATACGGCAGGTGAAATCAAAAAGTGCGCTTGCCCCGAATTTGAACAGAGGACTATGCTTTACGGCGTGCAGGTTGCCGTTATTCGCAAGGGTGATTTCTTCTTTGCTCTTAAAGGCGGACACAACAACGAAAACCATAGTCATAACGATGTGGGAAGTTTTGTTTGTTATTACAGGGACAATCCGATTTTTATCGACCCGGGAGTAGATTTGTATTCGAACCACACCTTTGGAACAACAAGATATAATCTGTGGTATATGCGTTCGGAGTATCATAACTTACCTGCGATTTCGGGCAAAAATCAAAAGAATGGCAGTGAATACAGAACTTCGGAGTTCGTTGAGGAAAAAGATTTTATAAAAACGGAAATCAGCAAAGCCTATGCACTTGACGGCGTATATGAAAGACGGGTATATGATAATGGCAATTTGAAGGTTTCGGACAGTTTTTCGTATCCGGCGAGCGAGGTTGAACTTTATTATATGACACTTGAAAAGCCCACGGTGAAAGACAACGTGCTTTATTTTGACTGCGGTGTTAAAGCAGTAATTTCGGGTGCGGAAATCGTGAACATCGAAACAGTTGACATTACGGGCAAGAATCCTCCCGACGGCTATTTAGGTGATGCACCGTATAGAAAAACGGACGGAATATCGTTTCTTATTCCAAGACTTTTAACGACTACGTGGAATCAAAATGAAATTTTCAGAATAGTTTGTAAGGCAAAGAGCCAAGGTGTTTCTCTCGAAATAATAGGGGAAAAATAAATGTGCAGTAATAGAAGTATCGTTCTTTTTATTGCTTAATGACAGTGAAATTTATAAACAAAAGCCCTTGAGAAATCAAGGGCTTTTAACATTTCTTAGATATTTACTTTTTAAGTGTTTCGGGATAAACAAGAGTTCTGCCACGGAAGAATCTGAATGCTTCGTTTTTGTGCGAATAGATTTCATCGGGCATTGTTGCATACCACGGTGCGGTCATATAGCCCTTAACAAGTTTCGGGTCAAGATACTTTTTGCAATGTGTCATTGTTTCAAACATATTGTTGTTGTCACCGTTAAAGGTCGAACCGGTGGGAACCTGTTCGTAACCTAATTTGTCAAGATTGACATAAGCATCCATTGCACGGCTCAGCCATGTATTTTCCTTGTATTCGAAAAAGTCGTGATAATACCAATTGGAAATAAGCACTTCTTTGCTTACATTTTTGGCAAAAAGTTCGTTTCTGTCCCAGAAATAGTCTGCCCACATCCACGGACGAACACCTTTTTTGAAGCAGCAATCCATAAGGAAATGATAATCTTCCCAAAGAAGCTTTTCGCCTCGAATCATAATTGCTTCGCTGTGCTCGTGGCATCCTACTGAAGTTTCTTCATCAAGTCCCAAATGGAAAAGTTCGGGCTTGCCGAAAAGTTCAATGGTTTCGTCAATCATATCCGCACAGAATTTACGGTAAATAGTTGAGCCCACCATTCTTCTGTATTCTTTCATCCAAGTGTCGTGACAAGCGGAAAAGTTAAGTTTCGGAATAGGATTTATTCCAAGCGCACGGATTTCGTCAAGTTTTGTTTTGAAAAATTCTTTTGTCCAAGCATTGGGAGCGCAGATTTCGGGGTGAGTTTCCCATTGAATTTGATCGCCCAAATCAATTACGACCGTGTTGAACTGATGTTCTGCAAGGAACTTGATTATTTCGTCCCAAGTCTTGACGTCTACTTGATTTTCCTCACTGTAACCGTACAAATCCCCTGCGGAACCGTTCGGCAAATAGAAATAATTCGTTTTGGTAGTTTCGTCAGCCCACATGTGGCGGCTGAGTTCAAGATAATATGCCCAAATCATAGTTGTTCTCCTTAATTTTAATGTAACACAAGTATTATAGTATAGCGCAAAACAAAAATCAATATACAAATTCAATATTATATTGGACAAATACGGACAACTCTTGGTAAATGTGTGCGTTAAACAAATCCCGTAAATATTTATTTCGCATAAAACGGTAAATGCGCTTGCGCAAAAACGTATTCACTTGCATTTATGGCTTTGTTATGGTAGAATATTACTCAAAGTGAGGGGTGAATTTCAGTATGATATATGCAATAGTCGCTGTTCTTTTGATAGCGGTGATTTTATACATTCAATTGCGCAAAAGCATTAAAAAAACTGTTTACAGTATCAAAAACGTTAATTTGTGTGCGCTTATTATATGCTGCGTTATGTTGCTTATTACATTTGTCGCAGACGGGGCATTCAATTCGTATTTTGACGGATTTCAAAGAGTGGTATTCTGCATAAAACGGTTTCCCTCTTATTTCGCAAACCTTTCAATATGGGGATTTTCGGCACTTGGAATAATGATGTTCATAAGTAACATTTCGTTGGTGCGGCACGAGGGAATGAAGCCGACTAATATGATCGGAACATTCTTAGGCGTTATAACCGTGGGTGCAACGGTTGTTGTCTATGCTATTTCGTTGGTTTTTGAAAAAGTTGATGCCTTGGAAAACTATTTATTTATATCAAAGTTTTTACCCACGTTCTTTTATTTGGTTTTGGATTATTGCGAAAGCATTATTTTGGGAATAACCGTAATGGGCTACGTTGCATCACGGCAAACACCGAAGTATGACAAGGATTTTATTATTATTTTAGGATGCTCAATCAGCAAAAACGGAGGCTTGCGGCCACTTATTAAAGGAAGAACGCAGCGTGCGATAAAGTATGCGTGGGATCAGGAGATCGCCACGGGAAAAAAGGTTTGCTATGTTCCGTCGGGTGGGCAGGGAAGCGACGAAATTATGAGCGAGGGCTCGGCAATGGAACTGTATTTGCTTTCTCATTCGGCTGAACCTTATGAGGTGTTCCCCGAAAAGCTATCCGTAAATACTTTTGAAAATTTTGCTTTTTCCAAAAAGATTATTGAAGAACAGAACAAAAATGCAAAAATAGCATTTGCCACAACTAATTATCACATGTTCAGAAGCGGACTTCTTGCACAGCAGAACGGTATTGATGCAGAGGGCATTGCAAGTAAAACAAAGTGGTATTTTTGGCCTAACGGATTTGCACGTGAAATCGTTGCCATTTTCAATATGACAAAAAAACAGCATATAATATCTGCGGCAATAATGCTTGTGATCAGCAATTTGATTGTATTTATATTATAGGAGAACGTAAAAATGAAAGTAACACTTTTCGGTACTGCGGCGGCAGAGGGATTTCCGGCGATGTTCTGCGAATGTGACAACTGTAAAAGAGCAAGAGAGCAGGGAGGCAGAAACATTCGCACAAGAAGTGAAGCACTGATTGACGATTCTTTGCTTATTGATTTCGGACCGGACTTGCTTACACATACTCTTTACAGCGGACTTTCGCTTATTCCCGTAACCGATGTGATAATTACCCACAGTCACGGGGACCATTTGCTTGCTTCGAATATTTGGGCAAGGTGTGACGGAATCGGTCATATCAAGGACAAAAAGCCCATGAACATTTATTGCACGAAAGCAAGTTTTGATATGCTTTCGGAAGCAAAGAAAAATATGGGCGTGGATGATAAAATTGCAAAACTTAATTTGATTGAACCGTTTAAGACTTTTAAGGCGGGAAAATACAGTATTACTCCGCTTAAAGCCAATCATTCTGCCGAAACGGATCCGGTAGTATATTTGATAAACGACGGAGAAAAGACATTCTTTTACTGCACCGACACGGGATTTTTTCCGCAGGAAACAAAAGAGTATTTAGAAAATAATCCCGTCAATATAGATGCAATAGCTCTTGACTGTACGGCAGGACTTCTTAAAGGCTGGCAAAATTCGCATTTGGGAATGGACACAGATAAAATTGTTATTGACGGCTTAAAAGAAATGGGCGTTGCAAGCGAAAATACAAAAGTGGTGCTTCATCATTTTTCGCATAACTGTAATGCAACGTATGACGAACTTGTTCCGCTTGCAAAGGAATTGGGCTACGAAGTCGCATACGACGGAATGAGATTTGAAATTTGAGGTAAAAATGAAAACAAGATTATTGGTAATACGGCACGGACAGAGTATGAGCAACGTGCAGGGAACGTACACAGGACGAACGGACTGTGAACTTTCGCCTCTTGGAAAAACGCAGGCGGAACTCACCGCAGAATACTTAAAAAATGAAAAAATAGATGCAATTTATTCAAGCAATCTTGTACGTGCGTACGATACGGCAAAGGCGGCGGCAAAATTTCACGGAGATATGAAAATAACAGTAGATGAAGGACTTGCCGAAATCTTTGCGGGAGATTGGGAGAACAGACTGTTCGAGGACTTGATAAGAGAATATCCCGAGGAATACGGAATGTGGCAACACGACATAGGGCATTCCTGCCCGGTGGGCGGCGAAAGCCCGTATGAGGCCGGAGAACGTGTTTACAAAGCAATGGAAAAAATAGCGAAAAACTGTGAGGGCAAAACGGTAGTTGTTGCTACTCACGCAATGGCGCTCAGATGCTTTACCACAAAGGTTTTGTGGAACGACGTTTCGAAAATGAAGGACCTTCCTTGGGCGTCAAATGCGTCTGTTTCCTATTTTGAATATGAAAACGGCAAATTCACATTGACAGAATACAGCCACGATGAACATTTGGGCAAACTTATAACAGAACTTCCCAAAACGGTATAATTAGCAAAAGCACTGAAAAACGGTTCGGTGCTTTTATTTTTTAAGAAAAAGTCTTGACATACAACCAACAGGAATATATAATAACAAGTGTTACGTAACGGGTGTTACGTAACGGGTGTTTTGAAACAAATGCGAGGTGAATTTGATTGCCGCCAAAACCGAAATATTCAAAAGAAGAAATAGTGGAATGTGCTTTGCAAATTGTAAGAGAACAGGGAAAAGAAAGTATTTCTGCAAGAAACGTGGGGAAAAAACTTAACGTTTCAGCCACAACCGTATTCACGCATTTTTCTTCAATGGAGGAATTGCATGAGCAGGTGAGAAAAAGGGCAGAAGCCGTATTTGACGTTTATGCGCAAAGAGGATTTTCATACACGCTTCCGTTTAAGGGGTATGCTATGGAAATGCTGAATTTTGCGCAGAATGAAAGAAATTTGTTTTCGCTTCTTTTTCTTGATGAAAAGAAATTTTCGTCGGTAAACGAATATACGATTTCTCAGGGATATGCGAAAAGAATTCTTACGGCGGCGGAGGAAACATTCCATTTGGGCATGGAAAGGTCAGCAAAACTGATTGAACAGTTATATGTCTACGTTTTGGGACTTGCATCGCTGATAACGTCGGGAGAGGTAGTATTTTCCGAAGAACAAAAGAGTAATATGATAAGTGAAGCGTGCTTAGCATTCAGATTGTTATTAAATAAGAAAGAGGAAGAAAAAAATGCTGAAAATTCAACATCTTACGAAACAGTACAAAGATAAGAAAGCGGTGGACGATCTTTCGCTTGAAATCGCAAACGGAGAAATTTACGGTTTTATCGGACACAACGGCGCAGGCAAGACGACTACGCTTAAATCCGTTGTAGGCATAATGAATTTTGATGAGGGTGAAATTTACGTTGACGGAAAATCTGTAAAGGAAAATCCCCTTGAGTGCAAAAAGGTTATAGCGTATATTCCCGACAATCCGGACCTTTACGATTTTATGACGGGAATAAAGTATCTTAACTTCGTCGGCGATGTTTTCGGGGTGGAACAAGCCAAAAGAGAGGAACTTATCAAGAAATATGCAGATATGTTCCAATTAACAGATGACCTTGCTCAGCCTATTGCGTCGTACTCTCACGGAATGAAACAGAAACTTGCGATTATTTCTGCATGGATACATGAGCCGAAACTTGTTATAATGGATGAACCGTTCGTGGGACTTGACCCTAAAGCGGCTCACATTCTTAAAGAAATGATGAGAGAACTTTGTAACGATGGCGGTGCAATATTCTTTTCAACGCACGTGCTTGAAGTTGCGGAAAAACTTTGCGATAAGGTTGCAATTATCAAATCGGGCAAGCTTATTAAATCCGGCACTATGGAAGAAGTTAAGGGCGATGAATCGCTTGAATCCGTATTCCTTGAATTGGAGGCGGAATAATGCTGAAACTGCTGCTTAAAAAGCAAATAATGGAGTTTTTCAGAAGCTTCTTTTACGACTATAAGAAAAACAAAATAAAATCAAAAGGGCAGATTACCGGGTCAATAGTTCTGTTCGTCGTTTTGATGCTTTTTGTTGCAGGAACATTTGCTTCCATTGAAGTTATGCTCTGCGGTGCGCTCAGCGAGGCAAATGTTGTATGGATGTTCTTCCTGCTTACAAGCGCTCTCGGACTTGTTATGGGTGTTTTCGGAAGTGTGTTCAATACGTATTCGGGACTGTACCTTTCCAAGGATAACGATTTGCTCATTTCAATGCCTATTCCCGTGGGATATATTGTCGGCTCAAGAATTTTCAGCGTGTATCTGATGGGACTTATGTACTCGTCACTTATTACCGTTCCTGCGGTTATTCTCAACTTTATTTTTAACGGCGTAAACTTTTTCAATGCCTTGGGCGGAATTGCTTTTATTTTCGTCATTTCCGCAATAACCTTTATACTTTCGTGTATTCTCGGCTTAGGCGTTGCAAAATTAAGCTTAAAACTGAAAAATAAAAGTTATGCAACTGTGATTATTATGATTGTTGGCATAGGCATATACTACTACGGATATTCAAAATTGAACTTCTTTTTGTCGCAGGTAATCGAAAATGCTCTTGTTTACGGCGAAGCGATTAAGGGCAAAGCATACATTGCATATCTTTTCGGCTCGGTGGGCGAGGGTAATATTTTTGCCATAGCTTTGTTTGTACTTTCCGCAGTTGCTCTTGCAGCACTCACGGTTTTAGTGCTTTCAAAAACATTCTTGAAAATAGCAACTGCAACCGCCGCCCAAAGCAAAGTGAAATATGTTGCAAAAAAATACAAAACACATTCCATTTTCGGCGCATTTCTTCAAAAGGAATTTGCCCGGTTTACTTCAAGTGCTTCATATATGGTTAATTGCAGTATCGGAATACTTTTTATTCCCGTTGCCGGAGTGATAATACTTATTAAGTCATCGGTAGTTTACGATGCTCTGTTTTCCGTGTTCGGGAATGGCGGTGCTATAACCGTACTTGCTTGCGGGATGTTATGCCTTATGGCATGCGGAAACGATATGGCGGCACCTTCGGTTTCGCTGGAAGGTAAAAACATTTGGATTCCACAGTCGATGCCTGTTGACTCGAAGACCGTTTTAACGGCAAAAATGTCAGTGCAGTTGATTTTGTCCTGCACATCGTCATTTGTCGGCTCGGTGCTGTTTTCCATCGCCTTGGCGAAAACGGTTCTTGATGTAATACTCATTTTTGCCGTTCCCCTTGTGTTCAATTT
The DNA here is from genome assembly GCA_045600705.1 of Clostridia bacterium. Taxonomy (GTDB): domain Bacteria; phylum Bacillota; class Clostridia; order Christensenellales; family QALW01; genus UMGS1322. The sequence goes on along the minus strand of JAZRYL010000018.1, from coordinate 8,405 downwards.
GTTTATGACTTGCTTTGATATGATGTTCGGTATTAAGATGCCCATGATGAATTGGACAAACGAAATATACCCCATCAAGCAAAGCGGCGGAATTGCCGTTGCACTGTTCGGCGGTTGGGCAATCGCCATTGTGCTTTTCGGCGGATATTTCCTTTTGATGAACTTTGTTTCGGCTGAAATATATCTGCTTACATCGTTTGTTCTGCTTGCTCTCACATCGTTTGCAATATACAAATGGATAATGAATAAGGGAACAAAAATATTCGATTCATTAAAATAACGCTTAAAATGAAAGAAGTAAAATTCTTTCATTTTACTTTACAAATGATAAACGTTTTACTATAATAATTACTGCTGAATATCTAAAAAAGAAGGATTACGGTATGATTATTTCGTGCTTGGGCGACAGCATTACTGAAGGCGATTACGGCGTAAAAGGCAAAAGAGGTATAGCTAACGTTCATAAGGAAAATTACCCTTATTTTTTGAGTCAAAGTACCGGCTGGGAAGTACGCAATTTCGGAAAATGCGGATACAAGGCATCAACTTTTTTGAAGTATTATGAGGACGGAAATGTTGATGTTACAAATTCTGATTACATTCTTGTAATGCTGGGTGCTAACGGCGGACTGTCGGGTACGGAAAACACTCAGGATAACGACGATTACAGAAAAATCATCGCTCATTTAAGAGAAGATGCCCCGAATGCACAAATAGTTTTGCTCACACCTACTCACGTTACCGTTAATCCGGAATTTTCAAATTGCGGATATATTGAAAGAGTCAACGGCGGCGCGGCATTTACACGTTTGCTTGCCAAGGAAGAAAAACTTCCCGTTATCGAAACAAATCTCGTTCCCGAATTCACGGCGGAAAACGAACATATTTATCAAGCCAATGACGGACTTCACTTTGTGGAAATCGGCTATAAAACACTTGCTGATTTCATTGAAAAAGAACTTAATAGGATAATAAAATAATGTGGATAATTCTTGCGTTTGCATCGTCATTTTTTGCGGGAATCACATCGGTGCTTGCTAAGTGCGGAATAAAAAACACAGATTCAACAGTTGCAACGGCAATAAGAACGGTTGTTGTTCTCGTAATGTCGTTTCTTATGGTTCTGCTTACCGACAAGGTGGATGCACTCGGAAGCATCGGCACAAAAGCGTGGATATTTCTTGCACTTTCGGGAATTGCAACGGGCGCAAGTTGGCTTTGCTATTTCAGGGCACTTCAAATGGGCGATATAAGCAAGGTCGCTCCGATAGATAAATCGAGCACGGTACTTACTTCCGTGCTTGCATTTATTATTCTTGCAGAAAAAATGTCGGTGGTAAAATGGATATGCCTTGCGATTATTCTTGCAGGAACGCTTCTTATGACGGTGAAAAAATCAACGGGTAAATTTTCGGGCAATAAGTATATTATTTATGCCGTTTTGTCTGCGGTTTTTGCTTCACTCACGTCAATTCTTGCAAAAATCGGAATAGAAAACGTTCCGTCGAATACTGCAACGTTTGTCAGAACTGCCGTTGTACTTATAATGGCATGGATGATGGTTTTCGTAACGAAAAAAACAAAGCGGCGGGGCGAAATTTCAAAAAAAGAACTTGCATTTCTTATTCTTTCGGGAATTGCCACGGGCGCAAGTTGGCTTTGTTATTACAGAGCGATTCAACTTGGAAAAGTTTCCGTTGTAGTTCCCATTGACAAGCTGAGCATTATTATTACCGTTGCTTTTTCGGCAATAGTATTTAAGGAAAAAATCGAAAAAAAGGGCATTCTCGGACTTATGCTGATAACCGCAGGCACACTCGGAATGCTTATCGGAGGTTAATATGAAGATTTTATTCGGCGAAAAAAAGAATTTTTATAAGGCCAATTTGCATTGCCACAGTACTTGGTCTGACGGGCATCATACTCCGGCAGAACTGAAACAGCTTTACAAGGAACAAGGATACAGTATTTTGTCCATAACGGATCACGACGGACTTTTTTATCATTCGGATCTTGACGATGAAGATTTTTTGAATATTGCAGGTTACGAAATGGAGTTCGATGAAGTAGACGATCCGAAAGACTATAATACTTGGAAAGTTGCACATATATGCATATATAAGAAAAATCCGGAGGATATGTCACAATTGGGCTTCGATCCTGAATACAGACATCCTCGATTCACGTGGACTAACGACCCCGACATCAAGAAGCTTATTAAGGGCAAGGGAACACCTTTTTCACGGGAATATTCTGCTGAAAATATCAATTCGATTTTTGAACAGTTGAAAAACGACGGTTACGTTACGGTGTACAATCATCCCAAATGGTCAAGGGAGTTTTATCCCGATTATATAAAATTCAATGGAATGAACTGTCTCGAAATATTCAATTACGGAAGTTACTGTGTGGGACACGACGAATACAACGGCGATGTATATGATGATATGCTTCTTGCAGGAAAACGAATTTTCTGCGTTGCAGGCGACGACAATCACCAGTTGGTTGATTATGTTCATGCGGATATGTTCGGCGGCTTTACCGTATTCAATGCAGACGAACTGAAATATTCTGCAATAATGGAAGCATTCGAAAACGGTGATTTTTATGCTTCGGCAGGACCTGAAATCAAGGAAATAAGTTTTGATGAAGAAAATAATGTTTTTTCGATAAAAACGGGCGAAAATGTAAAGAGAATTACCTTGCGTACCGGCAACAGACATAGCGGTGCGTGGTACAATGCTGACGGCTCTGCGGTGGACTGTGCAGAGGCAAAACTTGTGGGCAACGAGAAGTTCGCACGTTGGGAAGTGGAATTGTTTGACGGCAAGAAGGCATTTTCGCAGGCATATTTTCTTGAAGATTTAATTACCGCTTGCAAAGATTGACAAAAGTAGTATAATTATATCTTGTTTGAAAATATGTTTATGGGAAGTAATTAAATTGGACTTTAATGTTATGAATGTGCTTTTTGATTGCGCAATAATTCTTATTGCCACGAAAGCGTTGGGGATGCTGACAAGAAAAATAGGATTACCGCAGGTTGCGGGAATGATAATTGCAGGTATTGTGATAGGACCTGCAATATTTTCGCAACTTAACATCGGTTTTAACGGAATTATCAATCCTACGCCCACCGAAAAGGAAGTTTTGCACAGCTTTTCGCAGATCGGCGTTGTGTTCATTCTGTTTTCAAGCGGTCTTGAAACAAATATGCGTGAACTTAAGGAAAGCGGACTTGCGGCGACAATGATTGCACTTGCAGGCGTATTTGTTCCGATAGCGCTGGGCACATTGGGCGCACTTGCGTTTATGAACGGCTTCGGTGCAGGCGCAAGCAGGGAAAAACTTATGAACGCACTTTTTGTAGGATGTATTCTTTCGGCAACAAGTGTAGGAATAACCGTTGAAACACTTCGTGAAATGGGAAAACTTAACACAAAGGTAGGAACTACCGTTTTAAGTGCCGCAATAATCGACGACGTAATAGGCATTATTGCATTAAGCATTATTTCGGGACTTAACGGCGGCGGAAACATCGGCGTTACAATAATCAAAGCCGTTTTGTTCTTTGTGTTCACGATTGGCGTGGGCATTTTAATGAGAATGTTGTTCAAACGCCTTGTAAAAGCTTATCCGCATAAGAGAAGAACGAGCATTTTTGCACTTTCCATGTGTCTTATATATGCGTATTGCGCAGAAGAATTTTTCGATATTGCGGCAATTACCGGCGCATATATGGCGGGACTTATGCTTTCGGGACTTGACGACACATCATTTGTTGATAAAAAGGTAATCGTAAGCGGATATATGATATTTACACCTATTTTCTTTGCGTATATCGGAATAAGTGCCGATTTTTCACAGATTACGCTTCATGGACTTTTGTTCGCACTTGCGTTCGTTGCACTCGGAATTGCAGGAAAAATCATCGGTTGTTCGTCGGTGGCAAAGGTGTTTAAGTATAAGGGAAGCGAAGCAATCACCATCGGCTGCGGAATGATCGCTCGAGGCGAAGTTGCTCTTGCGGTTTATGCGGCAGGGCAGGGACTTATTTACAGAGAAAACGGAGTCGTTATGGGAATTGACCCGCTTGTTGCAACGATTTGTCTTATTATTACAACATCGGTTCTTTGCCCGATACTTCTTAAAATGGCGTTCAAGGACCATCCTGTGGAGGAAAGCGACACCAATCGCAAAATTAAAGACACGAGCATTCACTCTCAGGCAATCGAAAATGCTCTTGAAAATCAAAATACTAAATAATTAAATACTGTGAAAGAGTTCGGTTTTATACCGAACTTTTTTTTGCTCCAAAACTAAATATGCCGATTTGGAACTGATAAAAGATTCTTAATAAAGGTTTTGCCGGAGTGCATATTTCTGTTTTTCTTGACTTTAACGCTGTTTTTTTATATAATTTGTAGTGAGAAACAATGAAGATTTTTGGGCATTTGCGGAAAATGCTCTGATGAAACTGTAAATGTTTTTTATTTGTTTCAGCCCACAATTCGGAGTGAAATAAGCGAGAAAAATATTCGCATAGGGAAAATGCGATATTAAATAATTAGGAGTGAGATTTATGAAGAAAACCTCAAAAGTGGCTATTATTGCTTTAACACTTGTCACCGCCGCAGCATTGTTCTGCGGTTGCGGTAACTCAATGCAGGACGAAGCCGCAAATTATTCAGTCGGTTATGGCGGATTTAAGGAATCGGCGGATATGATGACCGATGTTCCCGAATCGGCAGGAACACCCGAAATCGTTTCGCAGAACCGTAAAATTATTGAATACGTATCGCTCAGAGTCGAAACTAAAACGTTTGACGAACTTCTTGAAAAGGTTAATTCTGCGGTAAATTCGGCAGGCGGTTATGTTGAAAATTCAAGTGTTGACGGAAACAGCTTCTACGGAAAAGACAACCGCAGAGCAACACTTAAAATTCGTATTCCCAAATCGAAGCAGAAAGATTTTTCTGCATTTGTTGCCGAAAACAGTAACGTTGTAAATCAGTCGCTCAGCACCGACGACGTAACGAATCAGTATATTGATACACAAAGCCGTATAAAAGCTTTGACTATCGAAAAAGAAACACTTGAACAGTTACTTACGCAGGGCACAAATCTTGCGGACACACTTTCGGTGTACGACAAACTTACCGATGTAATTGCTGACATTGAATCATATCAAAGCAAACTTAATCAGCTTGATAATTTGATTGATTACACCACATTCAACCTTACAGTTGACGAGGTGGAAAAAGAAACGACGGTTGTTAAGCAGAACTGGTTTGAAAAAACATGGAACGGACTAATAAACAATTTGTCAGATGTTGGTAGTGGATTGCTTAATTTTGCTTCGTTTATGATAGCGGCATTGCCTTATTGGATATTGCTTGGTGTAATCGCATTTATCGTTTTGTTTATAATTTTCAGGGCTAAGAAAAGAAGAGCAAAGAAAAAGGCGGCAAAGGGCGAAACACTCAATAAATGATTCAATAAATATTTATACGGACCACATAAAAGTTTATAAAAAAGCCTAAAAACAGTTGATTTTATTCGGGAAATGTGATATAATAACTGCTCAATTAGAAATAAAGTGTTTTTGATGCTTTTCGGCATTGAAAGTCACAAATATTAACGGTATCACAAATTTATTTGATTGGAGGAAGAATACTTTTGAAAGAGTGGATTTGGAATTACACATTTCTGTATATAGCCATATCTTTGACAGCTATAGCGGGATTGACTTCATTTTATTACAATGTGCGCAAATATGCGGAAAAGACTCTGTCAAGTTTCTTCCTGAAAAGTTCAATCGTTTTTTCAATTATTCTTTCTGTAATGGAAATCTTTTATTCGCTTCGTGAAGGAAATTATATTCCGTATAGAGGATGGCTGATGTATTCAACTGAAATCATATACGCCGTTGCAAGTTTGTTGAGCGGTTATACATGGGTTTTAAGTTCGGAATTGGAACAGAATTCACATGCCGTTGGTAACAAGAAGCGTATGATTCTTATTACTATTCCGATTGCGATTATAACCCTTATAACGGCAACAACGCCTATACATAAAATGTGCTTCTATTTTGTCGGTAACACATATATAAGAGGCTCTTTGAACTCGTATTTTACGGTATTTATTACTGTTTTGATTGAATTTTCGGGTATTAAGGCACTTATTCTTTCATTCGATAAACAGTATTACCTTAAAAGAAAATGGTACAGAACACTGTTCATTTTTTCCTTGGGAACATTCTTCATTCAGGTAATGCAGATTTATGTTGGTTCGATAGCTCCGTTCAGATCAATTTCGGCATTGTTTATGTTCTACATCGTGCAGAAATATATGATCGAAAGCAAGGTATATAATGACGGTCTTACTGAGGTCAATAACAGAACGTCGCTTAATGAATATTTCCGTGTTAATTTCGAAAAGTGTGACGAGATGTTCTACCTTGTTATGATAGACGTTGACAACTTTAAGCAGATAAACGATAAGTACGGTCATTCCGAGGGCGACAGAGCGCTTAAAGCCGTTTCCCAGGCGATGAAAGATGCGCTTCCGTCCGATGCGTTCGTTGCAAGATACGGCGGCGATGAATTCGTCATTGCATATAATATTACAAATCCGGAAAGTTCAAGCGAAGTTGATACTATGATGGAATCGGTGAGAACACGCATAAAGCAAATCGTTCAAGAACAGAATATGCCTTTTGCATTGGATGTTTCATACGGCTATCAAAACAGAACACCCGATATCAGGACAATTCCCGACTTGTTTAATAAAGCCGACGACAAAATGTATATTTGCAAATCAAAGAAGCATAACGTTGGCAGATAAGTTTTTTTATTTGGCGGCAATATAAAAAGGTATGTGACTAATAGATTAAAAAGCGTTGCACATTGCCGAGGTGCGATAACGAAGTAAATATGTAGTGTGGCGGAACAGTGAAGACTGTTCCGCCATTCTGCGTTTTAGGCGGGTTTCTTCTGCCAACGTTCTTTTCTGCCATCTTCTGCAACGCAGTCCTCATTGCAGATATTGATAATTCCGGCAGACTTGTAGTAAATTTCAATCTTCTGCTTACGCTTCCCGCTGCTTTTGTCGGGAGCGTGTATCACAATTTTGTCAACCAAGTCATTCAACAGTTCAGAAGTCAGTTCTTTGGGATCGGTGTATTTGCGGACGTTTTCGAGAAATTGTTGCAGATCAAATTCGTTTTGCTCGCCTGTATCAATTAAGGCTTGCAATTCCACGATTGTCTGCTTGACCTTTTTCTGTTCCTCTTCATATTCCGAGGATAGCTTGTCAAAGCGGTCTGTCGAAATCCTGCCCGATACCATATCCTCGTAGATACGCTTGAATAGGGTGTCTAAGTCCTCATCCCGTCGTTTCAGCGTTACAATATCCACCTTTGCCTTATCAACTGACAGTGTGTGCTGTTTTTCCGCTTTTTCACGCTCTTTCTTAACGAAAGAAGCCTCGAATTGCTGAATGTATGACAGCACATTCTTTATGTGTTGAAAGACGATTCGGTTGAGCGTAACGGCTCGGATATAATGTCCCGTGCAAGTTCCCGTATTACTGCGGTAGTTGGCGCACACAAAAAAGTCCTGATTGTCGTTAAAAGCATTCGCCGTGCAGTAATGGAGCTTTGCTCCGCAATCTGCACAGAAAACCTTTCCGGCAAAGATACTGATCTTTCCCGTTGCAGTCGGTCTGCGTTTATGCTTTCGGATTTCTTGAACCGTATCAAAGGTGTGCTTCTCCACGATAGCCGGGTGAGTATCTTCAAATATTCTCCGGTCTTCCTTGTTGTTCCAAATACGCTTTTTGCTGCGGTAATTCTTGGAAGTGGTTTTGAAGTTTTCGGTGTAACCGATATATTCTACTCTTTCAAGAATAGAGGCGACAGACTTCTGTGCCCGCTTAAACGGATTTGACGGTAATAATTCACCGTTCTTTTGCGCCTTGTATGCCGTTGGTGTCAGCACTTTTTCAGTTGTGAGCCGTTTGGCAATTTGCGTAGGACCAAGCCCGCTAATGCAGAGCTTGAAGATATACCGTACTGTCTCAGCGGCTTCCTCATCAATCAGCCACATATTTTTGTCCTTTTCGTCTTTTACATAGCCGAATGGCGGTATAGTGGTCAAATGCTTTCCGCTTTCACCTTTCATTTTTAGGGTGGACTTGATTTTCTTGGCGGTATCTCTTGCATAAAGCTCGTTGCAGAAATTTCGGATCGGTGTCATATCAAATTCTGTCTGTACCGAAGAGTCTAAATTGTCATTGATGGCGATAAAACGCACATCATTTTCGGGAAAGACAATATCCGTATACATTCCGACCTGCAAATAGTTTCTGCCGAGTCGGGACATATCCTTGACAATAACCGTTCC
>JAZRYL010000017.1:0-41424 GCA_045600705.1 Clostridia bacterium | reverse complement strand
TTCTAATTTTTGTTCTTTAGTCCATACTCGTTTCTTTTGTCCTTTTTTCATTTTTATATACCTCCCGTTATATTTTAACATAAGAAAAAGGCAGATACATGGTGGTTTTCCATGTGTCTACCTTTATTTTACTATTGCATTGAACCGGTGGTTTTGATTTTATTTAGCAATGTGTTAAGAATCGGAATTCTTTTTGCTTATACAGAAATCGACTAAAACATTTATCATTTCCTTGTCAACGGAAGAAAGTGCCTCCATCTTTTCATCGGTACAGTCAAAAGTCTTTTTGCCCGTTAAAATGAAATCGGTGCTGACACCCAATACTTGACTTAAACCGACTAAATTATCAATTTTTATTGCCTTGTTGCCACGCTCTAAGTTTGAAATCATTTGAACTGAAACATCTAATTTGTCAGCCAATGCCTCTTGCGTCAAACCTAATTCTCTGCGACGGTTATATATCCTTATTCCAACTTGAACAAGATCAACGTCAAATTTCAAGTGCGTCACCTCAATTTAATCTTTGGATATATTATATTAAATCAAAGACTAAAATGTAATAACTTGAAGATTGACATTATTAACTTATAGATGTATAATTTGCGTAAATAATACAAAAAAATATGTCGATGTGTGCTATTTGATTCGGAAAGGGTCTTTTATAATGTTTATTAAATGTTCGGAATGTGGAAAGTCGGTTAGCGATTTATCTCAAACTTGTTTGCATTGCGGTAGTGCGATGAAAAAAGTGAATTTAAGGTCAAAGTTTTGGCTTTTATGCGATTTCGAAGAAGACGCTTGCAGACTTGTTAAGATTTTTCCGTTAAAACTAACAATCGGAAATAAGATTTTTGTATTTAATTTTAATGATTTGTTCTCTGCAAATAATTCCAAAACAGAGTATAACGGTAAAAGATTGATTTTTTGGGGAGAATGCTATTTAGATGATGTTGAGTTGAACGCAAACGGTCATTTCTCTTTCGAAGTTAATTATTCAATGCCGCAAGGCGATTCGACAAACTCCTTGAAAAGAAAAGAATACAGTAACCGACCGAACAATTTCACTGACGGAATTTTGGGATACAATTATTATATTACTATTGCACATAACATGGAAGATACAGAGGAGGATGTTCTTTTACACACTTTTAGAGTATAATAAATTTACTTAAACACCATAAAAACACAAACGGCGAAATTTATTTGAATTTCGCCGTTAAATTTTATTTATCGAAATTTTATTTACCAATCAAGCTTGCATGCCTCATTAAAGCGAGCAACCATTTCGTCGGAGGGCTTGTAGTCGGGATTTGTGCAGCAGGGAAGTGTGGGGGCAGAACCGTCATCACCCCAGAACGGAGTTAAGCGGTCATTTTCGTATTTTCTGCGATCTTCTTCCTTTTTAAAGTCGGGAATATCGTAGGGAACACCTCGTTCAAGCAAACTGCGGAAACCTAATATTCCCACCGCCGCCATTCTGACGGCAACGTAAACGTCAAGATACGGCTTTCTTCCGGTGCGGATACAGTCAAAGAAATCCTTGAACATATAAAAATCACTTCCGTCGTGACCTGCTTTTTTAGCAATGTCGCTTGTTTCCTTGTCAAATTCGGGAAGGTAACAGTTGACCTCCGATTTTCCTTCGGGAATATCCCAACTGTTATATCTCAGCATAACTTTATTGTTTCCGCCACGGATATTTTCTATCTGTCCCTTTTTGCAGGCAAGTCGGTAGGAATTGTCGTGAGCGCCGAAATGGGCACAGCCGGTTATTCTGTAAACAGAGTCATCGTCGTTTAGGCAGGTCATTATTGCGGTGTTGTCGCCGACGTGACTTGCGGTTGCGGCTTTTTCCGATTTCGGGTCATAAATTGACATTGCGGTTACACGAATAGGATTAGAATGTGTTGCCATCATAAGCGGACCCAATGAGTGAGTAAGATAATAAGTTACAGGCAGATAATTGCGCCAATGTTTTTCGCCATCGTAATAACGGGCAATGAAGCTTGTGTCACTTTCAAAAACGGGGTGGTTGTATTCTCCCTCGGCGAAAAGCACTTTTCCAAGCGTTCCGCCCTGATAAACTTTTTGCATTTCCTGATTGAACACCATATACGGGTAATTTTCAGCAAGCATATAAATTGCCTTGCTTTTTTCCACCGCACGGACAAGTTCAACGCATTCAGCCATAGTGCCGGCAGGAATACATTCGCTTATTACGTGAATATTTCTTTCAAGCGCTTTGACTGCGTAGGGAACGTGCTCATTAAAATAGTTCGCAAGATAGACTGCATCAAATCCATGCTTGATAAATTCGTCGAAATCCGTATATGTGGCAACGTCGCCTAACTTATCCGATGCCCTTTTAAGCAATTTTTCGCTTTTATCGCAAATAGCGACGATTTCCACGTCATTGTACATAATGCTTTCAAAGTTATCACTTCCTCGGTTCACACCGAAAATACCAAGTTTTAATTTTTTCATAATTCTCACCTTTTCTATTTATTAAAATGGCAGTAAAAGTGCCAAAATTCCCACAAATGATATGCCCACCGACAGAACGTGCTTTTTCGTCGGCTTCTTTGACGTGAAAAATCCGATAAGGGTAGAAACAATCATTACGCCGCCGGTCACCAGCGGATATTGCATTGAACCCGGAACGTGCTTTAATGCAATAAGCAAAATATAGTTTGCGATTATTGAAAGTGTTCCGCACATGGCAAGTGACAGAACGGTCTTTTTGCTGAACGGAATTTTGCCTCGATGCTTTTGGGCACGCAGAAGAAAAAGCAGTGTGATACCCGAAATAGCAATGCTGAACATTGCAGAAAGCACAGACAAATCTGCGGCGGAGGATTTTGGAAAATCAAGATTATTGAATATCATCGACAGAACACCGGACATTCCGTTTGTAATGAAGACGCCTAAATAATATAGCCAACCGCCCTTTTTGCCGTTCCTGTCTACGGTAAATACCATAGCAAGTGCAATAAAAGCAAAGCAGATAATTTTGGCAAATGTCAGTTTTTCATTAAAAGCGACTATTCCGGCAACGAATGGCAAAGTCATTCCGCCGATCATGGAAAACACTGAAAAAAGTGAAAGATTTATTATTCCCAAGGATTTTATGGCGAAATAAGAAAACAAAATCGAATTAGCCGACCTGAGCAAGGCAATCAGTGCGGTAAACGGCGTTACTTTAAGGGAAAATCCCGAAAACATAAAAAGCACCGTTGCCCCGATAATATTCGTGAAAAAAGTAAAAGTAAAGGACGAACGGATTGAACTTCCGTTTTCACGGCTGTAAATTCCGTTAAAGAAAAACTGTGCGCCGAACATAATTACGGCAAGTATCACAAGTAAGTAATAAAACATTTTCACACCTCACGAAGCACATTTTATCAAAACAGAACGTATAAGTAAATGGATTTTTTCTATATAAATATGAAAAATAGTTTGTATTCTCCGAAAAAAGTGATACAATAGAGTAAAAGGAATGAGAATATGAAAACGAAAAATATATGCAAATTTATCGACAGTACAAATGATGAAAGAATAATGACGAAGCGTTTTATCTTCGAAACGGAGGAAGCAAAGGTAGAAAATGATTTTTTTGCCGAATATGACCGAATACTCCTTGTGACCGACGGGATGGGGACGTTCGAAAGCGGTTTTTGCACTCAAAACGTTCAAAACGGGAATATGATTTTCGTATTTGCGGGTCAGAGATACAGTATAAAGAACTGTCACGAGCTAAATTATATGTATATTGATTTTTACGGAAACAGAGCATTTGAACTTTACAGTCGGTTCGGAATAAACGAAAAGAACTGTGTTTTTCTTTGCGGAAAAGGGCTTGTACCTATTTGGAAAGAAAGTTTGCTTCGTGCAACAGAGGAAAATATTGATTTGATCAGTGAAAGTATGGTTTTGTATGCTTTTTCACTTATGAACAAGCAGGAACAAAGCACGGATGACACCGCAACACGGGTAATGAATTACATCGCAGAGAATTACAGTAACAAAGACTTGTCGGTAAGCACCGTCGCCGCAGAATTAGGCTATAATGCCAAATATCTGTCGCATCTTATGACTTCAAAGCTCAAAATCAATTTTTCGGAATATATAAAAGAATTACGGCTGAGGCAGGCGGTACTGCTTATCAGCCAGGGACTCACGTCGGTAAAGAATATTTCCATTCTTTGCGGTTTTTCCGACCCGCTTTACTTTTCAAAGGTTTTTAAGGGAAAATTCGGAGTTTCGCCCAAAGAATACATTTCGGAAAACGGTGATAAAAAGTAAGTTCCTATGTATTTTACAAAAAAAGACCGCCTATACTTAAACGACTGTTTTTGCATAGGCGGTTTGATTTTTATAATCCTGCGGCTTTCCTGACGCAAGCCTGATGATCTCCGTCAACCTTGTTGGAGCAATGTGTTCGTGAATTCTTGAAGTGTATGCAATAGTGCCCCGTAAGATTGTTGCTTGCAATGCTGTCGTAGCCGTGGGGATACCCGTGATATGATGCGGCGATACGGTGTCCCTTTACAAGCACGATGCAGGCATGACGTGTCCAGTTCTTGAAGTATTTTCCGAGTGCTTGCTTGTAAAGTGCGGTGTTAGCGGCATCTACGGGTTCTACATCAGCATGTTTACTTCCGCCGGTGCGCTTTACCGTCCATGAAATACCCGTATCAAAGTCAATTACAGTTGCAACTGTGCCCTTGGAGAAAATTCCCGTAACTTCGGACCATTCCATATAACTTCCGGTTGCAACGTTGCCGTTGCCTCGAACTGTAACGGTATTGTTACCCGCCGGTTTCGTTGCGGATGAATTCGATGAGGGCTTGCTTGTGGGCTTGGGTGTTGGTGTCGGTTCGGGAGTGGGCGACGGAGTAATTCCGTATCTGTCGGCATTAACGTCTATGGCAGACATGGGCATTCTGCTTGCCACGTTGTCGTACAGAATGTTGCTTGTTGCACCGTCAAATTTTCCCGTTACGGTAATTTCGTTGTATTTTTGGAAAAGTTTTACCGCATAGACGGTAAGTTCTCCGTAATAACCCGTAACCTTGTAATTATAATATCCCAAATCTTTAAGACGGCATTGCAGATTTACTACTTCTATGCCGTTGTCATCGAGTTGTAATTCTTTATAAATGCTTTCTACCGTAATGTTTTCGGAATCAATGTTCGTGTCCGCATCTTCTTCGCAGTGAACGGGCATAAAAAGCGCCGTGCAGGTGAGAACGGAAACAATCAATCCGATAAAATAATGCTTTAACAATAAAATAACTCCTTATTTGTTACATTTATATTACAATTATAACAAATAGGAGTTCAAAAGTCAACATATATTTATTTTATACATTGTTATGCGGTGCATTTCCGTTACCGCTTTCAAGCGAATACACGCATCCGCAGTAATTTTGCCGGTACAGGCCGTATTCCTTTGAAAGTTCTATCGAACGCTTGTAGCCGTTCTTTTTCTTAAAATCCGAAGGCAGAAATTTTACGCCGTATTTTTGCGCCAAATCTTCACCGATACTGTTTATCAGCGGTGCGTTTTTGTGTGGTGAAACGGTCAATGTGGTGGTAAAAAAGTCAAACCCGTGTTCTTTTGCGGCTTTGGCGCACTTTTCCAAACGCAGAATAAAACATTCAGTGCATCGAAGCCCACCCTCTTTTTCGTTTTCAAGTCCCTTGACCGCAGAATAAAAACGTTCATCGTCGTAGTCACATTCAAGCAGTGAAACGGTATGTTCACATTTCATTTCGCTGATGATTTTTTTCTGATTTTCAAGACGCAAATCGTATTCTTCACGGGGGAAAATGTTCGGATTATACCAAAAAAACGTTACATCAAAGTGCTTTGCAAGCGCTTCGATACAGTAACTGCTGCACGGACCGCAACAACTGTGCAATAAAATCGTGGGAACACCCGTTAAGTTCCTGATTATTTCGTCTTGTTCCCGCTGGTACTGACGTTTTTCCATCAGCCCTTGTTCGCCTCCTGAAAAACTTCAATAAGCATTTTGAATTCTTCGTCGTCTTCAATATCGGTCAGCGTAAAATCCTTGTCCGCAGGGTCATATATGGATGCGTAAACGTTGGAATTTCCTCTTTTATCCTTTACATCGTCGGTGTAAAGAATATAGTCCCTGTCGTAATCGTCGCTGTGAAAGGTAAAAAGTCCACGACACTTTATCTTTTTGCCTTTGCCGTCATTAACGTAAAAAAAGTTTTCCTTATTGTCCATAAAATGTTCTCCAATTCAATAGTAATTACAGTATAAACAATTTTTACGGAAAATGCAAGAACTTTATATTAGTGCTCTATGCAATTTTTCTTGAAATAATGGGAAATAGGTGTTATAATACAAATATATCTTGAATTTATTTGAGGTGCTTTTATGAAAAACACAAAAACCATCTGTTTTGCAAATAACAAGGGCGGCTCGGGAAAATCGACCACCTGCTCTAACGTAGGCTACGCACTTGCCGAAATGGGCAAAAAAGTTTTGCTTATTGACGGCGATATGCAGCTTAATCTTACACTTTCGTTTTTTGACGAGGACACCGTTCTTGAAATGGCAAAGGGCGAAAAGAATCTTTACGTTGCAATAAAAAATCAAAAATCGCTCACCGATTATGTTATTCATACGCCCTATGAAAATCTTGATTTAATTCCGTCTTCAACTCTTATGAGCAGCATTGAATATGAACTTTTTACCAAGTGGCAGCGTGAATTTATTATGCGCAAGTGTTTAAGCGAAATAAAAGAATCGGGCCAATACGATTATATTCTTATTGATGCACCGCCCACGCTCGGCGGTTGGGTAATGAATCTTTTGTGTGCATCGGATTTTCTGCTTATTCCCGTGGAAGCAAGCCCTTGGGGACTTTTCGGACTTGCCAATATGTTCGAATTTTATGCAACGGTCAAGGAAATTGCACCCGAACTTGAAGTCTTAGGCATAGCCATAACAAAGGTAAACGAGAGGAAAAACTATTTCAAGCAGACACTTGCTACGCTGAACGAAATCAAGGATTTTTATGTGTTCTCATCGTATGTAAAGGTGGATGCCACCGTAGAATGGGCGCAGGATGCAGGCAAACCTGTTTCCGCATTCAAAAAATCGAGCCGTGCGGCGCAGGAGTATGAAGAACTTGCACGTGAAATTGACAAGCGGGCAAGAAAAAAATAACGGCACAGACAACATAATTTTACGCAATCAAATAATACAGTATTTCAGGCACTTCGGAAGTTTCGCTTTCGGGGTGCTTTTTCATTTTCAAAAAAGGACAAAAATAGATGTAAAAGGACATTTTTATATCAAGGAACTGAAAAAAGAAAATCTAATTTAATAGATAAGGAGGTAGGTAAAAAATGGAAATAAAAATAAATCTTACGGGCGAAATAGACCATCACAGCGCAGGCACAATACGTGAAGAACTTGACAGAGAAATTCTTAAAAGCGGGGCGGAAAGCATTGTGCTTGATTTATCGAGAGTGTCGTTTATGGATTCCAGCGGTATCGGAGTATTGCTCGGACGGTATAAACTGTTCGCCACACGAAAAATATATTTGCAGGGAGCGTGTGACAACGTGGATAAACTGCTTAAAATGTCGGGAATATATTCGCTGATGCCGAAAAAGGAGGGGAAAGGAGCATGAAAAATTATGCGAATATCAAATTTCTGTCGCTGTCGGTGAACGAGTGCTTTGCCCGAATGGCGGTGTCGTCGTTTATTGCGCCGCTTGAACCGAACATTTCCGAACTTTCGGACGTAAAAACGGCGGTGAGCGAGGCGGTGACCAATGCGATAGTTCACGGATACGGCGACAAAGTGGGCGAAATAGAAATGAAAATGAGCAGCAAGGACAGAACGGTAAGGATAGAGGTCATAGATGACGGTGTGGGAATTGCGGATGTGGAAAAGGCGAAGGAACCGTTTTTTACAACCTGCAATGACGGCACACGTTCCGGCATGGGCTTTACCGTTATGGAAAGTTTTATGGACGAAATGACGGTGGCGTCTGCGCCGGACGAGGGAACACGGGTAGTAATGATAAAGACTTTCGGTGAGAAAAATGAAGTGGGAAACTGAACAGACCAACGAAAGAATAAAGCAGTCGCAGGCGGGAGATACGGAAAGCCGTGAGTGGCTGATGAAAGAAAATGCACCTCTTGTAAAAGCAATAGTAAAGAGGTATCTTGGCAGGGGTGCGGACTATGACGATTTGTTTCAGGTGGGGAATATCGGCTTGCTTAAAGCCATATCGGGATTTGATGAAAAGTACAATGTACGGTTTTCGACTTATGCGGTGCCGATGATTTCGGGCGAGGTGAAAAGGTTTATCCGTGACAACAATACGGTAAAAATGCCCCGTTCACTTAAAGAATTGCAACAGAAAATACGGTATTCACGGCAAATTCTTTCGGTAAAAAACGGCAAAGAACCAAGTGCAAATCAAATTGCGGAAAATATCGGAGTTCCGCTTGAGGAAATTCTGCTTGCGCTTGAAAGTATGAACAGTTGCGTTTCCCTTGACGAGCCCTTGGGAAATGATTCGGAATCAACGGTAAAGGATGTGATAGAGGACAAGGGCGGAAAAATAAGCATTACGGATTCCCTTGCGCTGAAACAGTGCATAGACCAACTTGAAACGAGAGAAAGAAAAATCATATTTTTGCGGTATTATAAAAATCTGACACAGACGAAAGTCGCAAGCATTATGGGAATATCGCAGGTGCAGATTTCAAGAATAGAAAGCAAAACAATAGAAAAGTTGCGAAAAAAATTAGCGTAATAATTATTAAAAGTTCATAATACAATTTATCAAAGGAGGATAAATGTATGAATGAACTTGCAAACACTGACCGTCAGACGGCGGTAAGAACAAATGTGAACATAGAAAACAGAGAACGGATTTCGGTCACGGGGATAGTCCGTGTGGACAGTTTTGACGAAACGGAGGTTTCTGCCCGGTGCGAAAACAGCGGAATTTCCGTTTACGGGCAAAATCTGCATATATCACGGCTCGACCTTGAAAACGGAATACTTATCGTGGACGGATTTATTACGGGAGTGGAGTACAGCGACAAAGATAAAAAAGACGGCATTATTTCACGGCTTTTCAAATGAGATTGTTTGAAACGGCACGGCAAACACCGTTATTTTTGGTATTTTTCTTAACGGGAGCGGCACTTGGCGCATTGTATGACCTGCTTGGAATATTCAGAAAAAACAAAACTTCGCTTATAGTGTCGGATGTTTTTTTCAGCATTGCTTTCACCGTGGTAACGGGTGCAGTATCATACTTTTTTAACAGCGGAGAATTCCATTTGTATTTTTATTTCGGGGAGGCGCTTGGAATATTGACCGAACACAAAACTTTAGGATATTTTATTAAAATTTCTATGGACTTTTTTCAAAAAATTTTGTATAATTTATATATGCAGGCGGGAAAGCGAAATTTATGACCGTTTTGAAAAAATGTGGCACGAAATCGCTTTTTAACCCGAAAAAATATCGCAAAATTCACGGAGGGGTCAGTATGGCAAAGAAAAAACCGAAAATATTTCTTATGTTCGTATTGATTGCTCTTCTTGTATCTTTCTGCGTGGTTTACGTTAAGCAGGAAATAGTGCTTAATTCGCAGGAAAAGAAAATCAGCGAAATGAAACAGCAGAACGCATTTCTTGAAGAAGAATATCAGGCAAAACTCAAAGAGGTGGAAAATCAAAACACTATTGAGTTTATCAATAACTATATGCGTTCTCATTTCGGAATGGTTCAGGAAGGTCAAATCCGTGTTGACGTTACAGAGGAGTCAAATTGATATATTCCGTTATTGACATAGGTACCAATTCCACACGCCTTTACGTGGCGGACGTTGAGGGAAAAGAACAGAAAAAACTGTATAAGGCACTTGCGACCACACGGCTCGGTGAGGGAATAGGCTTTTCGGATATTATGGGCGACATTCCCATGGCGAGAACAAGCGACCAAGTGGCGGAATATGTAAATAAAGCACGGGAAATGGGTGCAAAGGAAATATTCGTATATGCCACCGCCGTAACCCGTGAAGCAAGAAATAAGGATGTTTTCGCCAAACAGATAAAGGATAAATCGGGAATAACACTTGACATCATTCCCGGTGAACTTGAAGGAAAAATCGCTTTTTGCGGTGCTTCCTGCGGAAAAGAGGATTGCGGAGTTATTGATATCGGCGGCGGCTCTACGGAAGTCTGCACCGAAATAAACGGCGAATTCAAATCATTTTCGCAAAAAATAGGCGGCGTGCGCCTTAAAGAAAAATTTCCCTCCGATGACGGAAAAATAGATGTTGATACGGTAAAAAAATATGTGCGTGACAATTTTCTTGAGGAGTACGGAAACAGAACTCATATTCGCAAAATAAAGGAACTTGTGGGCGTAAGCGGTACACCTACCACCATCGCTTCATTTGCACAGGGACTTAAGGTCTACGTTCCCGAAAAAATACAGAACTTCGTCCTTGACAGAAACACGGTTGACGAAACACTGTCGCTTCTTGCGTCAATGACGGACGGCGAGCGCAAAGACTTTTCAGGCGAATTTGCTCCAAGAGCAGACATAATCGTTTACGGCGGATGTATTCTTTCCGCATTTACGGAGTATTACGGAATTGAAAAAATAACAGTCAGTGACAGAGATTCTCTTGAAGGATATCTTGAATATAAACTGACAAATAAAATATAAATCAACAGTGTAACAATATAAATTCAAGCCCGTTTAAATTTACATACGCTAAGGCAACCGAAGATAAAACGGTTGCCTTTTTCTTTTATGGAAAATTCGTTTTGTAAAATGTATTTTTGATGTAAAAATACGAAGTTATCCACAGTTTCACAAAAATTTCAGTTGTGTAACACAACCAATTATTACAAAAGTGTTGCAAAAAAATGCTTACTGTGATATACTTATCTTGAAAGCGCATATTCAAACAGAATTATATGCACGTTTATTCTGCCGTTTTCGGAGCAAAAAGCGAAGAAACGGTTTTCAGAAAAAGCATAAAAAGGAGGAATAGCAGTTGAAAAAAATCAACAGTATTATTGTTACGTTGATAATAGCCGTTGCCGTAGTTTTTTCCGGCACGACCGCACACGCTATGCCGACTTCCGCTTTGAAATTGGGAAGTAAAGGTCCTGAAGTCAAGGAACTGCAACAGAAGCTTGCGGACATACATTATCTTGCGGATAAATATGTTACCGGCTTCTTCGGTCCCGCAACAAGGGAAGCTGTTATAAATTATCAAAAGGACAAATCAATCGACCAAACGGGTGTAGCAGCGGAAAAAACCTTTGAATCGTTATTTATGACTTCCGATATCGACCCCACGCTTGTGCTTAAGCTTGAGGACGAGGGAAACGATGTAAAAATGATTCAAAAGGCACTTGTGAATTTAGGATATTTGGCAAGCGACAAGGTAACGGGCTATTACGGTGAAGCCACTGAAAGTGCAGTTAAAAAATTCCAAAAGGAAAACGGAATTTCTGTAACCGGCGTAACCGCAAAAATGACCATTGAAAAAATCAATGACCTTTCAAATGTGGTAAAACTTGACGAAACGAGAAATTACAAGTCGGGTGATGAGGACGAGGGTGTTAAGGCACTTCAAAAACGTCTTTGCCAGCTTGGATATTTGGAAGAAAAGTACGTTACGGGTTATTACGGAGCAATTACCGTTTCGGCGGTAAAGCAGTTCCAAAAAAGTAATCAGATAAGTCAAACGGGAACCGTTTCCACACTTACGATTGCCGCACTTAACTCGCAAACGGCAAAAATCAATACGGATTCCGGCGAAGCTTCCGACACAAAGATTAAAGAATCTATCGCAAAGCCGGGTTCGCTCCGCTACGGCGATACGGGAACGCAGGTAAAAAATCTTCAAAGCAACCTTAAAAAGTTGGGATATTTTTCCGGCACACCCACAGGCGAATTCGGTGATGTTACAAAGCAGGCGGTGGTGAAATTCCAAAAGGCGTATTCGCTTACCGCAGACGGAATAGCCGGCAGCAAAACATTGCAGAAAATTTCCGCCGCTTTAAGCGGAAAGACATCAGCTTCAAAATCTACCGGCACAACGGCAAAAAGCAGCACTACTACCACCACAGCAACGTCCTCAGGTGTAACGGTAAGCGGATATAATTCTGCCAATATGGATGTGGTAAATTCCGCACTTGCTACACTTTCCGAAAGTCAGATTGAGGATTGCAAACTGATTGCAAGAATCGTTAAACGTGAGGTAGGCGGAAGCTCGTATAAATGTCAGCTCGCCGTTGCAAGCGTTATTATGAACAGAGTGGCAAGAAGCGGTTCGTCGGTTTCGGCGGTAATTTATGCAAAGAATCAGTTTTCCACTGCCAACAGCACGCTCGCCACGGAAACGTATTCAACAAGTAACTACTATGCGGCTTTAGAGGCGTATATGGGCGTTAAACCCATAGGAAATTGCTTGTATTTCTGTTCTGCTTCGATAAGGTATTCAAGCTGGATGGGCAAAAACAGAACATATTATACAACGCTCGGAACAGAATGCTTCTTCTTATAAAGCAGTTAACACGCAATGAAAACGTTGCGTGTTTTTTGCAGTCAGTACAATCGAAAGGATATGTAATTTTATGAAAGACTGTCAACGTCTTTTTGATGCCATCGACAAATCGAATGAACAGTTTGTTTCATTCTGGATTGACCTCGCAAACACAGAAAGTCCCACGGAATATAAACAAGGAGTTGATGCGGCGGGAAAAATGTTTTACGATTTCGCAAAGAAACATAACTGGCAAGTTGAAACGGTTAAACGTTCAACGGCAGGCGACTCGGTTTGTATTACAATGAACCCGGAAGCAAAAAATAAACCCGTAACACTTTCGGGACATATTGATACTGTTCACCCGGTAGGCTCGTTCGGAGTTCCTGCCGCAAGGAGAAACGGCGATATACTGTACGGACCCGGTGTAATGGATTGCAAGGGCGGAACAGTGGCAGCGCTTATGGCAATGAGCGCATTAGAAGAAATAGGATTTAATGAGCGTCCTATTCGGCTATTGCTTCAAACGGATGAAGAAAAAAACAGTGTTCCGAGTAATAACGAAACAATAAATTATATTTGCGAAAAGGCGAAAGACTCGGTTGCGTTTCTTAATTGCGAAAGCATAAAGGGCAATACGGCAGTGCTTTGGCGTAAGGGAATATGCCGTTACGATTTTACGGTAACGGGCAAGTCGATTCATGCGTCACGGTGCGTGGAGGGGGCAAGCGCCATTCTTGAGGCATCACACAAAATCGTGGAACTTGAAAAAATGAAGGATGCTGACGGTATTACTTGCAACTGCGGATTGATAAGCGGAGGCACGGCGGCAAATACGGTGCCGGAAAAATGCACGTTTGTTGCGGAAATTCGCTTTAATACCAATCAAGAATGGGAAAAAGCGGAAAAACAGATTTATAAAATTGCCGAAACGGAATTTGTCAGCGGAACACGGTGCGAAGTGAAAAAAGCCAGCAGCCGTCCCGCAATGGCAAAAAGCGAAAAGAATTTTGAATTGCTTGACCGTATGAATGAAATTTATTCTCAGGTGGGACTTCCGACACTTACGGCACGTCAAAGCTTAGGCGGTTCGGATGCGGCGCAGGTCACTTGTGCAGGAATTCCATGCGTGGATTCCATCGGCGTCGCAGGAGATAAAATTCATACGCCGGACGAATATGCAATAATATCTTCTTTGGCAGAAGCGGCAAAGAGAATAGCAACAATTTGTTGTTACATCTGAAGAAAAACCGTTACTTATTCGAATTTACAAAAACTTTCAAAAAAACGTTTGACACATATAAAGAATGAATGTATAATAACTTATGCTTTAATATTAAGGAAGATATTCCGAAAAGAATGAGGTGAATCCACAGTGAAACAGGGTATACATCCGGATTACAAAAAAGTAACAGTAAAGTGCGCCTGCGGCGAAACATTCGAAACAGGTTCAGTTAAGGATTCTCTTTCTGTTGAAATTTGCTCAAAGTGCCATCCTTTCTATACAGGTAAGCAGAAGCTTATTGACTCTGCAGGTCGTGTTGACAAGTTCAAGAAGAGATACGGACTTTAATACGTTACAAAAAAGCGGAAATGCGAATAGCATTTCCGTTGTTTTTTTCTTAATGAAACAAAAAATAAAAGGCAGATACAAAATCTGCCTTATTTTTTGTGTAAATTTGTTTGCTTGCCGCAAAGCGAAATAAAAGTTATTTTGTCTACTTTCTTTTACGAATAAAAGCAGATAAAAGGCTTGATAATCTGCCGAAACGATTTTTTTGATAAAAGATTGAACTATTCCCGCAAAGCGAAATAAAAGTTCTTTTGCTTACTTTCATTTACGAATAAAAGCAGATAAAAGGTTGATAATCTGCCGAAACGGTTTTTTGATAAAAGATTGAACTATTCCCGCAAAGCGAAATAAAAGTTCTTTTGCTTACTTTCATTTACAAATAAAAGCAGATAAAAGTCTTGATAATCTGCAGAGAAAAAATATTATAAGAAAAGATTGAACTATTCCCGCAAAGCGAAATGAAAGTTCTTTTGCTTACTTTTCTTACAAGAAAAGTAAGAAGTTTTCTTTGCCTACTTTCTTTTTCAAAAGAAAGTAGGAGAATGTCAGTTCACAGTCACGCACTTTTCAAAAAACGCATTTTTTTCACTTTGAGTAATTCCCAAACGGTTATACAAGAAGTTTTCGACGGTTCCGTAGTCCTTTTCAATCTGACTGTAAGCGGCGTCAAGATACTGTTCTTCGGCGAGAAAAATACGTTTTAACTTTTTCGCCGATTTAACGTCAAGCCTGAGATATTTAACAAGTCGATAGTATCTTACGGATTTCTTTTCGGTGGCAACATTGGTGAACATATAATCCTTATAGATTTCTTCACGGTTAGCACCCAAAAGTGAAAGCAAAAGCATAGCAATAACGCCGGTTCTGTCCTTGCCCTCCGTGCAGTGGAACAAAACGGGGAACTGATTAAGTTCAAGGTTAAGAATGCGGTGAATGATGCCCTTTAACGGCTCAATACATTTTTCCGAAACAAGCGCAGGATACAGATTTACAAGATCGGGAATAAGCTTTGTACTTGGAATGCGCTGCTGCGGACGTTCGTAACTTATTCCGTCTATCTGGCTGTTGAAAAAGGGAAAATGAATATATTCGGCACCGGGTATTTGTACATCGGGTTTGCGTGCAATCTCACGGTCGGTACGAAGGTCAATAACCGTTTTGATTGCAATTTCATTTTGCATATATTCTATATCGGACTTATTCAGTTTTTGCAAATGCCCGCCACGAAGCAATCTTCCGAACTTGATTACTCCGCCCTCAACGGGAATTCCGCCTAAATCACGGACGTTTTTCGAACCGTGTAATTTCAAATTTTCCATAAATCACATCTTCTCGGGAGCTTCAATGCCCAAAAGTCCCAACGCAGTTTTAAGAACATCACGGGTGCATTTTGTAACAAGAAGCCTTGCTTGCATTACGGGTTCTTCTTCACCGATAATGCGGTTGTCAAAATAGAATTTATTGTAACTCTGCGCAAGAGAAGCACAGAAACGGGTAATAACCGACGGCTCATATTTTTCAGCCGCGTCCTTAACCAAAGCGGGGAAAGATTCAAGTTTAGCGATAATGTCAAGTGAAGCGTCGTCGGAAAGAACCGAAAAATCTGCCTTTTCGGCATCAAGCGCAGGCGCTTTCGCAAGAACAGAACAGCAGCGTGTGTGCGCATACTGAACGTACGGACCTGTTTCGCCCTCAAAGTTAAGAGCTCTGTCCCACCAGAAGTCTACGTCTTTTATTCTGCCCGAGAAAAGGTCATAGAATACCACCGCACCGATACCTACCTGGCGTGCAACGGTTTCTTTGTCCTGAAGATCGGGATTTTTTTCGTTAATTATATCAAGCGCCTTGTCAATGGCACGGTGAAGAAGTTCATCAAGATAAACAACGTGACCTTTTCTTGTGGAAAGAGTCTGTCCTTCATAGCTTACCATTCCGAAAGGAACGTGAACAAGGTCCTTGGACCATTCGTAGCCCATAAGATCAATAACCTTGAATACCTGCTTGAAGTGAAGATTCTGCTGATATGCAACAACGTAAAGACACTTATCGAAATTGTAAGTTTTTTTGCGGTAGAATGCCGCCGCCATATCACGTGTTGCGTAAATGGATGCACCGTCCGACTTAAGAAGAATGCACGGAGGCATATCGTAATCGTCAAGCTTTACAACGTATGCACCCTGCGAGAATTCAAGCATATTCTTTTCTTTAAGCTCGTCAATGACTGCACCGCACTTGTCTTTGTAAAAGCTTTCACCTGCGTAGGAATCAAATTTAATTCCTAAAAGGTCATAGATGCCTGCAACGTCCTTGAGCGTAATATCCTTGAACCAAGTGAAAAGCTCCATTGCTTCGGGATCGTCGTCCTCGATTTTTTTGAACCATGCACGTGCTTCGTTTTCAAGCTCTTCCGTGGCTTCAAGGTCAAAACGAACGTATAAATCAATAAGCGCATTAACGCCAACGGCTTCAACGTCTTCCTTTTTGCCCCAATGCTTATAGGCGCAAATCATTTTTCCGAACTGAGTTCCCCAGTCGCCCAAATGGTTGATTGAAACTACGTTATAACCTAAGAATTTATAAATGTGAACAAGGGAATTCCCCAAAACGGTGGTGGAAAGATGTCCGATATGACAACGCTTTGCAATGTTTATTGACGAATAGTCAACGCAAATCGTTTTGCCGTTTCCAAGTGTGTCGGAACCGTATTTTTCGCCTAAGGAATCAATTTCTTTAAGCACCGTTTTCGCCCTTGAACACGGGTCGATAAAGAAATTTAAATATCCGCCCATAACCTTACATTCTTTTACGAATTCGGGCATTTCAACCGTTTCTTTAAGCTGTTGTGCTATCATCGGAGGTGCTTTGCGCATAACCTTCGCAAGCTTAAAGCACGGGAATGCGAAATCTCCCATTTCCTTCTGCGGAGGAATTTCTATGTACGAAGCGCATTCTTCCTTTTCTATTCCTGCCTGTGCGGCAATTTTTTCTGCAAGTATTTCCTTAAAATTCATAGTATTTCCGACGGAATTCCGTCTGCCTTTCCTGAATATTATTTTTTATTAAAACAAATCAATTACTAACTGTATGATCGGGGCAATGACTATTGCCGGAAGCATATCCGCAACCTTTATTTTTGTTATTTTAAGCATATTAAGACCTATGCCCACGATAAGAAGCGATCCTACCGCAATCAGCTGAACGTTCATTGCGTCCGTAAGGAACGATGCACCGAAAAAGTAGGCGATTATCGCTATTCCGCCCTCGTAAATGAAAATGGGTACTATCGAAAACATAACGCCGATACCCAAGCTTGAAGCAAGTATTATCGAGGTTATTCCGTCAAGCACAGACTTGGCTATCAAAATCGAATGATTGCCGGTAAGTGCGGATTCAATGGGACCGGTTATCGCCATAGCACCTATGCAGAATATCAAGGTTGCATTTACAAAACCTTGAGAAAACGTACTGTTCGTGTCGTTTTTTGCAAATTTGCGTTCAAGTTTTTTTCCTAAAGAATTAACGTGACCGTCAATATTTAGAAGTGTTCCGACAACGGTGCCACATACGATGGAACAAACAAGGATCAGCGCATCCGCACCGATAGTTTCACCGCTTGCGGAAATGACGGTTTTAAGCGTTCCGGAAATACCTATAAAAAGCACTCCAAGACCGGTAGCGTTCATAATTGCGTCCGAATATTTTTCGGGGATGCCTTTTTTGAACAAAATTCCGGCAAGACTTCCGATAACTATAAGAGCCACGTTGCACAGAACACCGACTAAAGAATTAAACATATTATAGATAACTCCCAATAAAATTATACATTTTATTATACTTTAATGCGCTGATTTCGTCAAATAGATAGTTTATATGGTATATATAAAATAATTATTTGAAAAAAGAAGGAAAGTTTGGTATAATAAATTATATGTAAAAAATGAAACGAAAGGCGGAAAATAAAATGAAGCAAACAGTTATTAAGGTTGAGGGAATTGCTTGCGGCGGCTGTGAAAAAAGAATACAGAACGCACTTGGCACAATAACCGGAATTGAAAGTGTTAAGGCAGACCGCAACACAGGACTTGTGACGGTCAGCTCCGATGAAAGCGTGTCCGAAGACATAATGAAAGAAACAGTTGAGGACATCGGCTTTACGGTAAAAGGAATTCAATAATGAAAAAAATCGTTTTGTCTGTGGACGGAATGACATGCAGTGCCTGCTCCAACGGGCTTGAAAAGTACCTTAACAAGCAAAACGGAGTTTACAATGCGTCGGTTAATCTTGTAATGGCGAATGCAAGCATCGAATATGATGAAAAAATACTTGATGTACCGAAAATAGAGTTGTTTATCAAAAAAGCCGGCTTTGAAAGTCTTGGCGTGTTCAAAGAAATCAAAACCGAAAGCAGAACCGGAAAGGAAAAAATAACGTTCGTTGTTTTTACCGTGCTTGCGGCGGCGCTGATGTATATTTCCATGGGACATATGCTAAAGCTTCCCGTGCCCGAAATTCTTGATATGCACACACACCCGGTGAATTATGCCGTGACGCTTTTATTGCTTACGTCAACGTTCTTGGCTTACGGCGGGGATATTCTTAAAAACGGATATAAAAATCTTGTCCACGGCTCACCCAATATGGATACACTTGTGGGTATAGGCGTAATAAGCAGTTTTCTGTACAGTCTGTTCGGACTGTATATGGTTTTGCGCGGCAATAATGATTTTACGGCAAATCTGTATTTTGAATCATCGGCAACGGTTATTTACTTTATTAAACTCGGCAGGTATATCGACGGCATAAGCAAGGACAAAACAAAGGATGCAATACAAAAATTAGTAAAAATAACGCCGGATAAGGCGGTAGTTAAAATAAACGGTGAAGAAAAAACGGTAACACTTGACCAAATACACAAGGGAGATATTCTCATTTCAAGGCCCGGCGAAAAAATTGCGGTGGACGGCGAAATCGTGCTTGGAAAGGCACACCTTGATGAATCGTTTATAACGGGAGAAAGCAAGCCACGTTCAAAGGAAACGGGAGACGGCGTAATCGCCGGAAGTATGAATTACGACGGATATCTTGAATATAAGGCCGAAAGAATAGGCAGAGAATCCACCGTTTCCGAAATAGTACGGCTTGTGGTGGAGGCAGGCAATACAAAAGCACCTATTGCCAAAACGGCAGATACGGTTTCGGGATATTTCGTGCCTGCGGTCATGGCGATAGCAGTAATTACATTTATTGTATATCTGTTGATGGGACAAAGCTTCGGTACGGCACTCACTACGTTCGTAACGGTGCTTATAGTTGCGTGTCCGTGCAGTCTTGGCTTGGCAACACCTCTTGCGGTGGTGGTCAGTGAAGGACTTTGTGCCGGCAACGGAATACTCGTAAAGAAAAGCGAAATTCTTGAAAATGCGCAAAAGGTAAATACGGTGGTGTTCGACAAAACGGGAACACTCACATACGGAAGCCTGAAAATTGCCGAAATCGTCAATTACGGCGACACGGACAACGAACGGGTGATAAAACTTGCAGGAAGCATTGAAAGTAAATCGACACATCCCATAGGCAAGGCATTTACGGACTATATGAAAGAAAATAAAATCGAAAGTGCCGATGTAAGCGATTTCGAAAATATAGCAGGATTCGGTATAGCCGGAACCGTTGAAAATAAAAAAATAATTGCCGGAAATGCAAAGCTTCTTGAAAAATTCGGAATAGAAAACTTGCACGCAGCGGACGAAAAACGTTTAGCCGAAAAGGGAAACAGTATAGTTTACGTGGCGCAGGATAACAAGCTCATTGCAATGATCGGCGTGAACGACATTGTAAGAGAAAACGCAAAAGAAGTAATTGACTTTTTGAATAAAAATAAAATCAATACGGTTATGCTGACGGGAGATAACAGAGAAACTGCCGAGAAAATCGCAGAGCGTATCGGAATAACGGAAGTAATATCGGATGTTCTTCCCACCCAAAAGGCGGAGGTAATAAGACGGCTCAAGGATGAAAAACGGTACGTTATGATGTGCGGCGACGGAATAAACGACAGTCCGGCACTTGCAGGGACTGATATAGGCGTAAGCTTCAATAGCGGAACGGACATAGCAATGGATTCGTCGGACGTTATTTTGACGAAAAACGATTTATCGTCTATTGCTGATTTGATAAATATAAGCCGCAAAACGGTAAGAAATATAAAGCAAAATCTGTTCTGGGCATTTTTCTATAATCTGTTGATGATTCCCGTTGCGGTGGGAGTTCTCAAACCTTTCGGAATTCTCATCAATCCCATGATAGCAAGTATATGTATGGTATTCAGCAGTTTGACGGTGATACTTAATGCGTTAAGACTTAAAAAAATCAAAATTCACCGTGAAAACGCAGACAACTGAAAGAGAGAATTTTCAAATATTCTTTTTTGTGGTATAATAAATGCATTATGCAAGGAAAAACCGAATATGCGCTTTGCAAATTTGATTGAATTAAAATTTATGCTGAAACGGAAGAAACAATATGGATATGTATCAAAAAAGAAAAATAAGACAGGAACGGAAAGCGAATAACTCCACCGAACGGCAGACCACCATCAACTGGTATCCGGGACATATGGCGGCGGCAAAGCGAATGATGGAAGAAAACTTAAAGCTTATTGACGTTATCATAGAATTGCGTGACGCAAGAATACCGTATTCAAGCGGAAATCCGGACATAGAAAAATTCAATAAGCCCAGAATAATCGTTTTGAGCAAGGCGGATTTAGCGGATAAAAGCAAGACAAAAAAATGGATAGAGTATTTCGGGCAAAAGGGAATACGTGCGGTGGCGGTCAACGCAAGAAACAAGCAAAGCGAAGTATGCGCGCTTATAGACGATGCGTGCAGAGAAAAGACGGAATACTTTGCATCAAAGGGCGTTCAGCGGAATATGCGGGGACTTGTTGCGGGAATACCCAACAGCGGAAAGTCAACACTGATAAATTCTCTGTGCGGCGCACAAAGGGCAAAAACCGGGGACAAGCCGGGTGTTACAAGAGGCAAGCAATGGATAAAAACGGGGTCGGTGGATTTGCTTGATTCACCGGGAATTTTGTGGCCCCGCCTTGAAAATCAGACAAGCGCAAAATATCTTGCGTTCACCGGCGCACTTAATGATGAAATTCTCGATTTGGACGAGCTTGCACTTAATTTTATAAAAACAGTAAATAAAAAATATCCCAAAGCACTTGAAACCCGTTACGGCATTACGTCCACGGGCGAAGCGCTTGAGGATTACGAAGCGATATGCAAAAAAAGAGGATTTCTTGTCCGTGGCGGAGAATACGATTATACAAGATGTGCGAAAGTGCTTCTTGACGAATTCAGAAGCGGAAAATTAGGAAATTTAACTTTGGAGGAACCGGGTGAATTTTGATATAGAGCTTTCCCTTAAAGAAAAGGGATTTAACTTGATAGGCGGAATTGACGAGGCGGGCAGAGGACCTCTTGCAGGACCTGTGTCGGCGGCGTGCGTAATTCTTGACGAAAATCATATTCCGCAAGGGATAAACGATTCCAAAAAACTTTCGGAAAAGAAGCGTGAGGCGATTTATGAGGAAATTATGGCGACGGCTGACGTTTCCTGCATAATGCTTGACCAGAAGATCATCGACAAAATAAACATTCTTGAAGCCACGAAGGAAGCAATGCGCCTTGCGGTGGAGGGACTTAAACAAAAACCCGACTTTCTTATTATTGACGGGAATTTCGTTATCGGAGCAATAAAGGACGAAATGAGCATAGTGGGCGGAGATGCAAAATCTCTTTCCATCGGTGCGGCGTCCATTGTGGCAAAGGTCACAAGGGATAGATATATGAAAAAAATAGATGAAGAATATCCCATGTACGGCTTTAAGAAGCACAAGGGCTACGGCACAAAGGAACATATAGAAAAAATCCGTGAATTCGGACCTTGCCCGTACCACCGAGCAAGCTTTTTGAAGAAAATCTTATGAATACAAGAGAAATAGGCGCAGGCGGAGAAGAAATTGCAAGAAATTATCTTATGAATAAGAAATATAAGATAATCGAATGTAATTATCACGCATCAAAGCTTGCGGAAATAGATATAATCGCAAAAGATAAAGATACGTTAGTGTTCGTTGAAGTCAAGTACCGCAGAAGTCTTTCAAACGGTTACGGCAGGGAAGCGGTAACAAAAGCAAAACAGAGAAATATTCGGTATTGTGCGCTTCATTATTTGACGTTACATAAGGCGACGGATACAAAGTGCCGGTTTGACGTTGTGGAAATCACACACATCGGTGATGAAATAGATATAGTTCATTTGGAAAATTGCTTTTAGCAAAAGGGAGAATTACATTGAAAAAGATTGTAAGAATATTACCCGCACTGATGATAGCGTTATTGCTTATAACAGGGTGCGGTAATGAAAAAAAGCAAACAGCAAACGGAGTGGCGGCAGCACTGCTTGATAATTCCGGCTTTGAAGCTAACGTGGGAAACGGTGTTGAAAGTTGGAATTTTGAACGGTACGATGCAAGCATATCTGAAGGAAGAAGCGGCGCAATGGAAACCGTGGAAGCACCGGCAGGTCAAAACGTTCTTGTAATCGAAAATACCGATTTCAACGATGCAAGATTTACGCAAACGGTTTCTGTGGAAAAGAATTCGTATTATAAACTTTCGGCACTTGTAAAAACCGAAATGCTTGAGGGCAGAAACGGTGCGGAAACGGGTGCGAATATTGGATTTTGGGATACTCCCTGTGGAAGCGAGTATGTATATTCCATGGCGGATTGGACGGAAGTCACCGTTTACGGAAAGACCGATAAAAAAACGGACGAAGCGACAGTTTGTCTGCGCCTCGGGTTCTTCAGCGCCGACTGTAAGGGAACGGCATATTTTGACAGTGTTACACTTGAAAAGGTAAACGAAGTCCCCGAAAACGTCAGCGTAGGCGCAATGTATAAGACGGAAGCGACAAATTCTGCGGAACAAAACGGTAAAAGCGTATCTTCCGTAGAATGGGCGACACTGTTACGGGGAATTCTGTATTTTGCCGCAATTTCCGTTTGCGTATTTTTTGCATTAAAGAATAAAGAAAAATTCACGCCAACCGTTTTGTACGTTGCTTTGGCGGCGGCACTTATTATCAGAGTGGTTGCTTCCTTTATGTATAAGGGATTCAGCGTAGATATCGGTTGCTTCTCTGCCTGGGGCAGAAAAATGGCAAGTGACGGCATAACGAAATTCTATGCCGACGGTTATTTCTGCGACTATCCGCCTCTTTATATGATAGTTCTCGGAATAATTTCAAAACTTGCTTCTTCTATCAGCCTCACCGAGGGCTTCGGACTTGTTTTACTTAAACTTCCCGCAGTTCTTGCCGATATTGTTTCAGCATACTTGATTTACAAAATAACCGAAAAGCATACGGGCAAAAATATTGCATCAATACTCGGAACCGTGTATGCGCTTCTTCCCACGGCGATAATCAATTCGGCGGTATGGGGACAGGTGGATTCCATTCTCGTTCTGTTTATGCTTTTGACGTTCGCACTTGTCGAAAACGATAAATTCGGCTTGTCGGTAATCACGTTCTTTGTGGGAATGCTCTTTAAACCGCAGGCAATTTTGTTCGGACCTGCAATGCTTTTTGCCGCCGCACGTGAATTTGCCGTAATTGCAGAAAATTTCAAGAGTAATAATAAAAAAGAAGCACAAAAGCGACTTGCGTTCGGTTTCGGCGGACTTGGTGTTTCGGGAATAATTTTCCTGCTTCTTTCCGTCATTATGGCCAACGGTCAAAAATTGACGTGGCTTATTGAAAAATACTCCGATACGCTCGGCTCGTACAACTATGCAACGTTAAGCGGATTCGGCTTTATGGGACTTTTAGGCGGACAGTGGGTAGACGCCGAAAAGCAATGCTTGTTCGGAATGTCCTATTCGGCATTGGGAACTCTGCTTATGGTTTTCGTATTCATTTTTGCGGCGCTTCTTTACGTTCTTCGTGCGAAAAAGGAGAAGAACGGAGTAGTTCCCACAAAATATTTGTGGCTTATCGGGGCGATTACACTTGCAGGCTTCGTTATTTTCTCCACAAGAACTCACGAAAGATACATTTTCCCTGCAATCGCAATGCTGGCTATTTGCTTTGCGGAATTTAACGATATAAGACTGCTTCTTATTGCAGGCGGCTACGCATTTATCAATTTCGTGAACACGGGAATTGTGCTTTACGTTTACGAGGATTTTGAAAAGTATATGACCGCCAAAGAACCTGCAATGATACTTTTCTCACTTTTAACGGTGGTTCTTTATATCGTGCTTGCGGTAATAGCGGCAAAACTTTTTGCTTCGGAAAAGAACACCGTACCGGCAAACGTGAAATCAAATAAGAAAACACAGACGAAAAACGTGCAGAGCAGAAAAAACGTTCCCTTAAAAGTATCACAATCTCAAAAGAACGTTAAACTTGAAAAACTTCTTGCACGCAGAAATTTCACTTTGCCGAAAGTTACGTGGAAAGATATTGTTATTTGCTTTGTGATAACCGCAATATACGCATCAGTGGCATTTACAAAGTTAGGCGACGTTAAAGCGGCGCAAACACAGTGGTGGAGCAATTCTTTTGAGCCGAGTGTTATATGCGATTTGGGCGAAGAAACAACATTTGACCAACTTGTGTTTGATGCGGCTTCTGCGGGAAAGGTCAAGATATACACATCTTCGGATAACGAAAATTACACTCTTTACAATGAAGCGTCCTTCGGAACGGATAAAATCGGTCAGTGGACGAAAACCGATTCCAAGGAAACAAGCGCAAGATACGTTAAAATTACGACTCAAAGCGCCGTATCTGTATGTGAAGCGGCAATTCTTGAAAAAGGCGAACAAATTCAGGTCAAAGACGTTATTTCCAACGTGAATCCTATAGACAGCCTTGCCGGTAACGGAGAAAGACTGTTTGATGATGTGGGATGTTATGCAAAAAGTAATAATTTTGCGCTTCCCCAAACAAAGTGGAACTCCGGCGGAGAATATACCGTTAAATTTGCCAATCCCTCAAAAATAGGCGAAGTGAATGTATTCTTCTCCGATGTAAACGACGGCGCATACATTTCCGTAAACGAGCCGGAGGGAATAGAAACGATTTCGGCAATTCCTGCGGGCAACGGCGGTTGGCAGACGGGAATTATATATAATGACAAAAACGGCGAATATTCGGAAGTAAAAATGTATCTTCCCGAGGGTTGTGCTTCGGTAAACGAACTTGTTATCAAGGACACCGACGGCAAGACGGTTCAAATTGCGTCAATCAAGGACTATGACGGCAGCGAGGCAACTTCGGATGTTAAAAATATATTCGACGAACAGTCGCTTTTTGACGAATACGATTTGATGGCAGGCGAAAACTACGGCGGTGAAATATGGAAAGTAACCTCCTGCTACGATTGCGTAATCGCAGATTTCGGTGAGGTTAAGAAAATTGACCGTGGCTATTATAACGTAAGTGTCTGCACGGGCAGTTTTACCGTTTACTATTCAAATGACGGCGAAAATTGGACCGAGGGCGAAGAACACACGGTTGAGCAGGGAAATCTTTACTACTGGCACGGACTTCCCGGAAACAACAGCGAGTATGCAGACCTTAAGGCAAGATACGTTGCGGTTGCCGCAGGTTCACCCGGATTAAAAATGATTGAAATGGGATTTTTTGAAAACAAGGACGATAAATCCGTTATTCCCATAAAAGAAGTAATTGCTTCAACCACCGGTGAAAACGGCGGCAGTATGCTTTTTGACGAACAGTCACTTGTTCCCACACGTTCAACATATATGAACAGTATGTATTTCGACGAAATATATCACGCACGTACCGCATACGAAAGCTTGAACGGACTTTCGATTTACGAATGGACACATCCGCCGCTGGGCAAGGATATAATGTCCTGGTCAATCAGCATTTTCGGAATGACTCCTTTCGGATGGCGCTTTGCAGGCGCACTTGCAGGCGTGCTTATGGTTCCCGCAATGTACTTTGTGGGCTTAATGATGTTCAGAAAAACCTCTTGGGCAACGGTTCTTGCATCGGTAATGTCCCTTGACGGAATGCACTTTGCACAGACACGTCTTGCCACCATAGATTCCTACGGCGTACTGTTCATAATACTTATGTTCCTGTTTATGTATTGGTATTACAGTATAAGCTTCTATGACGTGCCTCTTAAAAAGACGTTCATTCCTTTGGGACTTTGCGGCCTTTCGTTCGGCTTGGGCGCCGCAAGTAAGTGGATAGGTCTTTATGCAGGCGCAGGACTTGCGATAATTTTCTTCATTACCGTTTTCAGAAGATACGGTGAATATAAAGTCGCAAAGGAAAATATCAAAACCGCAAAGGGTGAAGAAAAAGAATATCTTAAGCACATAATTGACGTGTTCCCCAAATATACTGCATATACACTTTTGTTCTGTATCGGGGCATTCATAGTTGTTCCGCTTATTATTTACTGTGCATCCTAT
This sequence comes from Clostridia bacterium, assembly GCA_045600705.1. Lineage (GTDB taxonomy): Bacteria > Bacillota > Clostridia > Christensenellales > QALW01 > UMGS1322. The sequence continues at coordinate 14,735 of JAZRYL010000017.1, read as the reverse complement.
TATCCATATTGGCTCGTTAAGGGCGAAACAAGAAAATGGTACGAAATCATTCTTGCAAATCAGCGGGATATGTTCAGATATCATTCACAGCTTCAGGCAACGCACCCGTTCCAGTCGGATTGGTACACTTGGCCCGTTATTTACAGACCAATATATATTTATTCGGGCAGCGAACTTACTTCGCCGAATAACGTTGCTACCATTTCATCGTTCGGAAATCCGATGGTATGGTATGCGGGACTTGTTGCTACACTGTTCGGATTTTATATGCTCGTACGGCATAAATTGGGTTATAAGCTGCCTCAAACAGTTAAGTCTGCGGGAATTTACAAACTGTTTGATGCCGATGACGAAAACTTTGCAGACAGAAACGAACGTGACGGAAGACTGCTTTTGTTCTTAACGCTCGGCGTGTGCTGCAACCTTGTTCCTTGGATGGGAATACAAAGATGTATATTCATATACCACTACTTTGCTACCGTACCCTTTATAATGATGTTTACGGTATATGCGTTCCGCCATCTTATGAGAACAAAAAAGAAGCCGGCACTTGTTTTGCTTATAGCATTCCTGATAGCATCGCTTGTACTGTTTATTATGTTTAAGCCCGTTTGGACCGGAACGGAAGTTTCAAGAGAATACGTAAAAACGTTCCTTAAATGGTTCGACAGTTGGGCATTTGGAGTATAAAATGAAAAATCTTCTTATTGACGGAAACAGTTTAATAAACCGTGCGTTCTACGCATTGCCGATTCTTTCGACGGACGAGGGTGTTTGCACCAACGGTGTTTACGGCTTCTTGAAAATGATGTATAAGGCGATAGACGAATATGCACCCGACAGAGTTATTTGCGCTTTCGACCTAAAAAAACCCACGTTCAGACATTTGCGCTATGCGGACTACAAGGCAGGCAGAAAGAAAATGCCCGACGAGCTTGTTCCGCAGATACCGCTTTTGAAAGAAGTGCTTAAACAGTTGGGCGTAATGTGCGTGGAAAAAGAGGGCTATGAGGCGGACGATATTATCGGCACGTTCGCACGCCTCGGCGACGAAAACGGCGACAGTACCGTAATAATAACCGGGGACCGTGACTCATTTCAGCTTATTACCGAAAATACGCACGTTTGGTTTACAAAAAAAGGAATTTCCGATATTCTTGAACTCACACCCGATAATCTTAAGGAAAACTACGGTGTTGAACCGTATCAGGTGTGCGATCTTAAAGCACTTATGGGCGATTCGTCGGATAATATTCCCGGTGTTGCCGGAATAGGCGAAAAAACGGCGGTGTCGCTGATAGATAAATACGGCTCACTTGACGGCCTTTATGAACACACCGACGAGCTTAAGGGTAAACAGCAGGAGAAAATCGTAAACGGAAAAGAAAGTGCGTACGAAAGTCAGTTTCTTGTGACGATTTTCAGGGAAGTGCCCGAAATAACGTTCGGTGATTACACTTACGTTACACCGGATAATGAAATATCGGCAGAGATTTTCAAAAAATATCAGTTCAAGAGCTTACTTGAACGTGTAGGCGGCGGAGAAGAAAAATACGAATTTGAAACTAAAGAATTTGACGAATTTGATTTTTCGGGCGATACGCTTGCGGTGTATTTTGACGAAAATGAAATTTTACTTGCGCAGGATGCAAGGTGTCAGTACAGAATTTCCATTTCGTTTGACCTTCTTTCAATGGGAATGAGCAGGGAAGAAGCAACAGAAAAAATTGCACCCTTGCTGAAAGACGAAAAAATCAAAAAGTATTTTTATGACAGTAAAAGCGCAATGCACTTTTTCGGCGAAATAAATAATATTCAAGGCGACGTAATGCTTGCAGAATATCTTATTGACGCAGGAAATGAGGGCGTAAGCGAAGAAAATATTCAAAAGCGGTACAACTGTCAAATGGGTGCTTGTTCACTTTTGTACGTTTTCGAAAAGCAGCTTAAAACTCTTGAAAAACGCAATTTGCTCGACTTGTATTTTAATATGGAAATGCCTCTTGCAAAGGTACTGTTTACAATGGAGGAAAACGGATTTTACGTTAATACCGACATTTTGCGCAGCTTGGGCAACGAATTTTCAAAGCGCATCGAAAGCATAAGCAATGAGATTTATGCGCTTGCAGATTGCGAATTTAATATAAACAGTCCATACAAGCTTGCGGACGCACTTGTGGGAATGGGCATAAACTTAACGAAAAAAACTCAGCGGGGATTTTCTACTGACAACGACGTGCTTGAATCTATCGACCACCCGATTGCTCCGCTTATAATCGAATACCGTCAAATGCAGAAGCTTAAAAGCACCTACGTTGATTCGGTGTATGAGCTTGTTTCACCGAAAACGGGGCGAATTCACACCACGTTCAAGCAGGCGGTAACGTCGACGGGCAGACTTTCAAGCACCGAACCGAATTTGCAGAATATTCCCGTAAGATACGAATCGGGAAGAAATATCCGCAAGGCATTTATGCCCGAAAAAGAGGGCTACGTTCTTGTAAACGGCGACTATTCACAGATAGAATTGCGTGTTCTTGCGCATCTTTCTGACGATGCTGCACTGGTAAAAGCATTCAACGAAAACGAGGATATTCACGCACGAACGGCGGCAAACGTTCTCGGAATAGATATTTCGGAGGTTACACCGCAGCAGAGAAGCAGAGCAAAAGCGGTTAATTTCGGCATAGTTTACGGAATCAGCGATTTCGGACTTGCGAAAAGTATAAATTCAACAAAGCGTGAGGCGGCGGAGTTTATTGAAAAATATTTTGAAACCTACGGTACGGTAAAGGCATACCTTGATTTGACCGTTGCGGAGGCAAAAAGATGCGGATATTCTCTTACACTTATGGGCAGACGCCGTGACATTCCGCAGATAAGGTCGCAGAATTACAACGTGCGTTCATTTGGCGAGCGCATCGCAATGAATACTCCCGTGCAGGGGACGGCGGCGGATATAATCAAGCTTGCAATGATAAACGTCCAGAAAAAACTTGACGAAAATCCGCATCTGGGTAAGCTTATTCTTCAGGTACACGATGAACTTATTATCGAGGTAGAAGAAAAATATGCCGAGGAATCGGCAAAAATGCTGAAAGAAACTATGGAAAACGTTGTAAAACTGAATGTTCCGCTTATATGCGAAACAAACGTCGGAAGGACATGGTTTGACTTAAAATGATTTTAGGAATTACGGGCGGTATCGCATCGGGGAAAAGCACCGTGTCGGAATATTTAAGAAAAAAAGATATTCCCGTAGTTGATGCGGATGAAATTTCCCGAAGCATAACGCAAAAAGGACAAAAGGGCGCACAAGCCATATACGAAAAATTAGGTGCGGACTTTTTTTCAAGCGGTGAGCTTGACAGAAAAAAGCTTGCCCGATATTGCTTTAACAATAAGGAACACACGGAATTGCTTAACAGTATCCTGCATCCCATAATCGGAGAGGAAATGGAACGGCAGGCACGGGAAAATAAAGGTGCGAAAATAGTAATATACGATGTTCCGCTGCTTTTTGAAACGGGAATGGATAAAAAGTGCGACAAGGTGCTTACCGTGTATTGCGAAAAAGAAGAACGCATTAAACGTGCAATGGAACGGTCAAAAATGACACGGGAAGAAGTATCAAACCGCATAAATCGGCAGATGAGTGATGAGGAAAAACTCAGCCGAAGCGACTATAAGGTGAATAACAGCGGCACACTGCAGGAAACGTTCGCACAAATAGAAGATATTCTTCGGGAGATATTAAATGGCTAAAAGAAGTTATTTCGCAAGAAACGGATTCAAAGTTGTACTTACGGTAATAATTCTTGCGGTGATGATATTCGGAATTTTTGTAGGGTCGGAAATCTTTTTAAGAAAAAAACTTCCTATGGAATATTCGGAATTTGTTGAAAAGTATTCGGCAGAATACGGTCTTGACAAATATCTTGTTTACAGTATTATCAGCACCGAAAGTGATTTTGTAAAGGATGCAAAGTCGTCGGCAGGCGCCTGCGGACTTATGCAGCTTATGCCCGAAACGGCACAGTGGATAAACAGTAAGTATTCACTTTCCGTTGACCCGGAAAATCTTTTCGACCCGGAAACGAACATAAAACTCGGATGTTGCTATTATGCGTATCTTGTTAAAAAATTTGAATCAACTGAAAATGCGATTTGCGCATATAACGGCGGAGAGGGCAACATTGAAAAATGGCTTAACAATGAGGAATATTCTTCCGACGGAATAACACTTCAGGTTATTCCGTTCAAGGAAACAAAAAATTATCTTAAAAAGGTTACTACACGGTATGAAATTTATAAAGACCTTTATTCTAAATAGTGCGGCACTTCTTTTGTGCCTTACATTGCTTTCGGGATGCGCCGAAAAGGAAAACGGCGGTACGGTAATTATTCCTGCACAGAACAGCGAAACCGCAAAAAATGAAATTATTCCCGGCGGAACGGTTCGTGTTCCCATAATCGGAAATCCTGCTTCGCTTCATCCGCTTTTCGTAAAAGAAGCGCAGACACGCAACGTGTTTTCAATGATTTTTGAAAAATTGATTTCCTTTGACGATAATATGGAACCGGCAAGTTGTCTTGCGGAAAGTTGGAAGTATAACGAAGATGACGGAACATGGGTAATCAAACTTCGTTCAAACGTTCACTGGCATGGCGATTTGGGAGAAATGGATGCTTCCGATGCGGCATTTACGATAAACACGGTGCTTGCAAACCCCGATAGCATTTATTATCCCGCACTTTCCACTTATGTTGAAAGCGCCGAGGGTTACGACACTACGCTTATTATTCATCCGAAGGTAAAATCATACTTGACCGTATATGCACTGAATATTCCCGTTATTCCCGAAAATTACTATTCGGGAAAGTCAAAGGGAACTCTTGACACGCCTATGGGAAGCGGCTGCTTTGCCGTGGAAGGAATGAATCTTTCGGACAAAAACAAAATAACACTTGTTGCCAATTCAAAATGGTGGAAAAAATTACCCTATATTGAAAAAGTTCAGGTGTTTGGCTACGAAAGCACGGAAGCGGCACTTGAGGATTTCAAAAACGGAAATCTTGACTGCGTGCCTACAAGTTTGCGCACAACGGAAATTTATGAAATTTTAAGCGGCGTAAACAAGGTGAACTATCTTTCCAAAAGATATATGTTCCTCGGCTTCAATCTTTCAAGACAGTACGTTTCGGATGTGAATTTCCGCAAAGCCGTTTCCTACGGGATAAACAGAACCGACATTATCAACAACGTTTATCTGACCAAGGCTTCGGGTACGGAACAACCGATTTACAACGATTCGTCACTGTCAAGTACATCGGTAGTGATGTACGATTACAACGTTTCCACTGCTAAGGATTTGCTTGAAAACTTGGGATATACCGATTCCGATTCCGACGGATATCTTGAAAGCAACGGCAGAAAAATAGAACTTTCTCTTGCCGTGGTTTACGATGCGGAAGACCCGGTCAGATACGAAACCGCAGAAAAAATCGCCGAGGATTTGGGTAAAATCGGAATAAGCGTAACGGTAAATTCTTATAATTCGGGGGATTTTTCGGGCGTAATCGGCAGGAGAGACTATGACCTTATTATCGGCGGATATTACCTTTCGGAAACACCGTCACTGCGTTTTGCGTTCGATATTGACGGACGTGGAAACTTGTTCAATTATTCTTCGTCGGAAATGAACGAAGCATTTAATAAAATTGCTTCTTCTGCGGATATGGCGTCACTTAAAAGTTCGATGCTTGATTTCCAAAATATTCTTGCAAAGGATTTGCCTCAACTTGGACTGTTCTTTGAAATGAACACGTTCTTATATAAAGAAAACCTGAGTATTTCGGGAATAAAAAGAGAGTCAAATGTTTACTCAACAATAAATAACTGGTATTTTAACGCATAAAAACAGTCGGGGGTTATTCCTCCGACTGTTTTTTGTCTATCATTTTATAAAAACCCGAGTACGTTTTATATCCAATCGCTTCGGAAATTTCGATGTTGGACAATTCAGTATACTTTTTTAGATATTCGTAAGCAAGTTTCCTTTCGTGAATAATATTTTCCTTAAAAGTCATTCCCGTAACAGCTTTAACAATTCTTTCGGTGTGACGTGCCGAAAAGTGAAGTACGTTTGCTAAATCTGAGGTTTTTACATCGTGCATATAGTTATGCGAAAAAAATTCTTTAATGATGAAATCCGGGTTTTCCTGAGAAGATCCGTTGTACTCAGCGTTTACCGACATACAGCATAATGAAGAAAGAAGTCCCGAAAGAACGTTGTAATTGCCCGATTGCTTTACGGCGGAAATTTCATCCGCAATCAATTTTGAAAGGTTTTCGGGAACAAAACAGGTTGACGGTTCAGCGGCTTGTACGTCAACTTGAAAAGCGGTTGAACTTGCACTTTTGCCTGCAATTTTGAAAAAGTGTTTATATGTTTTCGGGATAATTATTGCTTGATTTTTGGTTAAACTGTAAATACTGTTTTCAATGTAAAAATTGATCGTACCGTCTAAAACAAGATGAATTTCCGCAAAATTGTGTGAATGGACGCCCACGTTCGATTTGGGAAAGTTAAAAAAACCGTCCTGCAAAAATACCGAGATAAGTTTTTCACATATTGCGATTTTAATTTGTTTCATACCATTTCCTAAAAAGACAAAAATTACAGTAAAACGGCTTGATAGAATATTGTTTTTTTACAAGCGTAATACTATAATTATTATACAGTAACAAATGAGGGAGTCAAGAAAAATATATGAAAATAAACCTTATTGACCGTGAAAAAGTTGTAATGTCCAACGAAAACAGTATTTACGGCTATTTCGGTTGGCCTACCGTCGCAAAGCTTCAAAACGGAACAGTTGCGGTAGTCGCTTCGGGGTACAGAATTTCTCACGTATGTCCGTTTGGGAAAGCCGTAATTTCATTCAGTCACGACAACGGAAATTCTTTTTCCGAACCCGAAGCAGTAATAAATACGTGCCTTGACGACCGTGACAGCGGCATTTGTCCGTTCGGCAAGCAAAACGTCATTGTAACAAGCTTTAATAATACGGTTGCGTTTCAACGTGATTTTATGGCAAAGTTCACCGAATACCATACCGGCGGAAAACAGTTTGACGGATTAAAGGAAGAATACCTTTCTTCCGTTTCGGAAAGCGATGAAGAAAACGCATTGGGTGTTAATTACCGTATAAGCAATGATTTCGGAAAGACGTTCGGAGAAATAAGAAAAAGTCCCGTTTCGTCGCCACACGGACCTATTCAGATAGACGAAAACCGTCTTTTGTGGGTAGGCAGACCGTTCAATTCGGACTATAACGGAAACGATACGGTAAACCTTGAAGCATACTATATGGATTTTGCGGGGAATATGACTCCTGCAGGCAAGATAGACAAAATTATTAAGCCCAACGGAAAGGAATGTGCACTTTCCTGTGAGCCGCACGCCGTTTTAACCGATGACGGCACGGTGATTTGTCACATAAGAACTCAATGGGAAGAATCGGGCGGAACAATTATGACGCTTTTTCAAACCGAATCACACGATTTGGGAAAGACGTGGACTAAGCCTCACCGCATAACCGACGGAAATGCGGACGGACCGGCGCACCTACTTAAACATTCTTCGGGAGTGCTTGTTTGCTCCTACGGAAAACGTGACGGAAACTTCGGTGCAAACGTGATGTTCAGTTTTGACAACGGAAAAAAGTGGGGAAATCACACCGTTATATACGATAATTCGGGAATATCAAGTGATATCGGTTATCCGTCAACGGTGGAACTTGACAACGGCGAAATGTTGACGGTGCTTTATGCACGACTCGATAAGAAAAGCAAAAATGCAGTAATAATAGGACGGAAATGGAGTGTTGATTTTGAAAGTTAAAGGAATATTACCTGCGATAATAACACCTTTTGAAAAGGATAATAAAACAGTAAACGAACAAGTGTTCAGAGAACTGCTTGAATTTGACATTAAAAAGGGAGCAGACGGATTTTATGTGCTCGGCGCAACGGGTGAGGGAATTCTTATGGATAAAAGCCAAAGAATACGTGCCTGCAAAGTTGCGGTAGATCAAGTGAAAAAACGCAAGCCGGTGATAGTACATATTGCGTCCATGAATTTTTCCGAAGCAAAGGAGCTTGCAAAAGAAGCAGACAAAGCAGGTGCGGATATGATTTCCGCTTTGCCTCCGTTATTTTACCATTACAGAGATGAGGATATATTCAACTACTACAAGGAACTTTCGGAGGCCACACATCTGCCGTTTATGATATACAATCATCATTCTGCCAACGGCGGAATGAAAGCCGACACGGTTAAAAAGTTATTTGAACTTGATAACGTAACGGCGGTGAAATGGACGGTAAAAGATTATTTTGAAATAATGAAGCTGAAAAACGAAACGAACGGCGAGATAAATATTATAAACGGACCGGACGAAAATCTTTTGCAGGGAATTTCGGCGGGTGCGGACGGCGGAATAGGAACAACCTATAATGCGATGATTCCCGAATACAAAAAACTCTACTGCGAAGCAATAAACGGACAACTTAACGAGGCAAGAGAAACGCAGGCAAAAATAAACCGAGTAATAGACGTAATGGGTAAATATGAAGCGATTTCGGCGGCAAAGCTTATGTGCGAACTGCTCGGATTTCAAGTGGGCGATGCGGTTTATCCGTTAAGGCGGTACACGGCAGAAGAAAAAGTGCTGATTGAAAAAGAACTGAAAAAAGTAGGTTGGAGCAAGGAAAATCCCGATGTTTTATTTTAAGGTGTGATGACGAAGCAAATGTGCTTTTTTACAAATTTGAACGGGTTCGGATTTATAACGTTACGCTATATTAGAATAACGGCAAACCGCAAAATAACGGTTTGCCGTTGCTTTTTTTCTGAAAAAACGGAATTTTTCGTAGCCAAACTGTACAAAAAAACTGTGCTGCTATGCGGTTTTTTCAACTTTCAGCACAACTACCGTTCTGTCGTCGTCCACACGGGATTCCTGCGCTTTTTTCATAAGCGAGTTCGCAATGACTTCGGGGTCGTGTTCTGCACAGGATAAAAACGAGGAAATGCCGTCATAATTTCCCGAACAAAGACTGTCGTATATTCCGTCGGAAACAAGCACGATAATATCGTCGTTCTGCACCAATTTTTTTGTGGTGGAGGGGCTTATTTTCGTTACGATTCCCATAGGCAGGCAACCTGTTTCCACCTTTTCCACTTTTTCGCCTCGCAGAATATATCCGGGTACCGCTCCGATTTTAGTCCAGTACAGAATTCCGCTTTCAAGGTCGAATTCCGTTACATCCACCGTGGAATAATCTTCTTTTCCGCCCTTGCACAAAAGCAAACGGTTCATAGCCTTAAACATTTCGGCTCGTTTTATTCCCGTTTCGGAAAAGGCTTCAAGTAAATCAAGCGTGCTTTCACTTTTGTTTTTTGCCCGCACACCGCTTCCCGCACCGTCGCTGATTGCGGCTATGTAGGACCTTTCGTCAACGCTTTTCATGGAAAAAGAATCTCCGCACACATTTTCACCCTGCTTGTTGCTCCTTTTTGCAAATCCCGTAACACTGAATTTTGCTTTCGGAACGAATGTGCCGAAAAATCCGCCTTTCCTGTCTGCGCCTCCGCTTATGCACACGTATGAACCTACGTAACCGTCGCAAAGCGCATTGCAGATTTTATTTTTCATATCACGGCTGTTTGACGGCAGCGAAATTTCAAGCAAGTGACTTTCACCGCTTTTTCGGCAAACCACCTTATTTATTCTGCCTATCCGTGAGTTAAGCACATCTTTTACCTGATTTTCCTTTTCTTTGTCAAATTCGGGCAATGCGGATATTTCCCCGGAAAGTGAAAAAAGCATTTCGCTGACACTTTTTAACTGCATTGCAATTTCATTTTCGGTCTTTTCTTTAAGCCCCTCGGAAAGCCGAGCAAAGTTTTCGTTGATAGCGCATATCATATCAACGGGACGAATACATCTTGCGGTGAGTGTTAGGGGAAGTGCTTCAAGTTTGCCCATTTCTACGGTGTTTTCCACCGCTTGACTTATTTCCAAAGCGGTGTCGCTTTTTCTGTTTGTCAGACAGTATTCCTTTTTCTTGCAGCCGTCACACACTTTTTTGGCACAGACCGTAAGTTCTTCTTTGAATTTTCCGTCCATATCCGAAGCAATAAATGCACTTGCAAGTTCGTTGTACATTCTGCCTGCACTTTCAAGCTTGTCCGTCTGCTTTTTTCTAAACCCCTCTATGTAGTCCATTTCAAGGTCGTTCACCCCCGACTCTCTGCCGGAAAGTCTGCGAAGCCGCTCAAGAAAAGATTTTTTCAAAAATACCGTGTATCCGCAACCGAACAGTAAATTCAGTATTCCGAGGGAAAGCACGGGAGTTCTCAGCACAAACAGACTTATCAGTAAATCGCCTAAAATGTAACCGAGCATAACGCCGCCCCGTTTTGCGGAAATCATTCCGCCGATAACTCCGCCGGAAATAAGGCACATTGCAACGGTAAAATCTCCGCCCTTTATCACCCACAGAATTCCGCATACGGTTGCCCATATACTTCCCGACGGGCCGAATGCACATATACTCAGCGAAGATGAAGCAAGAAGCGCAAATATGCACAGGTCAAAACCGAATATTCCCACACGGGGCAGTGAGGAAATAATAAGTCCGCCCACGGTGCAAAGGGCAAGAATATCTGCATGTTCAAGCGCAAGACGGCTTTCTATTTCTTCAAAAGAAATATACAGACGCTTCATCAAGGGGATAAGACAACAGCATACCAATCCTGAAAACACTTCAGTTATTCGCTGCGCAAGGTCAATATTAAGTATAAGCGCAGGAACGGAAAATGCAAGCAATGCGCTTAACATATAAAACACGGTACTGTTCTTAAAATGTTTCCGCAAAAGAAGTATTTCGGGAAAAATAATGCCGTACGGCAACGTGTTCAGAATTACCGATTTTACGGACAACACGGCGGATGCGGCGCCGATAATACAGCCGGAATACAAACAGGCAAAATCGTTTTGACTCTCCCAAACGCACAAAAGCGCAATTCCGAAGGGATAGATACCCTCTAAAAAATTTATTCTTCCGCAAAGCACTCCCAAAAGAATCATAAAAATAGGTCTTACTGATTTTTTCATACCTGCCACCTGCTTTTTTTGTATGATTATATAATCGTAGACACGCAAAAACTGTCGGTCTGAGCAACACGTATTAAATTTTCTTTTATTGACCTCAACGGCTATTTAGAGTATAATATCCGTATAAACAAAAAGGGTGATGCAAAATGAAAATACTGATTTTAACATGCAATACCGGTCAGGGGCATAACTCCACGGCAGGGTCTATTTCCGAAAAATTTGCTCAAAACGGAACGGAATGTTTGGTAGAGGATGCGCTTGCGTTCGTTTCACCGAAAATGTCCGATTTTATTTCTTCGTGGCACACGAGAATATACAGATATGCTCCGGTACTGTTCGACCAGGGGTATGAATTCGCCGAAAAGCATCCAAGTCTGCTTTCGGATGATTCGGCGGCGTATAAACTGTTTTCGCTTGGCATTACAAAACTGACCAAATATGTTCTTGACAACGAAATTACGGGAATAATCTGCGTGCACGTTTTTTCGGCACTTATGGTAAACGAACTGACGAAAAATCCCGAAATAAACGTTAAGACCGCATTTGTTGCCACGGATTACACCTGTTCGCCCGGCACTTCGGAAAGTACGCTTGACGCATATTTTATTCCCCATAAAAATCTTCGGGGCGAATTCGTTGCCTGCGGTATTCCCGAAGAACAGATAATTCCGTCGGGTATTCCCGTTAAGGACACGTTCCTCAATTCGGTTGACAAGGCACGTGCTAAAAAGGAAATGAATATTCCGCCGGATTACAAACACATTTTGATGATGTGCGGAAGTATGGGCTGCGGACCTATGGAGGATATGACGGAAAAACTTTCTGCGATTTTGCCGTCAAATGTAATTCTTACCGTTGTCTGCGGCAAAAATGAAAAACTTAAAAAGAAACTTGAAAAATTCGGCTCGGATAACGTGCGAATATTGGGATTTACCGACAACGTTTCCATGCTTATGGACAGCACCGATTTGTATATGACCAAGCCGGGAGGACTTTCAATAACCGAGGCGGCACGGAAACGGCTTCCGCTTGCGTTTATTGATGCGGTTTCCGGATGCGAAAGTTATAACAGATATTTTTTCTTAACGCGCGGAATGGCTATTGCTTCCAACGACCCGTCAAGGCTTCCGTCACTCTGCCTTAAACGGCTTTTTGACGATGCGGCACTTGAAGAACAGAGCAATATTATGAAAAACGAATTTTCAAACGATTCCGCACAAATGATTTGCGATTTTTTTATAGGAGAATAACATGAACACATACAGATTCCCCGATGATGCAAAGGGTATAATTGACGTTACAAAACCGCCGTATAACTGCGACAATACAGGAAAAAAAGATTGCACAAAGGCACTCTGCCAAGCAATCGACGATATTTTTAACGTGTATCTTGACGCATTTAACAAGACAAAAGAAAAACTTGATTCTATGGAGGGTGACGAAGCATGGATAGGCTTCGAAATTCGCCGTGTGAACGGTCAAAGATGCATTATTTGGCCCGAAACACTTCCCGAATCAAAAATAATTTATTTCCCCAACGGAACGTATCTTGTAAGTGATACGGTTACTTATTCACTTGAACATTTCAGAAATATTTTCCTTAACGTGCCGTATCTTGAAATGAACTGTCGGCTTCGTCTTTTGGGCGAAAGTATGGAAAATGTAATAATCAAACTTCAGGACAACTGTAAGGGTTTTGAGTACGGAAACGACCGTCCCGTTATCAGTTTTATGCGTGGCGAAGCGTCGAACATTGCCATGACGAACATGATTGAAAATATGACCGTTAATATCGGAAAAGGCAATCATGGCGCTACGGGCGTAGTGTATTTCGCCAACAACACCGGTGCGGTGAGAAATCTTAAAATCGTTTCAAGCGATGAAAACTACGGCGGATGCGCAGGGTTTGAGATTATTCACGATAAGGCTTCTGCCTGCATTGCGGAAAACGTTGAGGTAATTGGCTTTGATTACGGGTTCAGGGTACTTCCGCAGACGCACTTTGCGTTTTTTGAACACATTAAGGCATCACACCAAAAACGTGCAGGCTTTTTTGTAGGCGACACTATTGTTTCAATCAGAGATTATGAAAGTGAGAATAAATGCCCTGCACTGAGAACCGTGGGCTTTGACGGACACACGGTCTGCATTGACGGTAAATTTACGGGTACGACTAATGACGATTTTGCCGTTCGCAACGAATTCGGCGCACTTTATCTCCGTGATATTTCCGTTTCGGGATATTGTCATTCAATGAGCTCCTACTATTCGCCCTATGTTGACGGTAATATTGAGGAATTTTCTTCCCACGGTGCTGTTTCGGGAATTGATAAGGGCGAAATGAAAACTCTTGCACTTCCTATTGAGGATACTCCCGCTATCCCGTGGGAAAAACCCGAAAAATGGGTGAGTGTAAACTCGTTCGGTGCAACCAACGACGGAAGCAAGCCTGCCTCCGACGCAATTCAAAAAGCACTTGATTCGGGTGCTTCCACGGTATATTTTCAGGCAGGTGTGTATCTTTTAGATAAACCTGTCACTGTTCCTGCAACCGTTAACAGAATTAACTTTATGTATTGTGACTTGTGCAACACCGATGAACTGAAAAAACAAAAGCACACGGGACTGTTTAAGGTGGAAGGTAATTCCGATACACCGCTTGTTATGGAAGATTTGTTCGCTTTTGAACAACTTTCGGGTATGAACACACTTGTGGACCACGCATCAACACGTACACTTGTTCTTTCCGACTTGCACACGCAGGCGATTTCCATGTATTTCAATTCCGTTGAGGGCGGAAAAGTCTTTATGGAAAACGTAGGTTGTACCTTGGGCGGCATTCCCGGCACCGGCGGCGCAGGAGAGCAGGTTGAAAAGGAACGTGAAGAACAGTTCTCATATTCAAGAGAAACGCCCTGCTATCATTTTATCGGACAAAAGGTTTGGGCAAGACAGATAAACCCCGAAAGAAGCAAACACGAAATAGTCAATGACCATTCCGACTTGTGGGTGTTAGGCTTCAAGGCGGAAGAAGAAGGCACGGCGTTCGAAACGCTTAACGGCGGCAGAACGGAAGTTTTAGGCGGAACACTTTGTATTTGCTATGCGGACAGATTCCCTGCAATCATTAACCGTGACAGTGCGGTAAGCATTATAACTTCGTCTATTACCTATGCCAAGGATAAAATGTGGAGCAGAATTGTTGAAGAACATAAGGGTGATAAGGTTCACACAATAAAAAAAGAAGAATTTCCCATTCGCTTCGGCGAAGTAATTACCGTTCCGCTTTATAAAGGCGATTTGAGGTAAAAAAAGAAAATCCCGTTTCATGTTAACTAAAACGGGATTTTTTATATACAGTGTGATTTTATTTTCCTCGGGGGTGAACAACAAAAAAGCTCGTCATAGACGAGTATTGGCAGTAAGGGGATACGGTGCGCTGCGGAAACATTCGGAACGCCCTTGGCGTTTAGCCGAATATTTCACTTGCTCCCGATACACGTACAAAATTCGCTTTGCGACTTTTGCCGTTCTACGAACGATTGCTT
>JAZRYL010000016.1:0-63712 GCA_045600705.1 Clostridia bacterium | reverse complement strand
GTTAAGTGTAAGTTTGCAAGTACCTTGCTGAGGTGCGCACCAGCCGATGCCGTGTGTAAGACCTGAAATGTCCTTAATTTCCTTAGAAGCAACCCATTTGCCTTCCTCGGGAATAGGAGCAGGATCATGTTTAGCACCCTTAGCAACACAAATCATTTCTTGAACTTCATTTGAATATTGCATAGAATTTCTCCTCCTAAAAATTTTCTATCCATTATTATAACTAATTCTGAAAAATAAATCAACCGAATTATGAAAAAAATAAGAAAAAATGCCAAATCCGTACATAGACTTATAATAAAGCACATTATACATCGTGTAAACTTGACATTTGGCATCGAATATGGTATCATTATTAACGAATTTATTTTTGTCGGAGCGTTTATATGGAATTGACATTACTTGCTAAAACAATAACCTGGTGGCAATCAATTATTCTCGGCATCGTGCAGGGTTTAGCCGAATTCTTACCTATTTCGAGCAGCGGTCATTTGAAATTGTTTGAAAACATTTTCGATCTTGCCGAAATGCCGAGAGTGTTCGATGTATGCTTGCATATCGGTACACTTGCCGCAGTTTTCATCGTTTTCTGGAAAGATATCGTTGAACTGATAAAGCATCCGCTTCAAAAAATGACGTATATGATAGTATTTGCAACTATTCCGACAGTTATAATTGCGGTGCTTCTTGAAGCACTTTTGCCGGACAGCTTTTCAAATATGTTTTTGGGTTACGGCTTTATGCTTACAGGTATCGTTCTTTATGTAATGGAGATGATTCCGAAGTCCTATCAAAAGAAAGATTTGGAAACGGTTTCAGCGCTTGACGTTGTAAAGATAGGATGTATCCAAGGTCTTGCAACATTACCCGGTGTTTCCCGTTCCGGTTCTACTATTGCCGGCGGAGTATTCTTTGGACTTGACAGAAAATTTCTTGCAAAGTTTTCATTCTTAATGAGTATTCCCTCTGTGTTCGGTGCTTTTTGTTGGGACGTTTTAAAGTTCATCTTAAAGCGTGACGAAGTTCAAGAAGTAACCGTTACTTTCCTGCCGATTATTTTAGGAACGGTTGCCGCATTCATCGTTGGCTACTGTGCCGTAAGATATATGCTAAAGCTTATAGCAAATAAGTCATTCAAGCCGTTTGCTATTTACGTTTTTGTATTAGGTTTCCTCGTATGTCTTGATAAATTTTTAACTCATCTTGTATTCTGATTTGAAATTTTTAAGCCACGGTAAATGCCGTGGCTTTTTTATATATAAGAAAATAGTTTTTGCGGACTTTTACAAAGTCTTTTCCTTAAACTTTGACGGAATGTCACCCATATATTTTTTGAACGTTTTCGTAAAAAACGAAAAATTGTTAAATCCGGTCAGGTGCGCAGCTTCCGAAATGTTGCAGCCCGACGCTATGAGTTCGGCGGCTTTTTGACATCGGTAAGCGTTTGTGTATTCAATCACCGTCTTCCCTGTTGCTTCCTTAAACTGTCTGCAAATCAAAAATTTATCCGTATTTATGCTTTTTGAAATCATATCAAGTGTAATTTTTTCACTGTAATTACCGTGAATATACGTTAAAGTATCCTTAACGCTTTTCATTGAATCATATTTATTTGTGCTTATTTCAGTTGAATATCTTTCCGCCGCTTCAGCTAAAATTTCTATCAAGAACATATTTTGCCGTATTTCCCTAAACGGAAAATCATCCTTTGAATTCAATTCCCGGATTTTTGTAAAGAAATCAGCGATTTTATTATCTTTTATAACGCTTTTGAATTTTGTCAATTCATAGTCAATCCCGATACTTTTGCAAAAACGGGAGCTGACTATCAATGCGGAATAAACAAGTTTATCGTCGGTGTACGTATAGTGTATTGCGTTAGAGTTGATTATAACAACATCTTTCGGAACTATCTCATATTCAAGCCCGTCAATAAATACTTTACCCCTGCCCTCAATACAAAGTTCAATTTCTATATTTTCGTGCCAGTTCATTTCCGTACTGTTTTTGAATTTTGATCTCACAAGATTATCAAAAAGAACAAAATTCTTTTTATTGTCAATGCTGTTATAATCTTCATATCTCTTATTGATCATCATTTAATCCTTTTTTACAAGATAGTGTTAAAATAATCCAATATAGTTTCTTTACTTTAATACCATTTTATAATATAATTTTAACACAAGTTAGCCGCAAATTCAAGTCAATTCAATATATTTTCGGAGAGAAAAAGCGTATGAAAATAGTTTCGCAAATATTCGGTGTAGGCGCTATGGTATCGTTATTTACCATATATCAGCAAAATAGTCGCAAAAAAATGATAATTTTGAAATTGTGCGCAGATATATGTTGGGTAGTTCATTATCTGTTGCTCGGCGGTTTTGCAGGAGCAATACCCAACTTTATAGGTATTCCGAGAGAAATTGTTTTTATGAACCGTGAAAGCAAAAAATGGGCAGATAATATTATTTGGCCCATACTTTTCATATTGTGCGGCTGGGTATTCGGAATTTTCACTTTCAAATCCCCTATCAATATTTTGCCCATATCTGCATCTACCTTTGTTACCGTATCATTTTGGCTGAAAAATCCGAAGCTGACAAAACTGGTTTCAATTCCCGTTTGTTTATCGTTTTTAATATACAATATTTATCTCGGTTCAATCGTCGGTGTATTAAACGAGTCGCTATCAATTTGTTCAATCATAATTTCATTTATAAAAAGCAAAATAAAAAAAGGAGCATAACTTATGAATTTTAATGAAAACAACGTTTTTTCCGAGGACGCAAAAACCGACAGAATTTTAGAAATTATCAGTGAATCCGAAATAACCGATTACGCAGGTTATTTGTCTTCCGACGTCAGCGAAGAAGCAAAAGAAAAAGGAAAGCTTTTTTCAAAAGAAATCAGCGAGCGCTTTGTTACGGACTTTGAAAAAACCGAAGCACTCGTTTTAGCCGGCAAAGTAGCTGAAGCAGACAAGATGGTTCACGTTTCAACTTTCACCGTTATAGACGGAATGATTTATATGACGTATTACGCAAACACAAAAGAGCCGTCCGAAGACCCACGCAATCAAACCGCAAGATTTGTTTACTGTCCCGCAAACGACACAGAAAACAAGGTTTTTATGGATATACAGTCTGCCGGCGATGAATTTTCGGGCAAGAAAATAGATATGGTTTACGATACGATTTTAATGCCGAGAGACGACAACACCGTTTTCATAATGTGGACCGCCCGTGTAGAAAGCAATTATTATCGCTTTTACCGTTCGTTTGACATTCCGACAAAGTCTCTCGGTGAAGTAAGAATAAACCGTTTTGCCGTAAAAAATACGGTAAACGATTTCAGTATCAGCGGAATTAAATCTACCCTTGCCGAAAACGGAATTCCCTGCAAAACTATGTATTCCGATATCGGAATAATGCAAAAACTTTCATCGAGAATTGAGAACGGAAAGAAATACTATTATTCGGGAGCATACAGCGGTGATTTCAACTGTATTATCAAAAGCGATGATTTAGTAACCTGGGAATACGTTGCCCAACCTGATTTTATAAATCTTTCTAAATGGGAAAATGCAACTTATGTGATTAACGACAAATGCTATTATTTTGTTCGGCAAAAAGAACCGAGCAAATACGGTTTCTTAACGGCGTACGATTTAACAACAGGCAAATGGGATAAATCCGTTATAGTAGATGATTGTCAGTCGCGTTCGGATTTTATATATTATGGCGGCGAGTTATATCTTTTCCACGCACCTATCGACAGAAATCATATAGGCATAATAAAAATAGATACCGAAAACATTGCAAACAGTTCTATCGTGCTGCAGGCAGATATGAACGGCAGCTGCTTCTACCCCTTTGTGCAATATTTTGATGCAAATGAATTGGCAATGTCGTACACTGTTGACAGAAAGCATATTCGTTTAGCAAAATTTGATATGAACAAATTTATCAAGTAAGAAGAAATGCCTCCAAAGTTTTACGAACTTTGGAGGCATTTTTTTGATGATTATAATTTTTTATTTTTCTTTGCTTCGCAAAACTTATCCATTTCGCACAACAAAGAAATCTTATTTGCTTCTACTGTTGCAAGCATCGGCCGAGAGATAATACCGATAATGCTTTTTGTATTTTTTACCGAGTTCAAAAAATCCGTATATTCGCCACCCATTCCAAATGAAAATATTTTGGCTTAAGCAGTTCGCAAACCTCATCAATAAGTTCCTTGGCAACCTCAAAGTATATGGGCGCCGAAACCATACGTGAATATTTTCCCACCCATACGTCGTGAATAGTCGCAAGAAGCTGTTCGGTTATTTTATCCCAAGCATCGTCTTCGGTAATCATAGTATTTTATAGGCAGAATCCACATGATATTCACTGTCAACAGAATAAGGTATGCCTTTATCATAATGCATTTACCTCAACGCATTATTTTTTAATCAGAATTCGTAATTGGGTTTAACGGGTTTTCCGGTTTCCGAAGATTCTACGATAGCCAGGCAAGCGGCAATCGTTTTAGCACCCATAACTGCATCCATTTCAACTTCTTTATTGTTGTCAATAATATCTGCAAAAACGCTGAATTCTCCGAATGCATTATGGTTGTTTACATCTACGGGAATAATTTCGGGCGTTTCATTTACAATATTGCTATTGGGAAGCAACGTATAAAGTTCCATTGTATCCGAAGTATTATCACAAATGATCGTGCCTTTGGTACCGTAAATAAGAGTTCTCATTGTGTAAGGTCTTTTGCATCCCGTTGAAACAAATACTTTACCTACAACGTTATTAGGGAATTTAAGAACCGAAATGGTACAATCGTCATAAGGAACCATCGGAAGCAATTTGTGTGTTCCGTATGCAAATACTTCTTCGGGATCACCGGCATACCAACGAAGCAAGTCAACTGCATGGCATCCGCCGCCAACAACGCCGTGTCTAAGCGGATCACTTCTCCATGTTGCCGTTTCAAACAATTTGTCGTAATCGTGTGCATATTCGGATTCTACATAATAGATTTCACCGATTTTACCGTCGTCAATCAGCTTTTTAGCCTTAATAAATGCGTCTGTAAAGTGACAAATCTGTCCGACCATAAACTTTTTATCGCTTTTCTTTGAAGCGGCAATTATTGCCTCCATATCATCTCTCGTGAGTGCAAGAGGCTTTTCGCATAAAACGTTCTTGCCTGCTGCCAAATACTGCTCGGACATTTCTCTGTGGAACTGATCGGGCGTAGCGATAATAACGATATCTGCGTCCAAATTAAGAGTATCGTGCCAGTCTAAATAAAGTCTGTCAGCGGGAACATTATATTTTTCACCCTGATACTCAAGCGTTTCTTTGTTGCAGTCGCACAAAGCAACTATTTCGCTGCCGTGCTTGATAACTCCTTCGATATGGACCGAACCCATACCTTTGCTTGTGCCTACTAAAATAACCTTATGTTTCATTTATTTTCCTCCATTAAAATATTGATATGCAGATTAGTGAAATGCATACTATAATACACCCTAAAATGTTTTTCCACTGTATTTTTTCCTTAAAGAACACAACCGACGAAAGGAAACTTAACATAAATACGCCGGCATTGTCGTACGTACAAAGCATCGAATAATTAACGTACGGAACAATAAACATATAAAGATTTATCGCCGTTGTGCAGATTAAGCACGAAATGATAAGAAAAAGCAATGATTTTTTATTTTGAACCTTAAACGCCTTAACCGAAGACGGACCGCCTTTTTTGAACATAATAATCATTGAAAAAATAGCGGCAAGCAGGAACGTTATGGCAACAAGACCCTTTTCTTCTCCGGGAAAAAGACCTTTATCCGAATAAAACTGATGAAATTTAAGTACAGTACCGTAAAGACCGTTAGCAATGCATAAAATGAAGCACCAAAGAAAGAACTTAAATTTATTGGTATAACTTTCGCCGCCTTTAATGCTTATAAGGTAAACGGAAATCAAAATTGCAACAACACAAATAGCTTGAACATACTTAAACTCAGTATCAAACATTAGCCATGAGAACATAGACGGAATAATAATACCTCCGGCAACATTAAAGACCGTCAAAACTGAATAAGGACCGTACTTTGAAGCTCCGAGAAGTGCAAAGTCATAAGCCAAAAGAATAATTCCGTTAAAAACTCCGAGCAAAATTACCTGCCACGAAAGATTAAATGAAAACCCTGCAATGGCATAAGAAGTCAGTGCAACGAAAAGACCCGTAGCCACCGTATAAACAGGTGAAGACATTTCGGATTTTCCGGGATAATTGTCGTTAAACAGTTTTCCGAACAACGACTGACATGTGTAAAGTAAAATCATAAAAATAACAAGTACGGTACTAAGCATAAAAAACTCCATTTATTTATTTTTCTAAATTATAACACCTAATGTGCTATCACACAATGAAAAATCAATAAAATAACTTATAAAATCAATAAATATGCTTGAATTATAAAAGTAAATATGATATGATAAAATAAGAGGTAGATTATTATGAACGAAAGAAAAGTTAAGGAATTATTAAGTGATTTTCACGAAATATCGGGAATGGAAATTGCCCTTATAAACAGTCATTTTCACAACATATTTCTTTTTTCGCAGAATTGGTGTGATTACTGTTCCACAATTCACCAAAGCTCAAACTGTCTGAATATATGTAAAAAATCAGATGAATGTGCATTAAAGCACGCATCGCTTGAAAATGAAATGTTTTTATACTCCTGTCCATTCGGTTTCGTATGTGCAATTGCGCCCATTGTTGTGAACAAAAAGACACTTGCGTACATAATGCTAAGCATAGGTCTTGCCGAAGAGTCAGAAGAAGATATTCAAATAAAATTAGCAAAGAAATATGACCGTGATATTGATGTCGAAGCACTTGCCGAGGTTTCAAAAAGAATACCTAAAATGCCGCTAAAAAAAATAACGGCGTATGCATCATACTTAAAAGTAATAGCCAACTACATAGAAGAAAACGGTCTGCTTAACGAAGAAATTCCTTCACTAAGCGACTTGATAAAAGAGTATATAAGGAAAAACATATCTAAAAAAATATCGTTATCGGCACTAAGTCTGCAATTTCATTACAGCACCGTAACTTTGACCGAAACATTCAAAAGAGAATGCGGAATTTCAATTATGAATTATCTTTTAGAAGAACGGTTAAAGCTTGCTACCGAAAAATTGGCAGACAGTAAAAATTCTATTTCGGAAATATCGGATATGTGCGGTTTTTCGGGTATTGAATATTTTTCAAAATGTTTTAAGGACAAATACGGTGTTTCACCGAAAAAATGGAGAGAAAAAGAACTTCGTGGTAAATAATCACGAAGTTCTTTTAATACATCAAATTAGTTAAGTCATATACTACTACACTATTGTTATTCGTTTCAGTTTATGCTTAATTCGCTGAAGTGCGTTGTCTACACTTTTTTTGTCTATGCCAAGTGTTTCGGCGATTTCGTCATAGTTTTTATTCTGCAAGTATTCATTCAGTACAAGCATCTCTTTTTTTGAAAGCGAGCCGGTTATTTTTCTTCTTGTGCTGGTTCTTCTTTCAGTAAGAATAAACTGATATTCCGGGTCAAGTGCGGAGGATTTTATTGTTTCCTCTGCAACGGTATATTCCCCATCCTCCGCAGAATTTACAATCGGAACGCAGGAATTAAGTATTTCGTGCTTTTTGCATCTTGCCGACTTAATTTCAGAAGTAATTCGACGGTTAATGCACATCAGCGCAAATGCTTCAAAGGATTTACTCTTCTTCGGGTCAAAAGTCATTACCGCCTTAAACAAGGCAATAAGCCCTTCCTGCTTCACATCGTCAGAAGAGGCACCCATAATATGATAATTTTTTGCTTTTTTTCTTAAAATCCTGTCAAAAACGGTAACAATTCTTTCCATTGCATCGGTGTCACCGTTTTGCGCAAGAATAGCAAGTTGTTCTAACGAAACATCTATTTTCAATTCTTTTCACCGCGCTGACGAACTATATCGTAAACAAGTACACCTGCCGCAACAGATGCATTTAACGAGTCAATATGTCCTACCTGAGGCATTGAAACAAGGCAATCGCAGTTTTTCTTGACAAGCGGAGAAATGCCCTCGCCCTCTGCTCCGATAACAAGTGCAACCGGTCCGGTCATATTCACTCTCGAATATGTTTTTCCCTCCATAGAAGCGCCGTAAACCCATACGCCTGCTTTTTTAAGTTTTTCGATCGTCTGTGAAATATTGGTAACACGTGCAATTCTCATATATTCAATAGCACCTGCGGAACATTTTGCAACGACCGGTGTAAGACCTACCGCACGTCTTTGCGGAATAATAACACCGTGTGCACCGGCACATTCAGCCGTACGAATGATTGCACCCAAATTCTGCGGGTCGCATATTCCGTCAAGAACGATTACAAACGGTTGCTCGTTCTTTTCTTTAGCATAATCAAGAATATCGTCTACCGTGCAATATTCCTTTACCGCAACGTACGCAATAACACCTTGGTGAGTTCCCGTTACGGAAATATGGTCAAGTCTTGTTCTTTCAACTTCTTGAATAATTGCACCGTTCGCCTTTGCATCGTAAACGATTTCTTTAACCGAGCCTTGAATTTCTCCCTGCGCAACAAGAAGACGTTCGATAGTTCTGCCTGCTTTCAGTGCTTCCCTTATAGGATTGCGGCCCTCAAGAACATTTTCCGGAAGTTCTTCGTTTTCACGTTTGGAAAATCTGTCCTCGGAATGAAAATCTTCATTTTCAAACTTGCGTTTATCGGAAAAGTTTTTCTTAAACTCCCCATCCTTATTAAATCCGTTTTCCTTATTATATCCGCCTTTCTTATAGCCGGAAAAATCTTTTTTATAGACGTCTTTCTTATATCCGTCTTTGGAATACGGCTTTCTTCCGTCGTTCTTATGTCCGAAAGAACCACGTTCATTTCTGTCAGAATATCTGTTGTTGCTGAAATTTTTCATTTATTATTCTCCAATATTTTTTTAATTATTTCGTCTATTCTTCCGTTTTCTCCGGAAATATACAAGTAGCCGAGAACTGCTTCAAACGCAGTTGCAACTCTGTAATCAATGATATCCGCATTTTTTGGAACTGTCCCCGGATGAGAATTTCTGCCCCTTTTTGCAATATAAAGTTCGTCTTCGGTAAGCATATCTTCTATAAGAAAATATGCATTTTTTTGTGCGACGGCGCACACAAGTTTAGATGCCGCCCCGTGAAGCGAATTTGCGTTCATATCGTGAGTTGCCACAAGGTGTGCCCTTATATTCAAACTGTAAACCGCATCTCCCACCGATGCAAGAATAAGCGGATTTAACTGTCTGACAAGGTTTTTGTTTCCGTTAAATTTCTCTTTCAGTTCCGAAAAAATAAAACTGTCTATTTTTATCATTCCTTTTTATTTTATGTGTCTATTGTATCATATCTGCAAAAAAGTGTAAATTCACTTTTTATATTTTTCTCTGCCGATAGAAAAAATATCGTTTCCGTCCGTGTCAATCGCAACGATAACTGGCATATTTTCTATAACAATTTTATGTATTGCCTCTGAAAGAAGTTCCGGAAAAGCAATGACTTCACACTCTTTTACGCAATCCGCTATAAGCGCTCCCGCACCGCCGGGAACAGCAAAATACACCGCCTTGTTCTTTCGGCATGAATTGATAACGTCATCGTTTCTGTTGCCTTTTCCTATCATTCCTGCCTCACCTAAATCCAAAAGTGTCGGCGCATAAGCATCCATTCTTCCGCTTGTGGTGGGTCCGCAGGATCCGATAGGTCTGTTTTTAGGTGCAGGACAAGGTCCCGTATAATAAATGCACTGATTTTCTATTTTTATTGGCAATTCCTCACCTTTTTCAAGCAATCCTATAAGTTTTTTATGTGCAGCATCACGAGCGGTATATACCGTCCCCGAAATATACACACTTTCACCTACTTTAAGATTTTCAAGTTCTTTTTTATCTTTTATCGGAAAAACTATTGTTCTCATATTTCGGCCTCCCCGTGTCTTCCGCAATGGCATTGAATATTTACCGCAACCGGTAATCCGGCAATATGGGTAGGATACGTTTCAATAAACACGTTAAGTGCAGTCATTGTTCCGCCCATCCCCTGCGGTCCGATGCCGAGACAATTTATTTTTTCAAGTAATTCTTTTTCTAATTCAGCCGTTTTTTCATCTTCGGAATTTTTAGAAATAACAAGTGCGTGCTTTGCCATAACCGCCGCTTTATCCATTGTGCCGCCTATTCCAACTCCTACGATAACCGGAGGGCAAGGATTAGCGCCTGCATTGGAAACAGTATCTATAACAAATTTTTTAAGACCTTCAATTCCTTCGGACGGCTTAAGCATTTTAAGTGCACTCATATTTTCGCTTCCGAATCCTTTAGGCGCAACATTGAATTTGATTTTATCACCTTTAACAATTGAACTGTATATAACGCACGGAGTATTATCCTTGGTATTTTCTCTTTCAAGGGGCGTCAACACGCTTTTTCTAAAAGGAACGTATGCTTTTCTCACGCCGTTGTTAATGGCTTCATCAAAATTTCCGTCGACGATATGAACGTCTTGTCCGATTTCGGCAAATACCACAACCATTCCCGTATCTTGGCATATAGGCATATTTTGTTCCTTTGCCGTTTTCGCATTATCAAGTGCTATTTTCAAATTTGACTTACCGTATTCGGAAATCTCACATTTGTAAGCATTTTCAATCATCTGCACCGTGTCGTTTGGCAGCACCGTGCAAATTTTGCTGCAAAGTTCAAATATGGTTTCCTCTATTTTTTGACAACTGATCTCTCTCATAATTTTACTCCGTATAATAAATATTGTATATTACATTTTGGAAAGAACGGTCATAATTATGCCGTCTTCAACCGAAATTTCCGCCAGTCCGTTCCATTCATTGCTTACGCCGATAGGAAACGTATTTGTCATATTGAATTTGTCAATTTTATACTTGACTCCGTTAAGCGTAACGCCCCTGCACACATCCGACAGAGACAAAACCGACAGAGAATACCCCTCTTTTTCGGGAATTTTTACCGTTTGATTTGAAAAGACACAAATTGAAGTTTCTTCATTCTGCATATAGGCAATGCCGCCGTGCTCGGCAACAAAAGCACAAACCTGGATATTTCCGAAAAAATGGTCTATTCTTTTGCCGAACGCACAGTAGAACTCTATTCTTCTGTATCCTTGCTTAAGTGCATATCTGACCGCTGCAAGAGCATCTGTATCATCCTTCTCGGTGGGCAATTCAAGAATTTTCACGTTTGAAGGTACTTTTCCGTTAAATGAATCGAAGTCGCCGACGAACAAATCCGGATTTATTCCGCTTTCAACCGCATATTTATATCCTTTATCACATGCAATAACAAAATCGACCTCGGAAGAAATGTTTATTTTTGAATACTGTCCACCCAAAATAATGCCGCAAATTTTTTCCATACCGTCACCAAAACATACTTTTTTTCAACTTTTTCTGACAACGTTAAAGACAACAAAATGGCTGTGAGCCCTGTTTTATGAGTTCACAGCCACTTACAATTATCGTAAAGTTATCAAACCACACCGTAAGCAAGCATTGAATCTGCAACCTTTAAGAAGCCGGCAATGTTTGCACCTGCAACGAGGTTTCCTTCCATGCCGTATTCCTTTGCAGCAGCAGCCGAATTCTTGTAGATATTAACCATAATATCGTGAAGCTTTGCATCAACTTCTTCAAAAGTCCATGAATAACGCATTGAGTTCTGGCTCATTTCAAGAGCTGATGTTGCAACACCGCCCGCATTTGCAGCCTTAGCAGGTCCAAAAAGAACGCCTGCAGACTGGAATGTATGGATTGCATCGGGAGTTGAAGGCATATTTGCACCTTCAGCAACAGCGATTACGCCGTTCTTAACAAGAATTTTTGCACTTTCGTCGCTGATTTCGTTCTGAGTTGCGCAAGGAAGAGCGATATCGCACTTAACTGTCCAAATTCCGGAGCAGCCTTCAACGTACTGAGCATCCTTATGGTAGTTAAGATATTCTTTAATTCTCTTTCTTTCAACTTCTTTAATCTGCTTGATAGCGTCAAGGTCTATGCCGTTTTCATCAACGATATATCCGTTGGAGTCAGACATTGCAATAACCTTTGCACCAAGTTCGGTTGCTTTCTGATTAGCATAGATAGCAACGTTACCCGAACCGGAAATAACAACTCTCTTGCCTGCAAAAGAAAGTCCTTTATCTTTAAGCATTTCTTCTGTGAAATAGCAAAGACCGAAACCGGTAGCTTCTTTTCTTGCAAGGCTTCCGCCGTATGTAAGACCTTTTCCGGTCAAAACGCCGGTAAATTCGTTTCTGAGTCTCTTATACTGACCGAACATATAGCCGATTTCTCTTGCGCCGGTACCGATATCACCTGCGGGAACGTCAGTATCGGGGCCGATATGCTTTGAAAGTTCTGTCATAAAGCTCTGGCAGAAGCGCATAACTTCCATATCGCTCTTTCCCTTAGGATCGAAGTCGGAACCGCCTTTGCCGCCGCCGATAGGAAGACCTGTAAGTGAGTTTTTGAAAATCTGCTCAAAGCCGAGGAACTTGATAATTCCTTCGTAAACTGAGGGATGAAGACGAATTCCTCCCTTATAAGGACCGATTGCGCTGTTAAACTGAATTCTGAAGCCTCTGTTGATTTGAACATTTCCGTTGTCATCAACCCAAGGAACACGGAATTTAATGATTCTTTCGGGTTCAACTATGCTTGCAAGAACGCCCTTTTCAACATATTCCGGATGCTTTTCGATAACAGGTTCAAGAGATTCAAGAACCTCACGAACTGCCTGGTGGAATTCGGGTTCATTAGGATTGCGCTTAATGACCGTTGCCATAAGCTCTTCAAGATACTGATTTTTGAATGCCATAATAACACACCTCTCTTTATATTTTTATAAATTTACGATATATTATATTACGATAGAAAAAACATGTCAAATATTTATGCACAAAAAATTATTATTTTGCTATAAATATTTTTGATATAAACCTATAATTTTGCTATGAATTCTCTAATCGCACTGTTTTTGTAAAAAAGAACAATGCACAGCGACGAAGCTACCGCACAAACTGTGCCTTGAATAGTATTAGGAATAACGTCTGCGGTTCCCACGGCGAATCCCATAAAAATCCATTCAAAAGCAAAATAGCCTGCAACCATAATGATTTCAGATACGATTGCACTTATAATTCCCTTCAGCAGGAACTTTTTAGATTTATATGCAATAAGTCCCACCGCAAGTCCCATAATCGCTTTAATGAAAAACGTCATAGGTGCGTAAATTGCATATCCTGCGATAATATCAGCCATTGAAGCTCCGATTGCGGCAGAAGCCATTCCGAAATACGGACCGAGCAATATCGCTGAAATAATTATCACTGCATCGCCCAAATTAGCGTATCCTGCCACCGGCACAGGAATTTTCGTCACAAATGTTGTAACAAAAACAAGCGCCGCAAACATCCCGCAATAGACTATTTTTCTTATTTTCATAAATTCACAGCTTTCTGAAATCTTTCAGTATATGAAAGGTTGAATAGTTTGAATCGTGATACGAATGAGCATTATTCAATGCAGTTCTGCAAAGGAAGATAATATCGTCACTCTCAAAATAGAAATCCGCATACTGCATACCGCCCTTTTCCTGGGCAATTTCACGGTGGTCAAAAAGTCTTTTTACAACAGTCCAATGTTCCATATCCGTTGATGTAAAAAGTGAAAGCAGGTTTCTTGCATAAATATGCTGATCGTCATATATTTCCGAAGCAATGGTATAATACCGTTTGCTTTGTTCGTCATACTTTATCATTAACTTTGAATTATTCGCATCAATTTTTACAGTATGCGAATACTCAAGCGGTGCATCGGGGTTTTTATCATCTACTTTATACGCAAGCATTAAACCGTATTTCGGTTCTCCGCCGTAAATGAAATAACGCATTACGTCGTAAATTGTTCCGTCGGGAGCAACACAAAGCGTACCTTCAATAGTATCAAAATCTCCGCCGACGGCAACGCCTTCCCACGTAGGATCATATTTAAGCGGCGGTGTAAAATGCCAGTTTTCAGGATTAAGCAAATCAAGATTTTCATCAATGGACATAACCATTGCGTGGTGCTTGTGATTGTCTTTCCATTCAAGCGACTCATAAATTCTGCCGTTATGGAATAGTACATTCTGCGGATTTTTATGTACGCCCGAATTGCTTCCCTTGCCATTGCTTCCGCGAAGCAAAGTTACAGGTGCCGAGAAACTCTTTCCTCCGTCAGTTGACTTGCCTATAACAAGACTACCGTATTCCGTATCCACAGCAAGCATATATATTTCGTTTTTATGCAAAAAAAGTTTTCCCCAAAAGCACGGCATCAGTTCACATTGATAATGCCACGTTTTGCCGTTGTCATCGGAGCGAAAAATAAGTGTCAAATTCTGCGGAGACCGTGGTTCATACAAATCCATGGAAGCAAGCAATCCGCCGTCGGAAAGTCTTAATAATGACGGCGAACACAAATATCTTCCGGAAAAAGAATATGCCATATCGTCAGGATGAAGATAATTTACTACCGTTCCCTCCGCTTCGCCGGTTCTTGCAAGACGAACCAAACTTTTATTTTCGTCATACGTTACATAAAACTCATAATCGGTTTCGTTTTCCAAGTTTTCAATATTGAAAAACGTATTCTCTGTTTGTCCGCAAAAAACAAATTCACCGTCATCCCTTTTTCTGAAAAAAATGCGGTAATCGTGTTTATCACCGAGCCATTCAAAATGAATTGAATTTTTTGACGGCACAATTCTGCAAACATACGGTTCACCCACGTCGTACATGGGCATTTTATACGGCCGATAACTCCAACTGTTGATACCTTTCATTTTAGTTATCTCCTTTTAAGTGTTTATCAGTGGATTGTCAACTCCGTTTTCCATATCAAGCACACACTTTACTACGTTTTCAGCCATTTGGTAAACGACATTTTCGGTATAAAAAGCGGTATGCGGCATCAAAAGTACGTTCGGGAATGAACGCAGAACCGACATTTGGTCGTTGTCTATCACGTCGCCCATTCTGTTGCAGTAATACAGTCCGTCCTCATTTTCAAGAACGTCAAGTCCTGCAAATCCGACTTTTCCGTTTTTAAGATTTTTAATCAACGCATCCGTATCAATGAGAAGTCCTCTTGCGGTGTTTATTATCATTACACCGTCTTTCATCATTCCGAATGCTTTTTCATCAAGCAAATGATAATTTTCTTCCGTCACGGGTGCGTGAACGGTAATAATATCGCTTTGCTTATACAATTCTTCAAGTGAAACGTATTCGCATCCGATGTTATTTTTGGGGAAAATATCGTAACCAAGCACTCTGCATCCGAACGCATTAAGACGTTGAACTACCGTTTTTCCGATATTTCCCGTTCCGATAACGCCAACCGTCATGTCGCAAAGGTCTTTTCCGAGTTTTCCCGTCAAAGAAAAGTCCTGAACGTTTGCTCTTTGCATAATGTACGATGCTTTTCTGCATCCCATCAAAATAAGCATAACCGCATAATCTGCTACGGTGTCCGGCTTGTAATTAACGTGTGAAACGCCCATTCCGACAGATTTTGCGTATTCGATATCAATATGATTAAATCCGATAGACCTTGCGGCAATATACTTGACTCCCACGTTTTTGAACGCATCTATCAAGTCTTTTCCGAACGTACATGGCGTAAACGAAATTGCATCGTACCCCTTTGCAAGATACGCATTTTCTTTGGAAGGGTATTCCGCACAGTAGCCGTATTCGAAATCATATTTTTCCTTAAGTTTGTCAAATGTAGGTTTTTCGTCAAATTCTCTGAAAGAATATGCAAATATTTTCATATTGTTCTCCGTTATTTTAAGAATCCGCTGATAATTTGTTCCTCTGCTTCCTTTTCGGTAAGTCCGAGAGTCATAAGTTTAATAATTTGTTCCCCTGCTATTTTACCGATAGCCGCTTCGTGAATAAGTGATGCTTCAACGTGACCTGCGGTAATTTCCGGAATTGCGCTTACGGTAGCACCGTCCATTATTATCGCATCGCATTCGGTATGTCCCGAACATTTGTTAAGTCCTTTAACATTTGACAAGAACAACTGTCTTGAATTATCCTTTGCAACCGAACGTGAAACAACGTGAGTTGACGAATTTTCGCCCTTAAGTTCAACGTTAAAATCCGTTTCGGCATACTGGTTTCCGTGCGTCATTATTTTTTCTTTAATTATAAGCGTTGCCCCGTCAAGAAGCTCCGCTTCGGTCTTTCTCTTTGTTGAGTTAATTCCTTTGATTTGGGCGGTTTCCATTTCCATATAGCCGTCCTCATCAATAAACACTACCGTAGTGGGATTCATAATATTTTCGCCTTTGCCGTCGCCCTCACCGTAATGCTTTTCGATATATTTAACCTTTGCGTTTTTAGCAACGTGGAACGTGTGAATTCCGTCATGCTGACTCTTTTCATCACCGCCGTTGTGAATTCCGCAACCGGCAACAATCGTAACGTCAGCATTTTCGCCGATATAAAAATCGTTATAAACTAAGTCGGTAAGTCCTGTTTTTGAAATAATTACGGGAATATGAACGCTTTCGTTTTTCGTTCCCGGTTTAATGATAATATCTATACCCGGCTTGTCCGTTTTTGTAACAATGTCAATATTTTCAGTAACGCTTCTGCCTGCTCCTTCACCGTTCATACGAATATTGTATGCACCCTGAGGCACTTCGTGAATACCTGCAATCTGCTCAAGCAAATCTTTTTGAATTTGATTCATTTTTCAGCACCTCACATTTTATCTATAAGAGTTTTGCAAGCAATTTGTTTGCTGCTTAAAAGACCCGGAAGAATATCCTTTTTAACACCGAAATCGGCAACTCTGCCATCGGCAACAACAAGAATTTTATCGGCAATATCAAGAATTCTTTCCTGGTGCGAAATAATCAAAATGGTGCCGTTGATTTTCTTATACATATTTTCAAATACTTGAATAAGGTTATTGAACGACCACAAATCAATGCCTGCTTCGGGTTCGTCAAAAACGGAAAATTTTGTTCCGCGGGCGATAATCATGGCAATTTCAATTCTCTTAAGCTCACCGCCGGAAAGACTTGCGTTTACCTCACGGTTAATATAATCTCTTGCGCACAAGCCAACCTCTGAAAGATAATCGCATGCTTCTGCTATTTTAAGCTGTTTGCCTGCGGCAAGGCATATTAAATCTTTGACCGTAATGCCCTTA
The DNA here is from genome assembly GCA_045600705.1 of Clostridia bacterium. Lineage (GTDB taxonomy): Bacteria > Bacillota > Clostridia > Christensenellales > QALW01 > UMGS1322. The sequence continues at coordinate 46,348 of JAZRYL010000016.1, read as the reverse complement.
AATCTTACAGGTTGCTGAAACGCAAAGCTTATACCCTTTTTCGCTCTTTCGGTAATAGAGCAATCGGTAATGTCCTCTCCGTCAAGAATTATCTTTCCCGATGTAGGTGTATATATACCTGTAATTATTTTTGCAAGTGTGCTTTTGCCGCCGCCGTTAGGTCCGGTAACAGCAACAAATCTGTCATTTATATCTACCGAAATGTTTTTGAGAATTTCCTTTTCTCCGCCGTTTTCATCCTTTACAACGTACGAAATATTTTGAAGTTGTAACATCTGTGTTCTCCTTAGCCTTATAGTTTTTCTATTTCCAATTTTAATTTTGAAACTGCGTTATTAGTAAGTTTCATTTTGGCTTCTATTTTATCAGCCGAACAAATGTCACCGTTTCCTGCAAGGAACGGCACGTCAAACAAAATGTTGCCTGTTTCTTCGGCATTTTTATTTTCTTTATTGCCGATATCAACCATTTGCTCGAAAAGGAATTTTTTCTTGAAGTTGAGTTTTTCTCTATTAGCATAATGTAAGCGTCTGTACCAACGCTTTGTATTAGCATTCGTCACAAGAACGTTTGAGATGAACTTGCACATTTTAGCAAGTTCACTTGCCTCAATATTATCTATTTTCGAAATAATACCGCTTGCCTTATTAAAGTTATCCGCCGAAACAATAAGTGCATCAATTTGAAGCGTAATATCTTTTTCGTCAAACGGAAAATCGTATATTTCATCAAGCACAAGCGGATACGCAGGTCCGAAAGTTAAAGGACCGTTAATATCGGCAAGTTCGGCAAGAATACAGTTTGCGCCGTCGGAAATTTTCTTAAACGCCATAACCGCTTTTTCCGAATTTTCATATCCAAAATGTTCGCCCGCAAGTTTTTGAACGATTACTCCGCATTCGTAGTCGGACAAATAGCATTTTTTTGTAAATTCGCTTACTATTGACGGCACAAATCCGTAATAATCGGACTCAACAAACCCAAAGCAATCAAGCTCCGTACACGCCTTATGCCTGATAGTCCATTGAAGCATTGCAGGAATATAAGGAACTGTTCCGAATTCATTTGTTCTGCCGCAGGCGTGGTTTTGAACAAGCACTCTTATTCCGTTATCCTTTGCAAGTTTAATGTCTTCTTTCAGTTCATCGGAGGGTTCAGCCGCCGCAATAGCACCGTTTTGTGCAAGAACCGATGCATTTTCACGAACAAGAACTTGTCCCTGCTCAAACGAGGAAAGTAATATTGAATTTTTCGGCAGTTTTTCTATTATGCTTTTTTTATCTTCCGAATTCCAATAAATGCAGGAAAATACAGTTTCTTTTTCCTGCGCTTTTTTAAGCATTTCGTCGTCAGGCGTTTCTTCAAAATAATATCCGAAACTTTCCTCGCTGTCGGCATAAGTAATAAGCCCCAAGGAATTGGCAAGTTTAATATTTTCCGTATCGTCGGAAAGAAATATAACTCCTTTATATCCGTTTCGCAGAATTTCGGTCAGATATTCTTTGCTGTCCTCCGCATATACGAAGGTGCAATATCTGTTTGTTTCTTTTATCGGATAATTCTTCTTTTCAATATACGGTGCGCCGATTTCCGCAAGCAGGTCTTCAAAATAGAAAACAGACTGAACGATTTCCCAAATGTTTCTGCCCGAAAAGCAGACGGAATTATCTGTTGCCTTTATTCCGTAAAAATCGCCTTTTTCTGCGTAAAAAATGTTTGTTCCGTTTTCGTTGAGTGTAACGTCTAATCCGTTTTCAAAGAAATCTTTCAAATCATCAAGCGCATTTTTAACGGCAAACTCGTCGGAAAGGCGAATTTTCCAATTTGAATCAAATTTCACCGCATTTTTCGGTATCAGCGGCATATCTTTTATTTTTTTCTTATGCAAAGCAGTTTACTCTCCTTATACAAGTCCTAATGCAAATCCGTTTTCCGAGCTTTTTGACAAAATGTCCTTCACACGTGAATACGAACTTTTGAACTTTTCCCAATCCTCATTAGAGGAGAAAATTTCCGGTTTATTTTCCGAAGAAATATAGTCGGAATCGGCTAACACACTGTAAGTGTAATTATTGCCCACCGATTTTCCGTAAACGTAAATCGGCATACACTCTGCTGACGAAATATACGCTTTTCCGTCGGTAGAACGTTCAATGTAAACATTAAGTATGGCACTTTCAACGTATGCATCGCCGCCGGTTACCGTAGTAGGTGCAAGCAAGTTTCCGAGAGAATACGCAACAATTATGTTTTTGTTTTCTCCCGAAACACTTTCAACACTTTTATACGTTATCGGCTGAAGAACGTGCGAATGTGTTCCGCTTATAACGTCAACACCGTTTTTGACCATAAAATCAGCAATGGCACGCTGTTCCGAAGTTGGAGCATTTGCCATATCGTCGCCCCAATTCATAAGCGCAATAATGATTTCAGCGCCCGCTTGCTTTATTTGTTCAATATCGTTTCCGATAATTTCAGTTGCTTCGTCGTATGCCGAAACATTGATGGCGCTTACTCTGCCCTCTGCCTTTGTTCTGTCGACCTTATCCGCATAGGCAAGTATTCCCACCGAAACACCGTTGTAATTCTTAATAACAAAATTACTTTCGCCGTCAAGCGAAGACCCTACGTAATTAAGTCCGACTCCGCTGACACTGTCGATATTGTTTTTAACACCTGCAAGCGAAAAATCAAGTGACTTGCCGTTTGCCGTAAGAACAGTGTTAAAACCGCAGTTTCTTACTGCACTTGATATTGCCACCGGATAGTTATTCGTAGGCGCAGAAGATATTTTGCTTCCGTCACCGTAAGCATTAACAACTCCGTCAATCCCGAAAGCACATAAATCGCCGTCGATTTTTCCCGACAAATTATAGAAGCACGAGTCGAAGTTATAATTGCCCATACTGTCGCAGTAGCTTTGAAGCATTGCAGAATTAAGCACAACATCCCCTGCAAGCTGAATTTTCACTCTGCCGGACTGTTCAATCTCCTCGATATCCGAATTATTATCATATTTATTTTTACTGTTCAAGCGGTTTTCGATAAAAACAACACTGTAAAAAACTATCAGAAACGTAAGGGCGGCTGCCACTAAAAAATACAGTCCGATTCTTATGTATCTGAAATGAAAATTTTTGAACACGGAAAGTTTCTCTCCTAACAAATTTTCTTTTGTACATTATAGCACAAATGATTATTTTTCGCAATTTAATTATCGCAATATTTCCCTTATTTTATCCATATTTTTGCTTATTCTTTCGTACTCGTTTTTAAGTTGCAGATATTTTTCGTAATAGCAGCACTTTTCGTCCTCTCCGTCCGAAATACTTTTCGCAAAACATTCGCTTATACAGCACCAGCCCCATGTTCCGTTCACCTGAATTTTGCCCCAGTTGTTTTCAACTTCCGTTACACTTCCGCAATACCCCTGCGGAACGGTGCCGAGCAATTCAGCATTTTTTTGCGGTCTGCTTCTTAAATTCATAGGCTCTTTATAGAAAAGATACCGGCCCGTTTTATACATCATACATTCCCCCCTTATGAAAATGTATGCCGCATAAAAAAGAAAAGAAGTTCCGAAGAACTTTTTTTCATGTTTCGTCATCCACTGTATAAACAGAGTCAGCAAGACGAAGTGTTCTGTTTGAAGAATTTTCGGGAAGTTTAAGTTCAAACCAGAAATCGGAACCCACATTGATGGTGCTTTCAATTCCGAAATCCGCATTGTGTGCAATAAGAATACTCTTGACTATGGAAAGTCCGAGTCCCGTTCCCACAGTTGAACGAATATGCGTCTTTGCACGGTAATATCTGTCCCAAATATTAGCAAGATCTTCCTTGGGAATACCCTTGCCGCTGTCTATTATTTCAATCTTTGCGCAGTCGAATTTTTTAGTTATCCTTACGCAAACTTTCTTATCCTCTCCCGTATAATTTATTGCGTTGCTGACGAGATTGTAAATAACTTGTTCTATGCGTGCCTCGTCGCCTAAAACATAAACTTTTTCCGGGGCTTCAAGTTCAAACGAATAGCCTTGTTCTTTCATAATTGCAAACCGTTCCAAAATCGTCGTAACGGTTTTGCAAACGTCGAATGCCTTGTAGTCGAATTTGGTATTTCCCTCCATCTTCGACAGTTCAAGAATATCGTTTACAAGACGTGACAAGCGGTCTGTTTCATCAATTATGACAGAAAGATTTTTTTCACGTTTTTCTTTGTTGTCACCCGTAAGGTCCCGAATCATTTCCGCATACATTTTGATCATGGTAAGCGGAGTTCTCAAATCGTGAGATACGTTCGCCATAAGTTCACGTCGCAATTCCGAAGCCTTAGTAATTTCCTTGGATGCGTAGTCAAGCGCATACGAAAGATGCTCAATTTCCTCAAATGCTCCGTCCACCCTAAAATCAACATCCGTATTCCCCAAAGCAAGTTCTTTGGATGCGGCGGTGAGTTTTTCCACGGGATTAGAAAATCTTCTCGCAATCAAATATGCAAATACCAAAGCACACACAAGTGAAATCGCCGAAATAATAACAAACTGTTCACGAAGAACCGTCGTTACGGCGCTTATCGGTTCAAGCTGAGAAATAACATATATGTATGATCCTCCGCTGACCTTTCCCTGATTTGTAAACGCCGCATAAAAGAACACATTTCGGTTATCTTCATCGTTACCGAGCCGATAATACACTTCATGTTCGCTTGAACCGTTGATTTTTTCTCTCACATCACCGGCGGAATTAAGATATTCGTTGATACGGTTCACTCTGTTATCGCCAACTTCGCCCATTATATCGTTTGCTGAAATGAGTTTTCCTTCCGAGTCCGTAATGATAATAAAAATATTGTTGCTGTACGCCTTTTTTCGAATAATCTCGTCCGTCAGTTTTTCGGAATTGTACAGTGAAACGAATTCTCTTGCACTTTTAAGTGTTCTGCGTGCCATTGCATCGGTATAATAATATTGAAGAAACACAATCTGCAAAAGCCAGATAACTGTAAGCAGAGAAAATGCAAATATGCCGAAATATTCCCACATTTGCATTTTAACGCCGTGTTTATGCCTCAGTTTCAAAGATATAACCTACCCCTCGAACAGTTGAAATAAGGTCTCTGTACGGTCCGATGCTGTTTCTGAGCATTTTTATATGCGTGTCAACCGTTCTGTCATCACCGAAGAATTCATACCCCCACACTTCCGAAAGAAGTTGATTTCTTGAAAGTGCTATGTTCTTATTTTTAATCATAAACATAAGAAGGTCGTATTCTTTGGGAGTAAGTTCAATTCTTTTGCCGTCGATATAAACCTTTCTGGCAGAAGCATCTATATCAATTCCCTTAATAATAATATGCTTGTTTTCGTTTTCCTGAACATTGTTCTCACGCCTTGAAACGATAACGTTAATTCTTGCCATGACTTCCTTGGGTGAAAACGGCTTAACTACATAATCATCAATTCCAAGTTCAAACCCGAACAGTTTATCGTACTCCTCGCCTCTTGCCGAAAGCATCAAAACGGGAATATCTTTTATCTTTTTAATTTCCTTGCACGCAGAAAATCCGTCAAGGCGAGGCATCATTACGTCCATAATGATAACGTCGAAGTCTTCGTTTCTGCATTTGTTTACTGCATCCATACCGTCAACGGCTTCCGTAACAGTATGACCCTCAAATTCAGCATACTCCCTTAAGCCCATACGAATGTTTTCTTCATCATCAACAATAAGTACTTTTGGCATATCGTTTACCTCCGTAAAATCTACAAAAACCGTGTTTTTGTATTATCTAACAGTATCATACAATATAATTGTGATATTTGTATGATATTTTAACTTAACTTAGCAAAAATATTGTATCACAATCCAAAAATAAAATAAAGAAAAATTTTTTACAAAAGTGATTGACAAAAAAACAGCATTGTTATATACTATCAGCGTTGCAAATGAATATGTGCGTGTAGCTCAGCTGGATAGAGTAACTGGCTACGAACCAGTAGATCGGGGGTTCGAGTCCCTTCACGCACACCAAAGAGCAACGCTCTAAATTTTTTATCATCCTTGAGAAGGAGGTGTCAAAGAAAATGGCAAAATATTGCGAAATTTGTAAGAAGGGCGTTATGTCCGGAAACCAAGTCAGCCATTCCAATCGTCGTACAAGAACATACTGGGCACCTAATGTTCAGAAAGTAAGAGCTATCGTTGACGGTGCTCCGAAGCAAATCTGCGTTTGCACTCGTTGCCTTCGTTCCGGCAAGGTTACACGCGCTCTGTAATTAAAAATTGCACAAATTAAAGCAGTTACATTTGTAACTGCTTTTTTTGTCCGCTATTTTTTATATTATTTTCATTCATATCAAAGCGAAGCAAATAAAAAAAGACGGTCAAAACAAAAATGCCGTCTTTCATTTTATCTTTATGCTAATTCTCAGGTGTTGCGCCGGGTGTTTCCGTCGGCATCGGCGTCGGTGTAGCCGTGGGAGTTGCCGTGGGTTCTAAAGTCGGAGTAGCCGTAGGTTCTGCGGTGGGTGTTGGTGTATATACGGGTTCCGTGTACGCATACCACAAGAGCACCGCAGGAACGTTCATATTTTTATTTATTGCCGTTTTGATTTCCGACAGAGAAAGGGGTGTGGAATTTCCCGTTTCTATGGTAAAGCCCGGCTTTTGATAATCCTTCATATACCAATCTTTCAAGCCGTAATACGGGTAATCCTTTTCTTTTTTGCCCGAATCATCCACAAGTGAATACCCGTTGCATGCTTTAATGCTTTTTGTAATTTCGTAGCATTCATTTTTGAACGAACCGCTTGCAAACGAACCCCAATACATCATTTCTCCGCAGGAATGGAATGATGTTACGGAAGCAAAATTTTCGTTTCTGATAAGATTTGCAATCGCTTTCCCCTCTTTTGAAGCAAAATTTCCGCCGTAATTTTCGCTTAAAGGTTCGCTTACCTGTGTTGAAGTCTTAAGTCCCAAGCCGTAATCTCTGTTAAGGTCTATACCGATGCCGTTGGCTTTCCATTTTTTATAACTTGAAATAAGACCTTTTTTTACCGATTTTTGATAAATTGCGGTAACGGTTGCCTTGTATGCCTCCGGAACGGAATTAAGTCCGTTAAGACAAATTTCAGCGCCGTCGGGATTGTGCATCGGAACAAAATATATGGCTGTGCTTTCAAGCATTTTGCCGAAAGTCCTTCCGTTATACGTAGAGCCCATATTTTCGCAATAATACTCTATCATCTTCATAACTATCGCCGTATTACCGTATTCACGGGCATGGGACGAAGCAACTATCAGTATTTTGTTTGTTGGATTTCCGTTTTTAAGGACAACTATCGGTATTTCTCTGCCGAATTCGGAATACCCCATTGCCTTTTTAGACAAGTATTTGGGATACTTTTTAACAAGCATATTAACGTCGCTCATCATTTCGTAATATCCGTATGTGGAAGTTACATTCACACTGCTTCCCGACGAAACGTTTCGTTCAACGGAAGCGGACACCTTGCCGGTTGTTGTTGTACTTGTAACGTTATTTGTTTTATCTGTGCTTGCAGGTGCCGGTGTGTTTTTTTCCGCCTCCGGCGTAATTTCCGGCTCGGCAGTTTCAACCGTTTCTTCTTCATCCGGCTGAGGCTCTTCCGTTTGCTCTGCCACTGTCGGCTGATTTTCCACAGTAACTGCATTTTCATCTTTTTTCTTGCATCCGGCAACAAGCATAACTGACAATATCAATAAAACTGCTATGATTTTTTTCATTCGCACACATCCTTGTTTGTGATATAATAATTGTACCACAAACAAGAAAAATGTGCAAATAAATCTTAAGATGCCTGAATTACTTTTACTTCATTGGCGGTGTACTGAGTTTCCGTTGTGACCACGTCAAGAATTTGTGCTACCTTTGCCTGTGTCAAATCGCTGTCCTTTACGACAACGTTCACGCTCGCAGAACCGAACGTAACCACCGCATCGTCAAATCCTTTTGCAACAAGAAGTCCCTCAAGTGTATTTTCAAGTTCCATATTTGAGATAATCTGCATTTTCATCTGCTGAGCCTCTGCCAACGTTTCCTGATCGGTGTTTGCATTTGCAATCACACTTTCAAGATATGTAATTTCTTCTTCTCTGTTTGAAACACGTTCGTTTTTATACGTCGAAAAGAAATTTGCCGTTGTTGTATCCTCCGTTGCCGTACCGTTGTCTGCCGACGCCTGCTTTTTATCGTTATTCTTGGAAATATATTTCCAATTCAGAATTCCCGTAACAAACAAAAGCACCACCATTGCTGAAATAACTAACACTTTTCTGCTGATTTTGAACATTTTTATTCTCCTTTTTAATTCATTGCGAATATTTCTACCTGACTTGGTGAAATCTGTAAAACTGTTTCGACCGCATCCCGAAGCGCCACCTTAACGGCTATGTTTTCCGCTCCCTGAGCAACTACTATCACTCCCTTTACTTTCGGTTCTTTTTTAATCACCACAAGTGCATCCTCGCCACCGCCTGAGCCGATTGTTACCGGCGTTTTCTTTTCCGTAACCGACGACGATTCTTTTGTTCCGTTCTGCGTGTTTTCAGTAACCGTGTTCGTTTGCGTTTCCGTGTTACTTGCGCATACAGATTCATCTCCGCTTTCGTAAGTTATCATCACGCTCACTTTCCCGCAGCCTTTAATGTTGCTTAAAACATTTTCAAGTTGTTCGGTTTTATCCTTTTGAATGTCCGTATTATTATTTATGACCTGCTTTTCCGTTTTATTACTGTTCACCGGAATAAAATATACCGTTATCGCCAAAACGGTTATGACGGCAAGTATCGCAATTTTTGCTTTCCTGCTGTTTTGTATTTTTTGAGAAATGTCCTTTAATTTCATACTAATCCTCTACGTTTATATTTTCGGTTCTGTACAATGCTTTCAGCACCGCTTTCAAGTATTCTTTGTGAACCTCTGCAACGGCAGATTCAAGCATTTTGCCGTTATTCATTTTTATATTTATAGCGGTAATCTTCATATTTTCCATTTTCACATCAACGCTTGCATTTTCAAATCCTTTTATGCCTCTGACGGTTTTCATCACTCCGTCTTTTATGCCCGAACTGTCATATTCCATTGTTGTGTTTATGTTAAAATCTTCTGTTTTTATTTCCTTTAACGGAAAAATAAGCGATACAGTCATTATTACCGAAAGTGCAAACACTGCATATTTTTTTATATTCCCTTTCGGAAGCAAGCACTCGGAAACGACCGTTAAAATTCCCATGGAAGCAATTTTCAAAAAATACCATTTCATACTGCGCCTCCCGAAGCGACAATAAGTCCGAGAAAAATAAACCATATTACCGCAACACCAAGCAATGCAATTCCCGCAAGTTTTATGTACTCCGCAGAATTTTTCACTATTTCCCCGGTGTTTCCGTTTGAAAATACGTTCATTATTTCTGCGGTAATTTTAAGTGCAAAATAAAAACACATTATTTCGATAAGCGGTGCGAGACATATCCCCAGCAGAACTATTATTCCCATTATTCCCCCGGCATTTTTAAGATAATATGCACTTGTTATTATCATTGAAGCGCTTTCGCTTACCGTGCTGCCGATTATGGGAATTGACGATGATATAGCATATTTCAGTCCTTTTATAGACATTCCGTCGGAAACGGATGAAACTATGCCTTGCAGAGCGATTATGCCCGAAAACAGTGTAAAAACTATTCCCACCGTCCACACGGTCAAACTTTTTATCAGTCCCGTTATGCCGCCGAATCTTTTTATACATCCGCTGCAAAGTGTAACGGCAAGTCCGCTTACGGTTAATGGAAAAACAAATTTTGAAATAATGTTTATAAGCACGGTAGAAATAAGCACCGACGACGGACTTAATACTGTGGCGGTTGTCTGTGCACCGCAGGAAGCAAGTAAAGTTGTAATAGGCGGCATAAAAAGTGTTGAAAATTTCGTTATTGACTCAAGTGTACTCCCTGCTTTTTGAATAACCTTTACCGCCGGAGTCATTATCATTACCGCAACTATCATTTTTCCGCCCAGAACGGCAATTTCGCCCGTGTCACCCATAAACCTCATATTTTCCGCCAAAGCGAGCACCAATCCGCAGGAAATCAGCGATACTATCATGGGAATATCGCTTTTCAATGTTGAAAAAATCAGTGAAAAGAAGTTATCCGCCATATTACTTCCGTTAAGTTCAAGTGAACCCGAAAGAATACCGTCAATTATCTCCTGTGCAGTTCCGAAAGAATTTATTTGGTCTATTCCGTCAAATTCACCCGTGGCGCCTACACATATCCACATAGCCGTAAAAGTCACGGCAATAAAAAGTATAATTTTTTTCATTCGAGTACACTCACAAACTGAAGCATTTCTTTTATATACGGTAAACACATTATAATCACCGTAATTTTGACCGCCGTTTCTATTTTATCGGAAATACTTTTTTCTCCTATATCGGAACAAATTCCGCTTCCCCACTGTCCCACAAAGCAAATAAGCGTTATTTTTATTATTGATTTTAGCCATTCAGAATCTATTCCGTATTCCGAGAACGAACTGAAAAAATCTTTTATTTCAGTTATTTCCTTCAAAAGCGAAACGAGAATAAATATTCCGAGGCAAACTGTGACGGAAACGGCATATTCGGGAGAATATTTTCTTAAAATGCACACAAGGAAGCAGCCTGTTACCGCCGCAAGCACGATTTGAAATACGCTTTCCATCAGTACAGAGAAAAAGCACTTTTAATAGTGTCAAAGAAATCGGTAACCATATTAACTGCCATCAAAAGAACAACTATCAGTCCCGTTACCGTAGTTATCATTGCAATATCATCCCGTCCCCAACGTGTCAGCAACTGATTTATCAGCGTAACAAGTACGCCTATTCCCGCAATTTTGAAAATGATATCAACGTTCATATTATCAGTATTGAAACAAACATTCCCGCAAGCAGACTGAGCTTCGGAACGGAAACGATTTTGTTTCTGTATTCCTCCCATTTTTTATTTTTGTATTCCGTCAGTATGCTTACCGAATTACCGATTATGTTCATAACGCCTTTTATGCTGTTGCAATTTTCGGTTTGACAGACCATATTTTTAAGTTCTTCTGTACAGAATTTTTCCACATCATTGCCGTATTTTTCGTCAAATATCTGCATACTCACATTTATTGACGAATACTCAACGTCATTTTTCAGCCGTTCAAGTTTAAGAATTATTTCCTCAGCATACCTAATCTTGTTCAGATATCCGTCGGAAATACTTTTTCCGAAAAAATAGCAAAGACCGCACACCGCCGTACACAACAAAATTTTAATTATCATTTTATTTCATTAAAGCTTCGGTCATAAATCTTGCCCGAATTTGTTACCGAAAAGGTTTTATCAAGCAATACGTAACGTTCAAAACGAATACCCAGCCGCAGAAAAACATCTTGCGCAGAATTTCCGTGTGCCGATGCAATAACGGTAATTCCCTCTGTTTGCGCTTTTTTCACCGCTTTCACGTCGTCATCGTTGCCAAGTTCATCCACAAAAACGGCATCCGGATGCAATGACCTGACCATATTGTTTATTCCGATACTTTTTTCTACGCCCGTAAACACGTCTGTTCTTTTACCTAAATCAAGCATATTTTCGCCATAACCGCTTAGTTCGCCCCGTTCGTCCACAACTGAAACGTTATATCCGTCATTTGATGCAAGACGAATAATATCCCTTAAAAGAGTTGTTTTTCCGCATCCCGGCGGAGAAATAATAAGCGTGTTCATCATCATGCCGTTTTCGAACAGTTTTTTATAAATTTTGCTTCCGCATCCTTTTATTTGATGCGCTATTCGAACGCAAAAAGAATTCACATTTTTAATATGCTTTATTTCGTCTTCCACAGTAGCATATTCCCCGGAAAAGCCTATTCTGTTGCCGCCCTTTGTAATAAATCCTGCTCTTTGACACTTTGTAAGACTGTACGGCGCACCGTCACACAGTTTTTTCCACATTTCGTTTGCATCGCTTTGTGAAAAAACATATCCGTCATACGAAGTCAGTTTTTCATTATTTACCGAATACTCCATTCCACCCATAATGAAATATGCAGGCTTGCCCACTCTTAATCTGATTTCCGTCAATTTTGATTTGTCATTTATGTGATTGTACACCCTTGATATTTCCTTCGGAAGAATATTTTCAAGATTATCCATAAGTTGTCCTCCTTATTTTTTCTTTCGGTCACATAAAAAATCTATGTAACTGCACGTCCGAATAGAACAAAAAAATCACTTTACCCTTAAAGATAAAGTGATTTGCATTTATAAAAAATGAGTAGGTCTATAAGCCGAGTTCTGTGTTCGATGACTATCTATCTATCTTTTATGTTGCCATAAAATTTAAGCGATTACATGGGAGCCGACGAGCAGCCGTTAATGCTCCGCTATCAATCTTGCTTCGAATGGGGTTTACAGGTTCGCTGAGTTGCCATAGCGAACGGTGGGCTCTTACCTCGCCTTTCCACCCTTACCACTTGCGTGGCGGTATATCTCTGTTGCACTTTCCTTGAAGTCGCCTTCACCGGACGTTATCCGGCATCCTGCTCTGTGAAGCTCGGACTTTCCTCGTATTTACACCGCAGTCATCCGGCCTACTCAAATTTATCAATTATTCAACGTAAACTATTCTGCCGCAGTTTTCGCATTCGCAATATCCCTGCTTATTTGCATTGGAAATAGCAAATGCCGCCATGCCCATATTACATCCGCCGCATCTTTCGCCCATAAGCTTTGCGGTAGGCGTAATTTTGTTCTTTTTCAAATTATTATACTTGGCAAGAAGCGCAGGTTCAACCTTTGTCGCCTTTTGGTCACGAACCTTTTTAAGTTCGTCAATTTCCGGCTTAGCAGCTTCAAGAATTTTTTCATATTCCGCTTTATTAACGTTAAATTCTTCCTTTGACTGATTAGCGATTGCACCGTATTCGTTGATTTTCTTTTCGTTTGCGGTAACATCGCCATTGATTTTGTTAAGTTTTTCTTCAAGTTTTGCAAGTAAAGAAACAAGCTTTTCAATTTCAGCGATCTGCTTTTTAATAACTTCCGTATCTTCGGGAGCATCTTTTGCCCTGTCGATTTCTGCAAGCGAAACAAGTTTTTCAACATCTTTGCTGATTGCCTGAATGTCTTCTTCCGCCTTATTTCTCTGAGCAATAAGTTTTTTTCTTTCTTCCACTGCAAGTTCGTATCTTTGTTTCATAAGATTTGCGGTTTTTCTTTCCTTGCAAGCTCTGACCTGTTTTTCAGCATTGTCAACAGCCATATCTGCTTCCTGAAAATCAAGCAATGTTGAAATCTGTTCTATCATAATATATCCTCCTTAACAATCAAACGGATTGGTATTTGTCGTTGAAGCATAAACATTTACATTATATTGTAACATATTTATTTGCTTTTGTAAACTGTCTGCCAAAAAATCGGCAATATGAATTTCGGAATAATAGTGTCCTATGGCGATAAAAGGAATATTTTGCCGTCTGAGTTCAAGTGCCGTGTGATGTTTTATCTCTCCCGTAATGAACACGTCAGCGCTTTTGTCATAGAATGCCATATCCTCACCTGCGCCGGTGCAAAGTGAAACTTTCGATATTTCATCCTTTAGTCCGCCGTAAAGAACCGTATTTGCACCCGTCTTTTCTTTTACGAAACCAACAAAGTCGTCTTTGTTCATCGTGTTTTTAAGGTACCCTATTCTACCGCAGGAAACCGTTTCGCCGTTTACGGAAATCGGTTCCGAATCCATTATGTTTTCAAGTTCAAGTGTGTGGCACAGTGCATCGTTCACACCGCCATGGGCAATATCAAGCGAAGTGTGAGCGCAATACAGTGAAATACCGTTCTTTATAAGTTCGGAAATCACTTCGCCCTCATAGGTGTTTTGTTCAACAGTAAAAATCGGCTTAAAAATAAGCGGATGATGTGAAATTATCAGTTCGCAGTGCTTTGCCTTTGCTTCCGAAACGACTTGCTTCGTAATATCAAGTGTAATAAGAACGTTTGTAACTTCATTCTTTCCGCATCCCACCTGAAGCCCGCAATTATCCCATTCATACGCATATTGCGGTTTTGCGAACGATTCGATTATACGCACTACATCATCAACTGTTGACATTCCTTTATGACCTCGCAAATACTGTTATATCTGTTTTCCATTTCTTTAAGCCGTTCTCCGCCACGAACCGATGTGGAATTTTTTGCCTGCTCCATCGCTTTTTTAATTACCTGTGCCTTATGAACGTAAAATTCAAGTGCATCTTCATCAAGCACTAATTTATCTCTCGGCGGAAGCAGGTAGTCAAACTCTTTCTGTTCGCCCTCACACGCAGAAATAATTTCATAAAAGCGTCTGTCCTCACGGGCAATAACGACTTTATTTATGCAGAACCCGTTTTCGACAAGTGCTTTGTAAAGCACGTCGGAATCCTTCATCGGTTGAAGAACAAGTTTCGTTTTTGCCTTTTCGTTTTTTATCAGTTCGGCAATAATATCGCCTCCCATTCCCGCAATCAATGCGCAATCCGGCTTTTCGGGCAATGGCTCAAATCCGCTGCCCAAATAGAACCCTGCATTTTCAAACCGACGGCATCTTTCTATCGCCTTTTGAAGCGAAGGTGACGAAATATCCGACGCAAAAACGTGTTCCGCAAGTTTGTTTTTAAGCAGAAATTCGGTTATTATTCCGTGATCGCAACCGATATCTGCAACTGACTTATTATATCCGAGCAATTCGACTATTTTGCGAAATCTCGGCGAAAGCAAATTATTCAAGGAAATCCTTGATTTTCTTGCTGCGGCTCGGATGACGGAGTTTGCGCAATGCCTTGGCTTCAATCTGGCGGATACGCTCTCTCGTAACGTTAAATTCCTTGCCTACTTCTTCAAGCGTTCTCTGTCTGCCGTCGTCAATACCGAAACGCAAACGAAGAACCTTTTCTTCACGTGGTGTAAGTGTACTTAATACTTCTTTTAACTGTTCTCTTAAAAGCGTTGCCGCCGCCGCATCCGAGGGAAGCGGAATATCATCATCGGGAATAAAGTCGCCCAAATGGCTGTCTTCCTCCTCGCCGATGGGAGTTTCAAGCGAAACGGGGTCCTGAGCAATTTTAATAATTTCACGTACTCTTTCAACAGAAACATCCATAACTTCTGCGATTTCTTCGGGAAGCGGATCTCTGCCGAGGTTTTGAACAAGCTGACGTTTTACTCTTGAAAGTTTATGAATAGTTTCAACCATATGTACGGGAATACGGATAGTTCTTGCCTGGTCGGCAATGGCACGTGTAATTGCCTGTCTGATCCACCACGTTGCGTACGTTGAAAATTTATAACCTTTTGTATAGTCGAACTTTTCAACAGCCTTAATAAGTCCCAAATTGCCTTCCTGAATAAGGTCAAGGAACAACATTCCTCTGCCCACATATCTTTTTGCAATACTTACAACAAGACGGAGGTTTGCTTCGGCAAGTTTTTCTTTAGCGCTTTCGTCACCGTTTTCAACTCTTTTAGCGATTTCGGTTTCTTCCTTGGCACTGAGCAGAGGCACTTTACCCATTTCTTTAAGGTACATTCTTACGGGATCGTCAACGGAAATGCTGTCGTTAAGAATATACATGTGCGGTTCGTCTTCTTCGATTGATTCGATCTCCTCAATTTCCGCATCACTTAAAATTTTAACGCCCATATTTCCGAAAATATCGAAAATGTCTTCAAGCATATCCGGTGTGTATGCAATACCCTCAAGCATATCGCATACTTCCGTGTAAGTAAGTGTCTTCTTAACTTTTCCCTCTTTGATTTTCTTGGAAATCTCGGTCATTTTTGCGATAAGTTCATCGCTCATCTCAATATCTCTGTTATTTTCGCTCATATTTTCCTCCTAAAATTTAACCTTCAAATTCTTTATTTCACGGTCAAGCATTGCAATTTCGCCTGCAAAAGCAATTTTTTCTTCGGGTTGGAACTGACCGTTCAATTTCTCTTTCAACGCATCTCTCTTTCTTTCAAGGAACGCAATGTGCATTTTCAAGCAACAGTCTTCAAGATAACCGCCGGGACTTCCGAATACATTCGTTTCAATCCCCACCGCAGAAAGAGCCGAAGCACATTGCTCGTCCCCATCAAAAACTTTCAGCAATTCAGTTATTGATGACGGCTTTTCGCACAGATACTTAAAGATTTTCAAATACGATTCATTAGTGAAATATTCTTCTTTCACATTGTTTTCAGCATATTCTATCAAATCGGGATGATCCGTCAAAACTGCAATAAGCGCCCTTTCGTTTACGGATTCAAACTTGTTCACAATGGCATAATTAACATCGGGCTGCCGTGCTTTTTCCGTCTTGATTTCCACATTGTTGTAAAGCGCTTCCATTGAAAATCCGCTTAACGTATGAATTTTTTTAAGGTACATTTCCGTTTCAATACTGTCAAAAGCATATTTTTTGACAATTTCCGTTGCTTTTTGTGCAAATTCGGCTCGTTGTTCTTCATTGTTCATATCAAGTTTGTTCTTGACTTCGTCTATCAGGTAGTCAATGCTTGTCCTTGAAGAACGCATCATCTCCGAAAAAGCATCAGCGCCGAATTCCTTTATGTATTCGTCCGGGTCAACCCCCAACGGAAGTTCTATAATTCTCGGCTTGATTTTTTCGGCGTGCATAAGGTCTATTACCTTATGTGTAGCACTTATTCCCGCTTGGTCGCCGTCATAGCAAATGTAAATGTCCTTTACGTATCTTTTAAGAAGCCTAACCTGTTCGGGTGTGACCGCCGTGCCGAGAGATGCCACGCCGTAATTAAATCCTGCCATATTAAGACCGATAACGTCCATATAGCCTTCGCCGATTATTGCTCTGCCCTTATTATTCTTTTTAAGAATATTCAGCGCATACAGGTTTTTGCGTTTGTTGAACACGGGAGTATCTCCCGTATTAAGATATTTAGGCTTTGAATGGTCCAAAACACGGCCGCCGAAGCCGAGAATGTCGCCGTTCGGTGAAATTATCGGAAACATTACTCTTGTGCGAAAATTATCCGTAATACCGAAATCGTTTTTCCGTGCAAGTCCTGCAGTTACAATGGTTTCTTCGTCATAGCCTTTCGCTTTCAAATGATTTATAAGGGCGTTTCTTGAATCGGGAGCGTACCCTAATCCGAACCGTTTTATTATATTTTCCGTCAGTCCGCGGGAAACGAAATATTCAAGTCCCTCTGCGCCCTCGGGTTCAAACAGAGTGTTGAAGTAAAATCTTGCCGCATCCTTGTTTGCTTCAAGAATTTTCGCTTTCATATCCTTTGAATATGCCGGCTCATGGCTTTCCGACGAATACGGAACAGTCATATTCGCTCTTTTCGCAAGTTCTTCAATGCACTCAACAAAAGTCAGATTGTCTTTTTTCTCCAAATATGTAACTATATTTCCGCCAACGTGGCAGCCGAAGCAATAAAACATCTGCTTATCGCCGTCAACGGTGAATGATGCGGTTTTTTCGTTGTGGAACGGACAAAGTCCCACATACTTACTTCCGGTACGTTTAAGCGAAACGTTCTCGGAAATAACGTCAACTATATCAACCTTATCAATAACGGTATCAATAAAATCTCTCGGAATACTCGCCATATTTCAATCCCTTAATTTTTCCACGAATGAGGAACAAATAATTTTTCATATTCTTTCAGTGCGTACATATCGCTCATACCGGCAATGTAATCACAAACCGCCTGCTCATATCCGTAAATCTTGATTTGAGTCCTTACACTTGTCGGCAGAAGATTTTCGTCGTTCATATAGGCGTTGAAAAGGTTTTCTATAACGCCCTCCGCCTTGGTTTCTTCCGTTTTCGCCGAACTTGAACTTGCATATATGTTTTGAAACATATATTTCCGCAATTCGTCCATAACCTCGTAAACCTCATCGGACATAGATACTTCATTTTTGCCGTAACTGTTTTTGATAATATCCATAATAAGTGTGTTTATCCGCTGAGAATGTGTCGTTCCGAGAATCATATTCGACCTGAACGGCAAATCCGCATCGGTAAGAATTCCGGCACGGCAAGCATCGTCAATATCGTGATTTATGTATGCAATTCTGTCCGCATAGGAAACGATTTTTCCTTCAAGTGTTCCTGCGGTGGAATGACTTGTATGATTTTCTATTCCGTCACGAACTTCCCATGTTAAATTAAGACCTGTTCCGTCCTCAAGTTTTTCAACAACACGTCTGCTTTGCACGTTATGTTCAAAACCGCCTGAGCAAATTCTGTTAAGAACTCTTTCCCCGGCGTGCCCGAACGGTGTATGACCTAAATCGTGTCCCATGGCAATCGCTTCGGTCAAATCTTCATTAAGTTTCAATCCTCTTGCAATGCTTCGGGCGATTTGGCTGACCTCTAAAGTATGAGTAAGACGTGTTCGGTAATGGTCGCCCTCGGGTGCAAGGAATACCTGCGTTTTATGTTTAAGCCGTCTGAATGACTTGCAGTAAATAATTCTGTCTCTGTCTCTTTGAAAGGCAGTTCTCAGTTCACATTCTTTTTCTTCTCTTTCTCTGCCCCTGCTTTCGTAGGATTTTGCAGCATAAGGCGAAAGAAATTCTCTTTCGAACTGTTCGGTATCTACTCTCATTTTTTCACCGCCTAAAAAAAACGTCTTTTATTGTATCAATTACAACAAAAGACGCTAAAATCCTTTTTTTATTTTATTTTATTTTTCTTCCTGCTCAATTTCTTCCGTTTCTTCCATATAAGCATCCCATATTTCGTCAAGCAGCACTTCATTTTCAACGGGAGTGAGAACAATATCTTCCCCCTCTTCTTTGTACTCCATAACAATTACCGGTGCTTCATCACTTTCCTTATCCGCAACGGGAACAAAGAAATTATATACATGTCCGTCATACATTATGCTGTCGATTAGTTCTGCTTCAAACTCCTCGTCGTTTTCGTCCACAAGAGTCAATACAACATTTTCTTCTTTTTCCATTTCAAAAAAATCCTCCGTTTTTTCTGTCAAGGTAGTCTTGCAGAATAATAACGGCTGCAAGCTTGTCTATATTTTCTTTTCTTTTCTTTCTTGATAAATCCGCCTGAAGCATCGCCTTATCTGCTGCCGACGAAGTTAAACGTTCGTCCATATATTCTACTTTAGCACCTTCGGCACGCAAAGCATCGAGCAAAACCTCGTTTTTCTCCGCCTGCTCATGAGCATCGCCGTTCAAATGCTTCGGAAGTCCTGCAACTACAACGTCAAGATCGTATTTCTTTATAATTTCCATAATGTGTGCAACGTCGTTTGCCTTTTTGGTTCGGGTGTATGTTTCTATTCCCTGCGCCATAATTCCGCTTGTGCTGACGGCTATGCCTATACGCTTGTCCCCTACGTCAAGTCCCAAATATTTCATCAGCAATTCTCGATGTAGCTCTTTACAAGTTCTTCAAGCAGTTCGTCACGTTCAACACGGCGAATAAGATTACGTGCGTTATTATATCCGGTAATGTATGTAGGATCTCCCGAAAGAATATATCCTACGATCTGATTGACCGGATCGTATCCTTTTTCCTGCAATGACGAATAAACTTCAACAAGAATATCTTTTATTTGTTTATTCTCCGTAGGGCGTTTATATTTCATTGTATCGTTAATGTTCTGCATAAAAATATCCTCCTTAAAATTTATCGAGTATATTATAACCTATTTTTTTCTTTTTTACAATACAGTATTTTTAATATTTTGCTTAAATTTACAATTTCTTTCAGAAAATGCCTTATAAAGTTCTTTTGTGAGTATTCTTATAACGATAAATGACGGAACGGCGAGGATCATACCGAAAATATTTCCTACACTGTTGCCGATAAGAACACACACAAGAACGACTACGGGATGAATTTTTACTGATTCGGAAATAATATGCGGCTGAATGATAAGATTATCTATTTGCTGAACAATCACAATCAGTACTATCGCAAGCAATATTTTTTTCAAGCCGTACGCAGAGGCAACAAGAATAATCGGAATGCTTCCCAAAACGGGACCTATATACGGAATAATATTGAATATGCCCATAAGAATTCCCAATATCAGCCAATAATCAAACTGAAACAGTCCAAGCACGGAAGCCATAACCGTACTTACCGCCACAACTATTATGAACTCGCCGTAAACATAGTCACGAAGTTGATGGTTTATATCTTTTACCGTATGAGAAATAAGGCTTCTTAATTTCACGGGAACCGCAAACATAAGAGTGCTGCATATTTTTTCTCTGTCACGCAAAAAATAGAACATAATTACGGGAACAAGCAATGATGTAGAAAAGAACGAAACGATTTTTGACGGAGAAACCTTACTTAATATTTCACCGGCTTTTCCTGTAACGTTTCCTACAATGTCAATTTCTTCGGTCACGGACTTTAATTCGGGAATTTTTTCATAAAACACATTCAGTTTTTCCGAAAGAATGCCGTAATACTCCGGAACGACACCGAGCAATCTTTCAGCTTGTTTAACAAATACGGGTGCAAGAAAATATATCCACGCACCGTTTAAGGCAAGAAATGAAATAATGCAAATTAAAATTGAAAATGTTCGTTTGATTTTTCTTTCGAGAATTTTTACAAACGGCAGAAAAAGATATGCTTCAATCGCCGAAATAACAAGAAGTCCCGCAACCTTGGACAGATATTTCCAAAGAAGCACGACGGTCAGCAATATGGATGCAGTCAATGCAAAAAGTATTATCTTATTCTTTCTGTTCATCGCAAGTCCCCGAATTATTTATGTAGGTGTCCGAACTTAAAGAAAGTATTCAGTTCGGACAATTTTTTAATATTACATATTCATCATTTTCATGACTTTATGTTTTCCCATACGGTAAAGTTTTCGTGCGCAGGGATTGCTCATCACAAGGCACGCACCTGCCGCCATTCCCGCCGCCATCGACATTGTTATTGCTATTGCACAACCTATTTGCTTCATAAACTACCTCCTGTTTTCATTTATAATTATCTGACCTTTATTAGTCAATGAAATATCGCTGATATCTTTTATTTCCCTGCCGAAAATCAAATCGTCGATAAATCCTTTTTTTATACTCACCGAAAGAATTTTTCTGTTTTCGGGGTCAACAAAAATATCTCCTAAACTATTATATCCATAATCGCTGTTTTTACTTATTCCGAAATCCGAATATTCTTCATAAAAACTTTTTTTGTATTCTATTTTATCCTTATCAACAAGCGTGCCCTTGGGGTCAAGAATAATAACTCCGTTTTCGGGCACATAAAATCTTGACCTGATTATTCCCAAATTCGAAACGCAAGTTAGTCCCTTTATTTTTTTATTTCTGACATCAAAAATAATGTCGGTTATTCTTCCTATGTTTTTGCCGTTTGAATACACTTCAGTACCGATAAAATCTTTTGCCGATTTCATAATAATCACCTATTCAAATTTATGTAATTATTATTTCCACGCAAACACTTTTTATAATCCGTAAAACAAAAAAACTGCCGGAAAAATCCGACAGTAAAAAAACTATTTATTTTTAATTTTGTTTACACATTCCGCTATTTTGTTCCCGATAAAAATTGCTTCTTCTTCGGTTGTTAAATGGGAAAGTGAAATTCTGAGCGATGAAACCGAAGCATTATTTCTGTTGGGAAGCGCTTCAATAACGTGTGACCTCTTTATTGCGCCCGCAGAACAAGCCGCACCTGCCGAGCAGGCAATTCCCGCAAGGTCAAGCAGCAACAGCAGGCTCTCCGCCTGAATTCCCGGAAAATAAAAATTAAGATTTCCCGGAAGTCTTTTTTCCGCATGGCCGTTCAGCACCGCATCAGTTTTATCAAGAACGATTTTTTTGACAATATCGCATTTTTCTTTTGCAAGACGGTTATGTTCTTCTCTGTTTTCGTAATGCTTTTTAAGTGCTTCCGCCATTCCTACAATAAGCGGAGTGTTGGTCGTTCCCGGTCTTTTATCTCTTTCCTGCGCACCGCCGTACATAAGATTGCTTATCAATGTGTTTTCTTTTATATATAAAAATCCTATTCCCTTAGGACCGTAAAATTTGTGCGACGAAGCAGATAAAAGCGATATATTGTTTTTATTCACATCAATATCCAATGTTCCCGCCGCCTGCACCGCATCCGTATGAAACAGTATTCCGTGTTCCTTTGCTATCCTGCCTATTTCTTCTATCGGCTGAATGCTTCCTATTTCATTATTGGCGGTCATAACGGTTATAAGAAACGTATCGTATTTTATTGATTTTTCCAATTCGTCCAATTTAACGATTCCGTTTTCATCAACGGGAAGATATGTTACCGAATATCCCTCTTTTTCAAGTTGTTCAAGGGTATTAAGCACTGCGTGATGCTCAATGGCACTTGCTATGATATGACCTTTTCCGTGTGCCCGTGCGGTCCCGAAAATCGCCCAGTTATCGCTTTCCGTTCCCCCGGAGGTAAAATATATTTCGTTTTTCTTGCACGAAAAAACCTTTGCGATTTTTTCTCTGCTTTCTTCAACAAGCGTTTTTGCTTCTCTGCCGAAGCCGTGAACACTGTTCGCATTTCCGAAAGCATCAATGAAGCACGGCTTCATTTTTTCAAAAACTTCCGCGTCAAGAGGCGTAGTTGCCGCATAATCAGCATAAATCATAATAAAACCTCAAAATAAATCTTCTGTATTTATGCTACCACAAATCAGTTATTATGTCAAAAAGTCTTTTTAATTATGTGCATTCCGTATCCGTCAAAAATCGCTTCATATATGCCCACAAAGGTTGTGAACTTTACACCCTCAAGTATGCTTTTCGCCACGGATAAATCCGATTCCTTAATTTTAACTGAAAGACCGCATCCGATTTTAATTTCACGGGGCGTACTGATTATTTCCCCGTTTACGCCCCGTGAAGCAAGAAGTTTCTTAAAGTGCATTACCTGCATACGTGACCGAAACACAATGATAATATAATTCTCCATTAGCCGTAACCTCCTATTCTCTTACGTAATATATTATATTATGTGCAGCAAATAAAAGTGAATGGAGAACTGTTTATGATTTATCTTGATAACGCTGCCACTACATTTGCAAAGCCAAGGGCGGTATATGAAACAAGTGACAGAGTTTTTCGCTATTTCAGTGCCAATGCAGGCCGTGGCGGTCACAGACCGTCGTTGAAAGCCCTTGATATAATAACAAAAGCAAGAATAACCGCTTCGGAATTTTTCGGAATATCGAAGCCTGAAAATATTGTTTTCACATTTGGTTGCACCGATTCACTGAACATTCTCATAAAAGGACTGTTTCAGCACGGTGATCACATAATAACTACTTGTTACGAGCATAATTCCGTATTACGTCCGCTTGAATATATGAAATCAACAAGCGGAATTGATTACTCGGTTGTTTTTCCCGATTTTAACGGTGAAATAACTCCGCAAATGATTGAAAATGAAATAAATGAGCAATCGAAAGCAATAATAGTGAATTACGTTTCCAACGTGACCGGTTACCGTCAGAATATTGAAGAAATCGGTATTCTGGCAAAGAAATACAACCTTCTTTTTATTGTTGACTGTGCGCAGGCGGCGGGAACTCAAATAATAAATGCCGAAAAAATGAACGTTGATTACATTGCCTGTGCAGGACACAAAGGTTTGTACGGTCCTCAAGGAATAGGAATACTCGGAATAGAAAACGAAAAATTGCCTTTTCCCATAAGGCACGGAGGAACGGGAAGTCACTCTCTTGAACTGACACAACCTAACGAACTTCCTGAGTATCTTGAAAGCGGAACTCTTGCCGTGCAGAACGTCGCCGCACTTGAGCAAGGTATTCTTTTTGTAAAGTCACACAGAGAGCAAATATTAAAACACGAAATTCATCTTGCAAATATGCTTGCAGACGGACTTAGCAGTATAAAAAAAGTAAAACTTTATTTACCGTCGGAAATAAAAAGCGGCGTTATTTCCTTTAATATCGGCGATGTTGATGCAAATACAGTTTCGGATATTCTTGACAGAAAGTATTCAATATGCTGCCGTGGCGGATTCCACTGTGCGCCGTTGGTTCATCGGTATTTGAATACCGAAAATCAAGGAACCGTCCGTGCAAGCATAAGTGTATTCAACAGTGAAGCAGATATTCTTGCACTTATCCGTGCAGTAAAAGAAATATCAATGTAAAAGTTAAGACCTTCACCGAATATGATGAAGGTCTTGGTTATTATTTGAAGTATGTATTGTATGTTCCGCCCCAGCCTGCAAGGTATCGGGAAAGAATAATTCTGTCTATCTGCGTAACTGCTCCGTCTTTATCAATATCTGCGTTATAGGGTTCGGTGTAGCCGTTCCATTTTGCAAGGTATCGTGACAGCAGAATTCTGTCGGAAGCATTTACCTCTCCGTCATTGTTGCAATCACCTACAAGCCATTTCAGCGTTGCCGTACACTGTGCATTGAGATTGTTGTTTTTATCGTCCAAGCCTTCTGAAAGTGCGATTGTTGCTTCATATTTATCTGCAACACCCTGCTTGAACTTAAATTCAAGTGAAAATGCAACCGTTCCCTTATTTATCGGCTTTTGGGTTTCTGCATTCACCGTAAAGTCATTATAAACAACGATTCTGCCTTCATTACCAATGTCGGCTCTCCAATATTCAATGCTTGTGGAAATGCCCACGAATTCAAGAATGTCCGAATTATACAAAACCGTTCCTTCAATAGCCGATGTATTGTCGTATTGGCATGTGTAATCAATGAAAAAACTTTTTCCGATAGTTGCATCCATGCAGTTGCTGAGCGAAGTTTCATCAACCGCAAAAACATTGATTGCGGTAAAAGAAATTACTATAACAATTAAAAGAGCTATGTATTTTTTCATTCTTTTGCTCCCTGTTATCATTTTTTATTTATGATAACATTTTTTTATACCGTTTGTCAAGTTATCTTCTCAGTGTATTCATAAGCATTTCAAGTTTTTTTCTTTGTTCGCCCGAAAGCATCGGTGCAATGGTTGTGGCGATATTGTTCAGTTTTTCGTCTGTAATGCTTCCGTCACTCTTTCCTTTTTTTACCGTTTTGTTCAGTTCTTCCAATATCTCATTTTCATTTTTTCCTTTATACTGTTCCGCCATATTTTTGATTTTGTCGTACTGTTTTTTCTGTTCTCCGTTAAGCTTGCTTTCATCGGGAGCAGTGCTCGCCTGCATTCTTCCGTTTCTAAGCGTTCTTCCCATAAAAAAATCACCTCCGTAATTCAGCGTTACGCTGACGTTATATTTTATGCACACTATAAAAAAACGTGCATATAAATATACAGAGGTGATTGTATTGAATGATATTACCGTAATAATAGTTCTGTTTGCACTGATGAATAAAAACGGCTTTTCTCAATTAAAAAGTGCAATCAAAACAGTAGAGAGCATCAGTTCGGGCTTGGGTAATATTTCCGGCATTGTCAATATGCTTCCTGCCATGCAAAACATAATGTCGAATATGAATAAGTCCGAAAACAGCGCTGATTATATAGACACCCTTAAAGATGTTATCGAAAACATTTCAGGAAAATAATTCCACCGTTTTTCCGCCGAGTTTTGTCACATCTTCTTTATCGTGTGTAATGACCACGCACAGTTTTTTGTCGGAAATTTTAATTATTTCATCAATGACCTTTTGTTTGTTGCCGTCATCAAGTCCTCTGAACGGCTCATCAAGAAGATATATATCGGCGTCAAATGCAAAGCACCGTGCAATAGCACATCTGCGCTTCATTCCGCCGCTTAACTCTCTTACTTTTTTGTCTTCAAATTCATCAATGCCGAATGCCTTGATATAATACTCTGTCTTTTCCGTATCCGTTGCGGAAAGAGATATATTCTTTTTAGCCGAGTACCACGGTAAAAGTCGGTCATTTTGGAACAAATATCCCACCGAACCCGTCTTTTCCACCTGTCCCGTATAATCAATAAGACCTGCAATAACATTAAAAAATGTTGTTTTTCCTTTGCCCGATGTTGCCATTATGCAAAAGATTCCGTTGTCGGGAAAATCACAGTTAAGATTTTCGAAAACCGGCTCTCGGAAACTAACCGACAAATTTCTGATTTTTATCATTTCAAATTATCCATATCCAAATTCTTATGAATTCTGCCCATCAGTGCTTTTATAAGTTTTTCAAGTATTATACTTATAATTATTACAACAACCGTCCATGTAAAAACATCAAGTGTATTAAGAATGTTTTTAGCGCCGTAAAGATTTGCACCGATGGAATTTTTCGGCTGACACAAAACCTCTGCCGCTATGCCCGCCTTCCACACCAATCCTGCACTTGTGCAAAGTGCCGATGAAAAATGCGGCAAAATCGTAGGAATGTATATATTTGTTAAAACAGTTTTTTTGCTTAACTTATACATTACGGCAAATTCTTTCATGTCCTTGCTGACACTTTTAATGCCCATTTCCACTCCGCCCCACACAATTGGGATAACCATAAGCATCGACACAAATACGGGAATTGAATCCCTTTTAAGCCATATCCACGCAAGCATAATAAACGATGCCACCGGTGTTGCCTTAATCATCGTCCTAAGCGGTGTAAAAAGATTTTGCAAAAAATTTATACGGCAAACTGTCGCCATAAGTGTTCCGGCGGTAATTCCCAAAACAAGTCCCAAAGAAATTCTTTCCACACTCATAAAAACGGATTTCCAGAATTGCCACTCTCCCGCAAGTTCAAAAACACGCTTTGCAACGGAAAACGGCGACGGAACAATGATTTCCTTGCCGATAGCAATAAACAGAATTTCCCATATCGCAATCCAGAACATCGCCGTCAAAACGGCCTGTATAATTTTCTTAATAATAGAATTCATCACCGGGTAATGCTCCGCCGATATACGCAGGATTAAAATCAAACAAAATTTTCAAGTACTCCTGAGTTTTCAATTTCATCTCATTTCCGGTCAAGGTTACCATATTTGAATTGGGAATTGCTTTTTCGGCAATTTCGCTTGAAGCAACGATTCCGTATTTTGAAACAAGTTCGGCGCCTTCCTTGGGGTTTTTATTAACATAGTCAACGGACTCTGCATAATCTTTAAGGAACTGCTCCACCGCATCCTTGTTTGAATCAACAAAGTCTTTCCGTGCCACAAGGCAGCCCATAGAAAGCAATGCGGTATTGTTGCAAGCTTCGTCCCATGCCTTGTTAAAGTCAATCGCAACTCTGAATTCGGGATTTTTCATCATTACGGTTGAAGCCATCGGTTCGGGAATAAGAATAATATCCGCATTTCCCTGCAATGCCTGAGTAGCAAGTTCTGCGTGAGTAGCAAAGTATTCGACTTCGCAGGTAACGTCATTTGCTTTAAGAACGTAATCAAGCGCATATTCGGGTGTAGATGCCTGTCCCGAAGAATAAATCTTTTTGCCCTGCAAGTCCTTAATGGAGTGAACCGTATCGCCCTTTTCAAGAACGTAAAGAACGCCCAACGTGTTCAATGCAAGAAGTTGAATTTTTCCGTTTGTCTTATTAAACAGTGTTGACGCAAGATTTGTAGGAAGCGCCGCCACGTCGATTTCGCCGTTTATAAGAAGCCCCGTTACATCGGTAGGTGCCGAAAAAAGTTCAACATTATAGGTATTTTTGTAAACATTTTGTTCCGCATTATCTATAAGTTTGGAAATGCCCATTCCCGTAGGTCCGTTAAGCGCCGCAATTTTGAATGTTGCAGCAGCAAATTCTTCCGGTGCTTCCGTAACTTCGGGAGTATCTGTTCCGACCTTTCCGCACCCTGCAAAAATGCACATTGAAACAGCAAAAGCCAATAATACACTGAATATCTTTTTCATTCCGATTTTTCCTCCAATTTTTTATTTGATAAAACACTTTTAGCATTTACGCCGTGAATTCTTCCGAGTTTTCCCGTAAGAGCGCCGATTTCATCGTTTGTTCCGTCAACCACAAGTGAAATAACGGCAACATTTCTGCTCTTGTACGGAATTCCCATCCTTCCGACAATAATATGCCCGAAATCTGACAAAATAGTATTAACTTCTTTTGACGATTCCTTTGGATCGTCTATAACGATCCCGATTACTCCGATTCTTTTTTCCATAGAACCCCTCTTTCCAAAAAAATCTCTTTACCGCACAACAGTAAAGAGATTGTGAATATTACATTTTATCTTCTTTACCTCAGCTCAGACAATTCCTTGCTTTCAGTTACGGTTTTTTCTCTCCGTGTCAGAACGCATCCTTCACTTCGACAAGCAAATCATAGCATAAAACGGTTATTCTGTCAACAACGATACGGCTTTTTTCAGCTGCAAATCGTTCTCGGAATTAAGTAACCAATATTTTTGTGTCAATTCCTCGGACAGTTCCACGGTATAATCGGGTTCTATGCCCTCTTTGTGAATACATTTTCCGCTTGGCAGATAATACTTTCCCGTGGTAAGTTTGAATGCACCGCCGTTGGAAAGTTTTATGGTGGTCTGCATTATTCCCTTTCCGAAACTTTTCGTGCCCACAACTTTAGCATGAACAAGTTCCTGCAATGCCCCTGTTAATGCTTCGGAAGCGCTCGCCGTTTCGCCGTTAATAAGAACGGCGATAGGCTTATCAACGTATTCCGAATCCGTGTTTATCGTCAGAATTTTCTTATTGTTTTTTCCGAGAGCATAAAACGTTTCTCCGCCGGGCAGAACAACGTCTTCGATTTTTTTAAGCACTTCCACGTCGCCGCCTAAATTGCCTCGCAAATCTATAAGAATACTCTTATAATTGTTTTCTTCACCGAATTCTATTGCTTTTTCAAAATACTGTGCCGCATTTCCCTGGAACGAATAAATTCTAATATATAAAATTCCCGTTCCGTCTATCATTTCATATTCGGTAAGTTGTTTTGTTCCGTCTTTGCGTTTGATATTATAAGCAAGTTCTTTGCCGTCACGAAGCACCGTCAATTTAACTGTTGTGCCCGTTTCACCCTTAACGGCGGCAGAAACATCCGACGAACTTTTTCCGTCCATGCTCTCGCCGTCGACCTCCATAATAATATCGCCCGCTTTAATTCCCGCTTCATCGGCAGGAAGTCCCTTTGCAACCCGAGCAATATATATATCGTCACCTATTTTCAGTATATCGCATCCGATTCCGCCTTCGACGATGCCGTTGGAGGTTTTGTTATAAAGTTCAAGTTCTTCTTTAGTAAAATAGAAGGCATAACTGTCATTCATACTTGCCGCCATGCCTTTAAGCGCATAATCCACTGTATCGGTTCCGTCTTGGTCCTCAATGGAAACGTTTTTAACAAGTGCCGATGCTTCCGCCAATGCACGAATCTGCTTCAGCGTAAGAATATTCCCGAATCCGTACCGTGTATATGCAAGCACGCCTGCAATCATGCAGCAAGTAAGAACGCCCGCAATAAATCCGAACGCAATATTGCCGGCGGTGTTTCTTTTTCGTTTTCTACCCATATTATCGCCTTACTTAATAATCTTATTAGCGGAAATATAAAGTCGCATAGCGACTGCTTCATCAAATTTACGCATATTCAACCCCGTTTCACGCTGAATTTTATCAAGTCTGTAAATAAGGGCATTTCTGTGAAGATAACAGCACCGTGCCGTTTCGCTGATATTCAAATCGTGCTTAAAGAATTCCTGAACGAGTTCAATATCATCCTGTCCGAGAACACGCTTTATCTGCTGAGCCTTTTCTTTTACTTCCGAAACAGAATTTTCCGGCAGATTTGAAATGATAAGTTCGGGAAGAACATCCGCGAACTTCCACACGCCGCCCGAAAACGATATTCTGCTTCCCACTTCAATAGCGATGTTTGCCTGCTCATAGGATTCCCAAAGTTCAGCCGCATTGTCGGAAACGCAACCCACGCCGATATTGTAATCCATATTGAGTTCGGCAAATGTTGCGCCGAACGCGGATGCGGTTTCATCAATTATCATATCTTCCTCGGGACAAACAAAAGCAATTTTGTTTGTCATAAGAAGTGCCACGGAAACATCGTCGTTTTCGAAAGATTCTTCAAAAACCGAAACGTATGACAAAATATCGTCATTGACCTCGGCAACAAATACGCGGCGAGGTTCCTCGAACTGCAATCCGTACTTTCCGCAGAGGGTTTTTACATCGTTTCCGAACTTGCCCAAAAGCAAATTTCTGACAAAATCGTTTTTTGTGATTTGTTTGCTTTCGTTTTTTCTTTCGCCGTACAAAATCACGGTAAGTGTTCCGTCCGAATTAAGATTGTATACCTTATCTTCTTCATTTTTAGGCAGAGCAGAAAAATCGACACATATTTTTTCGGATAATTCGCTGTCTCCTGCTATTTTTATACCGTTTTTATCATATATCGCTGTTTTCAAAATTCATCACCGAGTATATTTTATCATAAAATATCCGATTATGGAAGCAAAAAATCAATGCAAATAAATTTTCTTGCTTTTTGCCCCTTGCAAATACTTTCCGTCGGACAAAACATAACGGTGTTCGGGCAGAATACGGTAAAAATCATTTTCCGAATAATTTTCATCAGTGAACGAAAGTTTACTGTCTTTTTGACCGTAAACCGTTTGTATAATTTCGCCGTCATTTTTTATTATTCGGTAATCAACATAACTTTGCAAGGCATTAAATGTAATTTCCGCCTGCCTTAATTCGTTCAGTTGAACGGATACATCTTCCGGAGTCTTGGGAATATTCCAATACTCCGAACTTTCAGTGGGCAAATTTTCAGCGGAAAACACTTCATTTTTTCTGTATTTTTGTAAAGTATATTCCGTTGAAAGTTCCGTTATTCCCCATTTAGTCAATGAAAAGCCATCCACTTCCATCATTTTTACCGAATCGGGTATGTGAAACTCGCCGTTATCATTTGTTGCTTCATATATTTTTCTTGCGATTTTTGAAGGAAAAGTGCTTCCCGTAACATTAAGTTTAAGATAACTGTCCTTATTGGTTTTGTCGCACCCCATCCACACGCACACAGTGTGTTCCGCAGAATACGATGCACACCACGCATCGGAATACCCAATGTCGTTATATCCCACCGTGCCCGTTTTGCAGGCAATATTCTTATTCAATGAACTTAACCCGTTTCCGCTTTGCTTAGAAACATCAAGAAGTATATCTGTTATCAGGTACGCAGTGCTTTCCTTGATCGCTCTTGTTTTTTCCTGCTTGCGGGAATACACGGTCTTACCGTCATTATCAATAATCTTTTGTATCACCCACGGCTTGGAATATTCTCCGTAATTTGCAAAACATCTGTATGCACCCGCAATATCAAGAACCGATGCGCCGTACTTCATTCCGCCCAAAGCAAGTGCAGGATAGATGTCATTTTCATCAAATGTAATACCCATTTTTTCAGCGTATGATTTTGAATATTCGATGCCGTTTTCAAGAAGCAGTTCCACCGCAGGAACATTAAGAGAAAGTGCCAAAGCATCACGCACTGTCACTCTGCCGTAATAAACATCTCTGAAATTTGTAGGCGAATAGCCGTCAAAATTTTTTCGGCAATCCTCGAGCATTGAAGTGGTCATAACCGTATTATTTTCAAATGCAGGAGCGTATACGAGAATCGGCTTTATGGTAGAGCCCGGTTGTCTTCGTGCCGTTGCACGGTTAAAAACTCTCATTCCTTCATGTTCGCGTCCGCCGATTAAGGCACTTATTCCGCCGGAATCATTATCAAGTACCACCGCCGCTCCCTGCACGGTTTCTTCGGGGAAATTATTGTCGTCTGCAAAAATTTCCTGCAAGCGGTCCTGCAGGTTTGAATCAAGCGCAGTATAAACACTGTATCCGCTTCCCATAAAATCGCTTACGGAAATACCGAGAAGCGCCGCTCCTTCTTCAAGAACATAATCCGTATAATAACCGTAATCCTCTTTTTCATTCGGCTGAATTATTTCGATTTTTTGCGAAAAACAGTTTTCCTTTTCCTCTGCCGAAATATACCCGTATTTGCACATTTGTTCAAGAACGTTATTTCGCCGCAAAACGGATTTTTCCATATTTATGTGTGGAGCATATTTGTTCGGTGCTTTCAGCAATCCTACAAGTGTCGCCGCCTGCCCCGTCGAAAGTTCTTCTGCACTTATTCCGAAATACTTTTTTGCCGCCATTTCTATTCCGTAAGCGCCTCTGCCGAAATATACATAATTAAGATACATCTCAAGAATTTTTTCTTTACTGTATTTTCGCTCAAGCTGAAGTGCAAGAATCGCTTCCTGCCCTTTTCTTAAGAAAGTTTTTTTATTCGTCAAGTGCGAATTTTTCACAAGTTGTTGTGTAATCGTGCTTGCGCCCTCTTTAAGCGAGCCGGATGAAACATCATGCAGCATTGCACCCGCGATTCTTTTCACATCAATTCCGTTATGCTCGAAAAATCTCACATCTTCTGTTGCAATCAGCGCATTTTTGACGCTTGCGGGGATTTTTTCATAAGGAATGCTTTGTCTGTCCTGCCCCGAATTAAATGTGGCAAAAACACGGTTTCCGTTATCGTAAACAGTCAATGTCTGACTTATATTTATAAGCTTGTCCTCTGAAAGGTCGGGACACGTTGCAATAATAAAAAGAACGAATATCACAAAAATTCCCGAAAGTGAAATGCCCATCACTTTAAGTATTTTTTTCATTCAAAAACCACCCTGATAGTTATTATTGGCAGGA
The DNA here is from genome assembly GCA_045600705.1 of Clostridia bacterium. Lineage (GTDB taxonomy): Bacteria > Bacillota > Clostridia > Christensenellales > QALW01 > UMGS1322. The sequence continues at coordinate 13,556 of JAZRYL010000016.1, read as the reverse complement.
AAAAAATAAATATTCAAATATTGCCAATACGGTAAAACTGTGATATACTATTAAAATAAGAAAGTAATACATAAAGGTGAATATATGATTTGTAAAGTATGCGGTGCAAAAAACGCAGATACAAGAGAAAAATGTTTTAACTGCGGAAGTGCTTTAAGTGTTTCGTTCCGCCCTGCGTCGCCCGAAAATAATGTAAAAACGGAAAAAAGTTTTCCTACCGAAAACACCGTAAAGGTATATAAGCCGACCGCAAGCAATTCTGCCGACGGTCAAACATCCAAATATGCTTTTTCTTCGTTGGACAAAAACAATACAAAAAATGAAAATCTTATTGATGAAATTTACATTGACGACCAAAAGTCCGAACTGTATTTTTCAGGCAAAAAAAAGAATAAAACCAAATTCGGTTTTAATATAGCCATTTGGCTTCTTTCGGTAATATTTGTTGTCGTTGCTATTTTTGTCGGCGTTTCGGTAAGAAATTTGATATTAAACGAAAAATCGTCCGACGCACTTCCGAATTCCGAGCTTGAAAAAATCAATGTTCAGCCGCCGGTAATCACAAAGCAAACGCAGTCCGACGGAACAGAGTATCTGCACTGTATTTTCTACGGAAGCATTGGCGACCGTGTTTATCTGTCGTGTAACGATTCTTACCATACTTTTGTTGAAGAATCTACCGAATTTGATTTGTATCTTGAAGATCTGTTCCCAAGCACGCAGATTTTCACCGAATCCACGGCTAACACTTCCCTTAACGCATCTATTGTCAGAGGAAACAAAAAATATGCGTGCGGAACGCAGCTTTTCAGCATTTCGGTTCCGAAAGCTCAATACAAAATCATTTCGCCTTCAATGAGCAGCGGAAAGTCCTATGCCGATTCGTATTCTATTCGTCTGTGGGCGTTGCCCGATTCCATCATAACACTTAACGGAAATAACATTACTTCCGAAATGGACGGAACGGGATATATCGAGCACGAGGTTGAAACAAATCTTAATTCGTCAACCACATATAATATTCAGGTTACTCAGCCGTACCACACGCCCATTACCGATTCATTTATTATTTCAAGAGACAGTTCCCCCGTTAAACTTACTGTTTCAACTAATTCAGCAAAAATAGTCAGCGATAAAACAGTTACCGTAAAGGGTTCTACTGAGCAGGGTGTTACGATTACTTCGGATATGCCCATTGAATCGTTAAAGCAAAATTCACTTTATAACACATACGAACTGACTCTTGACCTTTCAAGCGTTTCGTACGGTTTCGTTGAAACAAAGATTTACGCAACTAACGAAAAAGGAACCACCACAAATTCATATTCGTTCTGGTACTGGCCGAGCGAAGAATCAATCACGACTTCTTCAAGGGCGCTGAACGAATCCGTTGTAACAAATCTTGATAAGTATATCAATGCAAATATTTTGATAAGCAATGCAACTGTTGAAAAAATACTTGATGCAAATAAGTATCTTATTTCGGCAAGCGTAGCAGGAACAAAATACGAAATGATAGTAAAATGCGACTATAACCGCCGAAACGTTAAAATCGGTTCCACATATAAGATGTACGTTTCTTATGACGGTGTTAAGGAAAACGGCGCTCCCACATTCAGTGCATGGTATATTATATAGGAGAAAAGTATGAATATTAACGATTTTGTTGCCTTAAACGAAAATGAAAAACCGCTTGAAAACATTGTTGACGACGGCGGATATACAAGCATTTTCCGCACTATTGCCTGCATCGGTGACAGCCTTTCATCCGGTGAATTTGAAACAATAAAAGAAGACGGTTCTCACGGTTACCACGATTTGTACGATTATTCGTGGGGACAGTACATAGCCCGCACTTGCGGAAGCAAGGTTTATAACCTTTCACGCGGCGGAATGACCGCAAAGTGGTTTCTTGATGCAATGAACATAAAAGGCTGGGGCGACGAAACAAAAAAAGCCCAAGCATATATTGTTGCATTGGGCGTAAACGACGTTTTCGGCAAAAAAATGGATATCGGTTCTATTGATGATGTTTCCGACGATCCGAACGCATCAGTTCCCGACACGTTTGCCGGCTATTACGGAAAAGTACTTGCATATTACAGAACACTTCAGCCGGACGCAAAATTCTTTTTAATGACAATGATTTCTCAATCAAATGAAGAACACAACGCCAAGGTAAAAGCACATTCAGAGCTTTTGTATAAAATTGCTGAACGCTATCCCAACACCTATGTGCTTGACATCGCAAAATACAGTCCCATGCACGAGGGCGATTTCAGAAAAAGATTTTACCTTAACGGACATCTTAACCCAATGGGTTACGTTTATACAGCCAAAATGGTTATGTCTTATATTGACTATATAATACGTCATAATTATGACGATTTTAGGAAAGTCGGTTTGATTGGAACCGGAATAAAGGATTTCAGCAAATAATCTCGAAAACAAATCTCAAAAACCCGTCAAAATAGTTTTGAAGCCTATTTGACGGGTTTATTTATGCGAAAAAATATTCTTTTATTGCATGTTATATCGACCTAAATCCCCTGCCGATAATTTCGTTTGTAGAGTTAACGATAATAAACGCATGAGCATCTATTTCTTTTATCTTTCTCTTTAATCTTACTGCTTCAATTCGTTTGCATGAGGTCACAATAACTTTTTTCTTATTATGAGAATAAGCACCTTCCCCGTCAATCAGCGTAGCGGAATGATGCATTTCACGAATAATATAGTCGGAAATCTCCTCGTATTTTTCGGTTGTAACAAGGAAGCTTTTACATTCGTTAAGACTTTCGATAACGCCGTCAACAATAAATGCCTTACCGAAAAGTCCGAGCATTGAAAAAAGTCCCGTTTTAACTCCGTACGCAAAAAATGAACTGCCGGCAACTACGAAATCCGCAATAAGCAAGGATTTTCCAACGTCAAGGCGAGTATATTTCTTTAATATCAGAGCAACAATATCCGTTCCGCCCGACGAGGCATTACAGTTGAATAATATTGCCGAACCTATTGCCGTCAGCATTACTCCGTATATCAGTTCAAGAAACGGCTGATCGGTAAGCGGTCCGCTTAATGGGAACAAAACTTCCGCCAAATAAGTAAAAAGCGAAAGCAACAAACTGCAAAATACGGTTTTTGCTCCCGTTGCTTTTCCAAGAACAATAAAGCCCACAATAAGCATAAATATATTCATAATGGGTATAAGCTGACTTGCGGTCAGATACGGTTGTATATGACCCAAGACCGTGGCGATACCGCTTATTCCGCCGGTTGCAAAGCCGTTTGGAATCTTGAAAAAGTATATGCCTATCGCCATAGAAAACACACCGAGTACCATCATAAACAGCTGTTTTAAGTTTTTCATAGCAACTCCTCAAAAAATAATTTTTAGGATTATCAATAATTATAAATTAAAATATTTTTTTGTCAAACAAAAAAAGTACTTGCCAAAATTTTGATGATATATTATAATTGCATTGTTTTTTAATAACCTATGTGATGTTTGCAGGAAATGCGCAAGCAGCCGAAGGAGTAACACTCTCAGGTTTCCGTAAGGATGAGGACTGCAAATTGATAGGACTTTGGAGAAGCTCATTAAATTGAGTGCCGAAGGTGAAAAATGCGTATGCATTGAATCTCTCAGGCAAAAGGACAAAGTACAAATTTTAACCTATTTATGCGCCTTTATTGCGCTTGATTGGTAATAAGTTTATATTTTGTTGTTTTGCGGTTCGTGTATATGCGAACCGCTTTTTTTATTCTATTTTTCAGGAGGGAATCAGTATGAATGATTTCTTAAATCAAATCGCCGAAATAAATGACAAAATCAACTCATTTGTATGGGTTAAAATCGGACTTGTCATTCTTATCGGCACAGGTATCTTAATGACATTTGTGACCAAGTGGTTCCAGGTTTCGCACCTTAAACATTGGTGGCAGAACACTATCGGAAGTATGTTCAAGAAAAACGTTATCGGACATGACTTCAAGGACAAAAAGTCAATTTCACCGTTCCAAGCGCTTTGTACCGCTTTGGCGGCTACCATCGGAACAGGTAATATTGCCGGTGTTGCGGCTGCTATCTGTATCGGCGGTCCCGGTGCAGTTTTCTGGATGTGGCTTGCCGCTTTCTTCGGAATGATGACAAACTATTCCGAAAACGTACTCGGTATTTTCTTCCGCAGACGTAATTCTACCGGCGAATGGTCCGGCGGTGCAATGTACTACCTTTCAGACGGTCTCGGCGCAAAGAAGGGTTGTAAGTGGATCGGAAAAGTTCTTGCCGTTCTTTTCTCAGTTTTCGCTATCCTCGCTTCATTCGGTATCGGAAGCATGGGTCAGATCAACAAAATCGTTCTTAACGTTCAGTCCGCATTCCCGATAAAAGCACTTGATTCCGTTACCGTTTTGGGCGGTATCAACCTTTATGCACTTATTATCGGTATCGTGCTTATGTTCCTTGCCGCTTTAATTATCATCGGCGGTCTTAAGAGAATTGCTTCTTTTGCTGAAAAGGTTGTTCCATTCATGGTTATTGCATTCCTTGCAGGCGCATTTATTATCATCGGTTGCAATTATTCAAGAATTCTTCCTGCATTCGGTGCAATATTCTCTCACGCATTTAATATAAAAGCCGTTGAGGGCGGTACAATCGGTTCTTTCATCAGCATTGTAATCACTCAGGGCTTCAAGCGTGGCGTTTTCTCCAATGAAGCAGGTCTTGGTTCATCAGTTATGGTTCACTCCAACTCAACTGTTAAAGAACCCGTTAAGCAGGGTATGTGGGGTATCTTCGAAGTATTTGCAGATACTATCATCGTTTGCACAATAACCGCTCTTGTAGTTCTTACATCAGGCATCTACAATCTTGAAACAGGTGTTGCTTCCGTTTCTGATGCTACTCTCGTTGCATCCGCATTCAACTCAGTATTCTCTTGGGGAAATATCGGTGAAAAATTCGTTGCAATCGCAATGTTCCTCTTCGCATTCACCACGGTACTCGGTTGGAACCACTACGGCACAAAGGCTTGGGAATACCTTTTCGGTACAAAAAATACAATCATCTTCAAGGTAATACATATTATCACTATCGTATTCGGTGCAGTTCTTACCTCATCGCTTGCATGGGATATTTCCGATACGTTTAACGGTCTTATGATGATTCCCAACCTTATCGGTGTTATCGTTCTGTTCCCGCTTGTTGCAAAAATCACCAAGAACTACGTTGACAGAAAAATCAAGAACAAAGATGTTGCTCCGCTTCTTTCATACGATAAAAAAATCCAAGCAGAAGAAGTTCAGCACTTAGACGAAGAATAATAAAAAAGCAAAGGGCGATATTGCTCTTTGCTTTTCTTTTAAGAAAAAGCACATTAGAAATCGCAGGATTTCCAATGTGCATTTTTTTATTCACATACAACCGAATATTCAAGCACGTCAAGAACTGTTTCTCCGTCGATTTGAAGTGCGCACGGAGAAGAAAACTTAACGTGTATGTTTTTACCCGTTAAAACTTCTACTGTCTTTTTATGCTCTACATGTTCGCCCTTGAATATGGTGGGAAAAATTATAAGTGTAAGCAATCTGCTTCTGTTATGTAAAACCATTGTTGAAACTGTTTCATTTTTTTCACGGTTCTGGTTAGGAGTGCACATCATTCCCCCACCGTAATAACGGCCGTTCATGGTAGGTGCGAGCCATACGTTTTTATAACTGTGTTCAGTTCCGTCAACAGTAACAGTTGCACATCTTGACTTAAAATGGAAAAGCAATCCCTTAATTGCGATTGAAGCATAATTGATTTTCTTTCCGGGGATTTTTCTCATTTCGTCGCCGACTTCGCAGCAATAACCGTCAATGCCGTAGCCTATTCCGTTAAGGAATTTATATTCCTTTCCTTTAACGATAACCTTCGGCAAATTTTTCAAGTACTTATTGATTTTTACGACTTTCTCTTGTGTATCAAGATCCTTGTAAAAATCGTTTCCGCTTCCGCAGGGAAAATAATAAACTTCGTTTTCAAGAATGCAAATATTGCTTTCATTGATAAGTCTGTTGAGTGTTCCGTCGCCGCCTGCGATAACAATCTTATCATCAGTCGTAACGTTTTCAAACGCTTTGCTCAAGTCTTCGAATGATGTTAAATCAAAAAATTCAACATTTCCGCTAAGAAGTTCCTTGATTTCCCGTGCTTTGTTTTCGCCCATTCCGTTATTGGAATGAGGATTGAAGTAAACCTTGTAATTTTCCATAACTTTTCCTTTCTGAATAATAAAATAATATAAATAAAAACGTGTCGAAACACATCGACGTCAAAAATAATATTACTTATCGAACAAGACAACGCACTGTTCGCCGTCGTATTCGTCGGTATAAACCTTTATAACCTCGCCGTGACTTGTGGGAACATTTTTTCCTATATAATCGGCTCTTATGGGCAATTCTCTGTGACCTCTGTCAACAAGCACCGCAAGCTGAATGCACTTCGGTCTGCCCATATCTATAAGGCAATCTATCGCCGCGCGAACGGTTCTTCCCGTATATATAACATCGTCAACAAGCACGATTTTTTTGTTGTCAACATCAATTTTCTGTGTTGTATCATTTACTTTAGGGTCTTGGTTTTCAAGTGTAAGGTCATCCCGATAAAATGTAATATCAAGTTCTCCGTACTCGCATTCCTTGCCCTCAAGCGCAGAAATTTTATCTCTTATTACCTTTGCAAGCGAAACACCACGGCGTTTTATTCCCACAATGATTATTCCGTCTATGCCTTTATTTTTTTCAGTGATTTCGTGCGAAATTCTCGTTAATGCTCTGTTGACCGCATCACGGTCCATTATTTCCGCTTTCTTTATCATCTTTTTTACCTACCGCAAAAAATTTATATAATATCACCGCAACGGCGGCAACAACGATTATCGAACCGCCGATTATGTAAGCCGTTGCACTTTCACCCGAATTGTTGTTTCTAACTGTTTTATCTTCCGTGGCATCTTTTTCAACTTCATCGGCGGTGCCAACGTTTGAAACATCATTTTCCGTTTCTTCGGAAACGTCTTCGAAAACGCTGTCATCATACTGCCCATTCGGATAATCTGTTTCAACTTCACTGTTATTTTCCCTAAATTCGGAATTATCCGTTTCCAAGATAACATCTGTTATCTGCGAATTGACCTTTTCTCCCTGCTTACTGCGGAATGTTATGACCGGAATATTCTCTCCGTTAAGTTCGTTATGCATTCCGCTAAGCACGGATACGTCTATTTGATACTTTTCCTGAATCGGTTCTGTGCTTAAATAGGTCGGCTGAATATACGACAGTTTATTCAAGTCGTTCCACGCATTTATCAGCACCATTTTTGTTCCCGATTCTGCGGTATCAATCCCTTTTATTACATGTTTAAGGACTGAATTCCTTTGTGCAACGCCGTCCGAGGCGCCGGTGTTCACATATACACCTTGTTTACTGTTCCAAAGCGACTCGTCCTCTTTTACTGAATCAGTGAAACTTGTGTTTTTCGTGCAGCCGACAAATGTTATATCGGCGTATTTATTGTTATTCTTACTGTCCGTAATCATCGCAACATAGGGTTCACAGTATTTTTTTACAAGCGAAATTTTATCCCTATACGCATCTTCCGATAAAAACACCACAAGCGGTCTTTCGCCAATGTGCTGATATTTTAACGCACCGAAATACCATGCCTCATCCGATATTTGTTTAGCCGAGGTATTGGTATCAATTGCAAAGCATATTTTTATCTTTGAAGAATTATGATACGGATATGTTTCATCGCTCAAGTTATATATGAAATAATCTATTCCCGCATAGCAGGCATAGTCAATATCGTTTTGAATTCGTGTGCCGATTTCATCAAATGACTTCGTTCCGAAATTATAATAATACGGCAGCGCAGAAGATTTACTTCCCGAAGTAAACTCCGAAGCACTTATCGCCTTGTCATTTCTCAGGACACCCACGAGCAGTTTCTCATTAACTGTCGTTGGTTTCTTTTCTTCTCGCTTCAGCGAAAAACTATCTGCGTAAAAATTACAGTATTCGCTTTCAATAAGGTTTTGCGGGTAAAACTCCGCCGAAATAATATTTCCCGACCACGAAATTTCCTTTTGCCCGATGCACCGAACAAAGCGTTCATTAACTATTCTTTCGGTACTTGTTAAAAATTCATACTCTCCCACATCGGTCGTAATATGAATGACTCCGAACATTTTACTGTATTCGAATGCAGGTTCATCAAGTTTAAGGCAAACGGAAAACGAATAAATTCCCTGCTCTTTCAACGCATTTTTTATATCGCATTTTACAGTGTCCGAATGAAACTTTCTGTTAAAAATATGAACCGACTTCATTCCGGATTCGAAATATTTGTCCGTCAATTCATAAGTTCCGTCCCCACCGAACGAATATCCGGTAATTCCGTTTTCAAAACTGTTATTAGCAATCAGCTCATTTTCGCAACTAACGTTCAAAGAAAATAAAGTGCTTATTAAAACAACAATTAAAGCAATAATAACTCCGGTATGCACCTTCAAAAATATCACCTATATTATTGTACCATTTTGTCGAATTATAGTCAACTTTTGTTTACATTATCTTTGCAAAGTGATATACTAAATATATCGGAGGGTATTATGGAAAAAGTACAAATTACCGTTTCCGCAGGTGAATTAGCCGAATACTGTTTTCCTCAGGGCTCGCTTGGAAGTGCGCCGACTGTTGAAAGGATGTTTGAAGGCACTGCGGCACATAAAAAACTTCAAAATCTTTACGCCGAAAACGAAAAAATACAGTACAAGCGTGAAGTGCCCATGGAAATACTCTGCGAAAAAGAAAAATGTGTTATTAAGCTTCAAGGCAGAGCCGACGGAGTTTACTTTGATAAGAAGTCGTGGTACATTCACGAAATCAAATCAACCTACTGTGACGCAAAAGCAATAGATACACCGCTAAAAGCCGCACACAAAGCGCAAATGATGATATATTGCTATATCTTTTGTCACGACAATAATCTAAGTGAAATCAAAGCAAAATTAAGTTATTTTTGCTTATCCGACCAGCAAATCGTCGATTTTGAATATTCGTTCAATTTTGAATCTTTAGAGCATTTTGTCGCGCAAATGACCGATGAATACGGTGCTCTTGCGGTCAGAAGAATTGAATCTGCACAGAATTTTATTCTTTCTGCACAAGAAATATCTTTCCCGTTTGATAATTTCAGAAAAGGGCAAAGAGAAGGTGCGGCGCAGGTATATTCTGCGATAAAAAACGGAAGAAATCTGTTTTTGCAGGCACCCACCGGTGCGGGAAAAACAATGATGGTGTTGTTCCCCGTTATTAAAGCCATAGCAGATGACTATGCGAAAGTCTTTTGTCTGAGTGCCAAAAATCAAACGCTTACCGTGAACGAAAAAGCAATAGAAATATTGCGTAAAAAAGGCTTAAAAATCAAAAGTTGTACCATAAGTGCAAAAAGCAAATGTTGTTTTATGGAAACAGAAGACTGTTCTCCCGACGTTTGCCCGTATTCTCTCGACTTTTTTCCGAAAATGCATAATGCAATGAAAGAAATAATCAACGATGACTTTTTCACCTTTGAAAAAATTGCAAGTTATGCAAAAAAATATGAAGTCTGTCCCTACGAACTTTCTCTTGCCATAAGCGAAGAATGTGACGTAATTATTTGTGATTACAATTATTTGTTCGACCCGAGTGTGTACTTGCGGAGATTTTTCGATGTGGAAGGAAAATATGTTTTCTTGGTAGACGAAGCCCACAATCTTGTGGAACGTGGCAGAGATATGTATTCCGCTTTCATTAAGGGAAAAGATCTGACCGAAATTAAGAAACTTTTCACAAAGGATAATCCGCTGTATAAATGTTTTTCAAAGGTTTTGACCGAATTGAACAAAACCGTAAAGGAAGACGAAATAAACGAGGAACATTTTCAAAAACTAAAATTTGCCATACTCAGTTTGTCCGATCAAATGATGAAATCGCAAAGCAAAACAAATGTGCCGTCGCAAGCCGTTTTACTTGAAAAGGATTTAATGAAATTCGTAACCGTCAGCGATTTTTACGACCCGAAAAATTTTGTTCTTTTTTCCGGCAACCGAAAAGATTTAACACTTCAATGTATAGATGCCTCCGAATTTATGGAAAAATCCATTGAAAAAGGGCAGTCAACCATACTGTATTCGGCGACGCTCTCCCCTTACGAATTTTACAAGAACAATATACTCCCCGAACAAAAAACTTACGGTTTTCAATCCGAATATCCGTTTAACAAAGAAAATTTAACGGTATTTTGCGATTATTCAATTGATACAAGATACAAAAACCGTGATAATTTCTACGAGAAAATCGCAAATAATATCAAAGAATGTCGTAAATGTACAAGTGGAAATATTTTCGCATTTTTCCCGTCTTTTGCGTTTATGAAAAATGTTGCAGAATATTTTGATGAAGTTTTAATTCAAAATGACACAAGTGATCAGCAGGAACGCCTTAATTTTCTTTCCGATTTTTCTTCAAAAGAAAATGCTCTTGCCTTTGCGGTTATGGGCAGTCATTATAGCGAGGGAATTGATATTCCGAATTTGAAAGGAATAATAATCGTCGGTGTTGCACTACCGCAGTACAACGAAATCCGCCAAAACATTCAAGATCACTTTGAAGAAAAATATCAAAAAGGCTTTGATTATGCCTACGTTTATCCGGGAATAAATAAAGTCTGCCAGGCAGCAGGCAGACTTATAAGAAAAGAATCAGATAGTGGATTTTTATTTTTGATGGACTCCCGTTTCAGGCAATACAAGTATCTTTTACCCGACTATTGGCATATAGATGAAGTATCATCAAGAAACAGCATTGAATCCATTTTGAAGACTCAAAAGAACTAAATGTCAGCGTGTAACACTTTCAATTACGCCACCGCCGAGGCATACCTCGTTTTGATACAGTACAACGGACTGTCCGGGTGTAACGGCTCTTTGCTTTTCCTTGTGTGTTACAAGCATTTTATCGCCGTCAATTTCAACGTGCACGTCTTGGTCCGGCTGACGGTATCTGAATTTTGCGGTGCAATCGAAGCTTTTTTTCGGCGGTTCACCCGCAATAAATGTTAGTTTTGTCGCCGTGGAACTTACCGAATACAAAAGCGGATGCTCACCTTGTTCAGCATAGACGATATTATTTTTAACGTCCTTATCAACAACGAACCACGGTTCACCGCTTCCGGAATTATCTCCGCCGATACCGAGTCCGTGTCTTTGACCCAGCGTATAATACATGGCGCCCTCATGGGTGCCTATTTTTTTGCCTGCAAGGTTAAGAATATCGCCTCGTTTGCAAGGCAAATAGGTGCTTAAAAACTGACGGAATCTTCTTTCGCCGATAAAACATATTCCCGTTGAATCTTTCTTAGCCGCAGTGGAAAGTCCTGCTTTCTCGGCAATTTCACGAAGCTTTGGCTTTTCAATATCGCCTACGGGGAACATAACCGGTTCAAGTTGCTTTTGGCTTAATGCGTGCAGAAAATATGTTTGGTCCTTATTCATATCCTTTGCCCGCAAAAGAGTCATTAAACCGTCACGTTTTTCAACGTTTGCATAGTGGCCGGTAGCGATTTTTTCCGCATTTATGGAAAGTGCAAACTGAAGGAAACAGTCAAATTTTATTTCTTTGTTGCACAAAATATCGGGGTTCGGAGTTCTGCCAAGTGAGTACTCCTCAAGAAAAATTGAAAATACTTTATCCCAATATTCCTTAGCAAAATTCACAGAATAATACGGAATACCGATTTTATCGCATACTGAGCGAACATCATCATAATCTTCCTGCGCAGTACACTGTCCGTTTTCGTCATCTTCTTCCCAGTTTTTCATAAAAATGCCGACAACATCATAGCCCTGCTGTTTTAACAAATATGCCGCAACCGAAGAATCTACTCCGCCGGACATACCCACAACTACTCTCATATAAAATACCTTTCAAGTTAGCGTAAAAAATATAAAGCCCCGGAAATGATTAACATCTATCGGGGCTGAAATTTTATTGTTCTACCGATTCGGTAACTTCTTTCTGCTTTTTCTCTTTCTTTGCTTTGGGTTCTTTTGCCTTTTTCTTGAAAGCATCTTCGCCGAAAAGACGAATCTGTTCTGCCCTATATTCGGCGGTGCATCTGATGTAATCGAACACTGCCGCAAGAACGATCAGCAATCCCAAAATCATAAGAATGAACCAACCTGCTTCAATGTTGAACTTGTTAGACGAGAAGAACATAAAGTAGTCAAGAAGCGGAGTTACGATAAGACCTAATCCCAAAATGCCGCTGATGATCAAGCCGATAAATTTGAACTTAGGCGGAATAATAAATGCGCCAAGTGTTGAAATTGCGGCAACGATCATAAATGCAAACATAACTGCATCTCCGGTATAGAAAGCGGTAACATCGTCATTCTTAGCCGTTTCTCTGGCAGAAAGAACACCAAGTCCGATTTCGCCAACAGTAGGAAGTGTCTTTTTGTTTGCATCACGTTTAACTGTGAGCTTATACATTTCAAGCGGATAGAAAACCTCGGAGGGTTCATCCGACATTGAATTGGGATTAACTTCCGATTTAAGTGAAATAGCGATATTGTATTCTTCGGTTTTACCCTGTTTTACCGACAAACTTGTAACTTCGTTATCCGAAGAACGTCCGTCAAGAGCACCTGCGATTGCATTGGGATAACGTGCCCATGCTTTACGGCTGTCGATTACACGGGTAAAGTCAAAGTTCGTTGCATTGGGAACACGAATTGTAACTGTCTTTTCGTTATTATCTCTTGAAAGCAATACGGGTGAATCGTTCTTTGTATCTTTCTGAAGAATGATTTTGTAAACGCCCAAAGAAATATAGTCAAGTTTCTTTTCTTCGTGATTTTTGTCGTATCCGTAAGCGTAAAGTTCCATATAATAGATATTTTCCGCATTAGGAGTCGGAATTGACTTAATGGCAACTGTATCCTTAAGTGCTTCGTCCTTAAAAATAAGGAACGGCTGACCTGCGCAGAATTCGGAAATAATATTAACAGTTTCGGCTTCTTTACCGATGTAAATAGAAAGTTCACGGTTATTCACATCGATATCGTGAACCGCCTTAACCGCAGGAACCTGTGTGTAAGGGATAAAAATGCAGATAATAACTGCAAACGAGAGAATAGCAAGAATTATTTTTGTGAAGAAGCTATTCAAATTAAGCAACTTTTTCATAGGAAACCCCCTCATAGTTATAACGGTATAATTATACTATTTTTCCGCTCAATAGTCAATAGAGAATGTGGAAATTAGTAAAAAATTCAAATATACTAACGAATAGTTTACAAATTATCAAAATTCAGGGAATCAAAACCACCGGTTCAACCGGTGGTTTGACTTGCCCCTATAAGGGGCTATTACTGGCTTAACCCCTAAAAGGGGCTTTGAAATTTAGCAACGCATTACAATCTCCGGCCGCCGCTCACGTGCGGCTTTCTTTTTTTGC
>JAZRYL010000015.1:0-19237 GCA_045600705.1 Clostridia bacterium | reverse complement strand
TGCGCTCAACACCTCCCTTTACACAAGGGAGGCTTATTTGTAAAATGAATTATTGATGTGAATGAAAGCAACAATAAAAGGACGGTTTTGCCGTCCTTTTTAAATACATTTTATTCTGTTGCCACGAAGTGAGATAAAAGTTCTTTTGCTTACTTTTCTTACAAGAAAAGTAAGTTGCCACGAAGTGAGATAAAAGTTCTTTTTGTTACTTTTTCTTACAAGAAAAAGTAAGAAGAGTTCTTTTCGCTTCCTTTTCTTTCAAGAAAAGGAAGAAAGTTTTCTTTGTCTACTTTCTTTTACAAAAGAAAGTAGGTCGAAAGAAAGTAGGTCAATTAAAATATGTGTTCAAAGCGTCATCAATGCGTTTTAAGGTTTCTTCCTTACCGATAATATCGGCAAGTTCTACCGCACCGCCGGGTGTAGAATCAAGACCGCAAAGAGCAACACGTGCAGGCCACATAATCATACCGTTTTTCTTGCCGGTTTCCTGAGCAAGCGAAATAAGAGCGTCGTGAATAGTTTCCTCGTTCCAATCGTCGATTTTCTCGTACTTTTCACGAACCTGAATCAAACTTTCTTTTGCGCCTGCGGGGTCAAGCTTGAACTTCTTATGGCAATACATTTCCACGCTGTGCGGAGCAACTGTGGGCAGGAAATCGAGTTTTTCGGGAATATCAGCCAAAATTTCAATTCTTGACTGAATAAGTTTAGCAAGTTTTCTCGGATCATAGATAGAAAGTTTTTCGTCCTTTTCTATCCACGGCTTAGCAAGAGCGAAGAATTCTTCAAAGTCCATTGCCTTAATATATTCGCCGTTCATCCACTTAAGTTTGGGAACGTCAAAAATCGAGGGCGATTTTGAAATACCCTCAAGTGAAAATGCTTCGATGAGTTCTTCACGGGTATAAATTTCCTTATTAGAGCCGTCGTTCCAACCGAGAAGCGTAATATAGTTTACAACAGCATCGGGAAGATAACCGTTATCCATAAGATCGCCGAAGGACATATCGCCGTTGCGCTTTGAAAGCTTATGAGTTGCATCACGCATAATAAGCGGAAGATGAACGTAAATCGGGGGTTCCCAACCGAATGCCTTATAGAGAAGATTATATTTGGGCGTTGACGAAAGGTATTCGCTGCCGCGCATAACGTGAGTTATGCCGAACAAATGGTCATCAACAACGTTTGCGAAATTGTATGTGGGAAGTCCGTCGCTCTTTAACAGAATCATATCGTCAAGATCGGAACAGTCAACGGTAATCGTGCCGAAAATAACGTCGTCGAAAGAAATGCTTCCCGAAAGAGGAGTGTTCTGACGGATAACGTAACTGTCGCCACGGTCAAGACGCATCTGAACTTCTTCCTTTGAGAGCTTAAGGCAGGTTTTGGGGTACTTATATACTTCGCCCTTATCTTCTGCCGCCTTGCGGTCATTTTCGAGCTGTTCATCGGTGCAGAAGCAGTAATAAGCCGCACCCTTTTCAATCAGTTCAAGAGCATACTTTTTGTAAATATCACGGCGCATTGACTGATAATACGGACCGCAATCTCCCTCTTTGCCGGGGCCCTCATCATAATCAAGCTTAGTTTGCTTTAACGTGTCAAAGATGATTTTTGTTGCATCTTCCTTAAAGCGAGCCTGATCCGTATCTTCGATACGAACCACGAAATCACCGCCCATTTTCTTTGCAAACAAATATCCGTAAAGAGCGGTACGCAAATTACCTATATGCATATTTCCCGTAGGACTGGGAGCATAACGTGTTCTTACTTTCATAATTTTCTCCTTATACTAATCCTTTTTCAAGGAATTGAATTTCATTTTCGTTTAATGTAATATGAACGCCTTTTTCACTTTCAACAAGTTGTTCAACGGTGGAAAAACCGCCGATAACGGCAGAATTTATATCCTTTGAAAGCACGTATGAAAGCAAAAGCTGCGGAATAGTCGCATTTTTTTGTTCGGAAAGAATTTTCAGCCGTTCAGCACGGCGGTAATTTTCTTTAAGCGGCGGATAAGAAAGCTCTCCCGACGGTTTAAGCTTTTCTCCGGAATACACTTTTGAGAAAAATCCCTTTGCCTGAACCGAATAAGCGATAATCGGAAAAGACGTTTCCTTATACCAACCGTATTCCACGTCATTCATTACAATATGGGTTAAATCTCCCGTTAAAGCGGGAGTTGTAAGTGCAAGCGAATAATTTATCTGACTTGCGGAAAACGGTTTCAACCCGTGTTCCTTTGCATAATCGTTTGCAATTTGAATTCTGCCTGCGGTCCAATTGGAAACCGCAATTTCACGAACTTTTCCCTCCTGAACGAACTTATTCATAAATTCAACAAATTCGCCCGGATGAACGGAAACGTCGTCACGGTGCAGAAAATAAACGTCAATATAATCCGTGTTCAGCGCTTTAAGTGAATTTTCAAGGTCAAGGCGCATATTTTTTTCATCAACACGGGTTTTGAACATTTCTTTTCTATCAAGAGGAAATCCGCCCTTGCTGATAATTACAAATTTATTTCTGTCACGGGTTTTAAGATATTCGCCTAAAAATTCTTCGCAGGCGCCGTCCTTATATGAGCGTGCCACGTCTAACGTATTATAGCACATTTCCGAATATCTGTCTAAAATATTAAAGCATTCTTTTTTGCGTGTGGAATCGCCCATTCTTCCTGCGCCCAATATAAAATTGTCGGCAGTAATATTTCCTATTTTCATAAAATCCCCTATATAAGTTGATTTATTTCGGTTTTTCTGACTTTTCCTTTTTCAACGTTATAGTAAGTAACTTCCATACCCTTAAAATAATCGGTGGGTTGCGCCATGGTTATTATTGTCTGCACTCCCTTAATTTTTTCAAGAAGCATCTTTTGGCGCATAGGATCAAGTTCGGACAAAACATCGTCAAGAAGCAAAACGGGATATTCGCCCAAATCTTCCTTCATCATTTCAAGTTCGGTCAATTTCAGGGCAAGTGTAGCCGTTCTCTGCTGACCTTGTGAGCCGAAATATCTTAAATCCGTTTCACCGAGTTTTATTATAATATCGTCCTTGTGTGGTCCACAGGTGGTAAAAAAGCGCTTCATATCGCTTTCCCTGCTATCCTCCAATAATTGAAGCATTTTTGCTTCAATATCTTCTGCCCCTTGTGTGCAATCCTTATAAATGCACATAAGTTCTTCTTTTCCCGAAGAAAGATATTTGTGTATTTCAGTTGCTTTAGGTTTAAGTCGTGAACAAAAATCACGCCGTGCCTTTATTATCGGTACTGCCTTTTGTGCAAGCAGCGTATCCCAAACGTCAAGTGATTTTTTATTTCCGCCCTCTTTCAAAAGCGAATTTCTCTGTTCAAGAACCTTATTGTATTCGTTAAGCGCATAAAAATAATTTTTGCTTACCTGCGAAAGTTCAATATCCATAAACCTGCGCCGCTGTGCAGGACCTTCCTTTACAAGGTCAAGATCTTCGGGCGAAAAAATTACACCGCTTATTTGTCCTAACATTTCGCTTATTTTGCTTATTGCAAGACCGTTTACGAGAATTCTCTTTTTCTGTCCCTTGGCAAGCACCATATCTACCGTATGTCTGCCGTCCTTTTGCATATCTTCCGCACGTACACGGGTCCATTGTCGGTCAAAGGCAATCACGTCGTTTTCTCTGTTAGTTCGGTGTGACCTGCCCGTGCAAAGCAAATAAATGGCTTCTACAACGTTAGTCTTTCCTACGCCGTTATCTCCGTATAAAATTGTTATTCCATTAGGAAAATTCAGCTCCAGATTTTCATAAGAACGAAAATTCCAGAGCTGTAATTTGTTCAAAAACATATTTTACTCCGACTTTTACGGATTTTATAATCTAACCGGTAAAATTAAATATAAGAACTTGTTGCCGTCAACGGGGTGAATAATTGTAGGTGAAGACGGTGTCGTAAATGAGAATGTAACGAATTCATCATCAATATTCTTAAGACTTTCAACAAAATAGCGGGGATTGAAGCCGATTTCCATAGGAGTGGCTTTTCCTGCAAAATCAATTTCTTCGTAGGCATTACCCGTGTCCGAACGTGAAGTGATAACAAGTTTATCTTCGGAAAATCTGAAAACAACATACTTGTTTCTCGTATTTTCTCTTACGATAAGCCATGCACGGTCGATTGCTTCAAGAAGGTCAATACGGTTAATGGTAATATTATTGTCAAGTTGTGTGGGAATTATGGGCTTATATTTTATGTATTCGCCCTCGATAAGACGAGTCATAACCTTAGTTTCTTCAATTTCCACCATACAGTAACTCTTTTGAATATAAAGTCGTGCAAGGTCGTCAGTATCAAGCAAAATTTTGGTGATTTCCGAAAGCGCACGGGCGGGAATAATCGCCTTAATGGGATTGTCAATATCTTCAACGTATGAATTTCTGAGTGCAAGTCTGAATCCGTCAAGAGCAACAACATTGATATTTGCTTCTTCAACCTCGAAAAGACAACCTGTTAAAATAGGTCTTGCTTCATCTGCGGCGGTGGCAAAAAGAGTTTGATTTATCATCTTTTTAAGTTCGCTTTGGGGAAGCGTAAAGAAATTATCTCTGTCAATAACGGGAAGTGACGGATATTCGTTAGGGTCCATAGCGGCAATGTTGATTTTTGAAAAATTACCCTTTACCTCAATACCTTCCCTGAAAGTTCCCGAAACTTTAATTTCGCCCTCAGGCATTTTACGGATTACCTCCGCAAAAAATCTGCCGTTAATAACTACCTCGCCTTCGCTTTCGACCTCGGAAGCGATTTTCGTTTGAATGGTCAAAGCGGAATCGGTGGTGGTAAGAACTACTTCGGAATTTCTCGCATTAAAAAGAATACCTTCGCAAATAGGATTTACCGCCTTTGAGGGAATTGCTTTTGAAACGGTATTTATTGCATTGAGCAACGTTGCTTTATCGCAGGAAAAAATCATGATTGACGCTCCTTATAATGATGATGATGTATAATAATTAATAATAGTAATAATAATGGCGTGTATATTGTGGATAAGTGTCAAAATGCCCGTAAATACTGAACTTTTTATCAAAAAGTATGTGGATAAGTTGTTGACGGTGATGTGGACGGAATGTTGATAAATAAAACGCACATAACATAAGTCAAAAACCAAAATTATCCGAACAGATAAAAATCAGTATATTATATATATTATACTTAAATATATTATACCTTTTTTTGAAGGATTTTGCAATAGATTTTATAAAAAAATAAATATAAAAGCCGTATTTTCGGAAAAGAAAAAATACGGCAAAAGAAATAATAATTGTTTACATTTGATATTATATACAATCCCTCCGTTTCGCTGCGCTCAACACCTCCCTTTGCACAAGGGAGGCTTTTTTTGAGAAAAATATGTTTTTTACCTCAAAAAAAGTCTATAATAAGAAAAAGGACGGATTTTCACCGTCCTTTTCATATATAACTTATTCTGTTTCCGCAAAGTAAAACTTAATTTTTCACGATTTCTCTTATTTTTTCGATTTTTTCTTTTAAGGAGTAATACTCATTTTTGAAATAATCGTCTTCGGGATTATCCTTAATTTCAGTAGCATATTTTTTATTTTCGGGCAGAACGGCAACAAACCCGTAAGAACCGTTATACACGGTGTAAAGCCATAAAATGCCGTTATTTTCCTGCATAGTGTCGCCGGAAACCACGGTGTTTGCCGGAATAACACATATTTTAGTGCCGTTGGGCGATTTTCTGAAATTCATTTCTTCAAGAAGTCTGAACTTGCGCACTGTTTTCACTCCTAACATATTTTTTACATCTTGCCTGAACGTATCCATAGATTTCCCGTGTTTGGGAAACCATTGCATAACGTCCGAGTGATTAGAGGCTATTCCCATAGAATAGCCCTCTGAATGACAAATAATTTTTTCAACGGGAATAGAATACTTTTCCGCCAAAAAGGCGCACAACTCCACGGCGGAATTATAAACGGAATTAAAATATTCCTCATTTGAGGCAGCGTCGTAGTTCACCATTTGTCCGCCGTTGTAGGTGTGACCTGCCGGCTCACAAATTTCAAAACCGATGTAGCCGTTGTTGTTGGCATTTTGGCTTTTTCCCTTGCTTCCCACACCCGAATGCCAACCGATGCAGTCCCAAGGAAGTGCCTGCATAACGCCAGTTTCGTCAATAAATGCGTGTACCGCCTTGTCAATTCCCGACTTGTTCCACGCAGAAAACCAACGGTCGTTTTTAACGCCCGGAGTGGCGGTAGAATGAACCATAATTCCCGACGGAATCATTTTTTTGCTTTGTTTGTAACAGTCACTTTCAGTGAAAAATTTTTGAACTAAATTCATTATTTTTCATCCTTGCTTTCGGAAAACTGCTTGTAAACCTGATTGATTCCCGTTGCCGAAAATCCGCTTACAATGCCGATAGCAACAGCACAGAAAATATTTTCCGCACCGATGAAATCATGAGCAATAAAAAATCCCAAAATACCCAAAATTCCGCCGATAATTCCGCAGAAAACGGGAACAAACTGATTTTTCTTAGTTACTTGCTTGAAAATTTCGGCTAAAAGATAAACGATAACCGTTATGCACGGTATTGCAGTAAAATTTTCCATAAAAATCTCCTTAAATTAAAAAATATTGTTGATACCGCTTTCTTCAAGAAAATCACGGTGTCGGTATTTAACGTTTCGTGCGTATTCAAGAGCCTTGTCGAATTCTTTTCCCGTTTGCCCCATTTGCAGGGCAACTGCGTTTGCCTCAGATAATGCGTGAGTCGCAAGAGTCAAATCCACAATAAGTTTAATGTATTTGTTTCGTGAAACGTCCCGTTCTTCCTGCATTTTTTCCTGCTTGACAATTCTTCTTTGAAAGAAAAACAAAAATATTCCCGTAATAATGCCCGGAATACATCCGTAAAGAATTTCCATTATTTCCACCTTCCGAAAACAGTAAAAAATACATATCCGCTCATGGGAGTTACGTCCTCACTTGCAACGGAAACCGCTTCAAAATTGAAAATGTGACTGTTGTCAAGTTCCTTTACGATAATGCTGAGTGCATTTTTTACAGAATCGTTTCTGTATTCACATCGGCAATCGTAAATATCCGTAAACGGAAATTCAAACGTGTTATATAACGGAACAAGAGATGTTTTTTCCATAACGAAACCGGAAGTGAAATTGTTTGAGATAATAAAACGTTCCGAAACGTCCACTTCGGTTTGTCCCACAATAACTTGAAGTCCGTTATTAAAACGTACCACCGTCTGTGAACCGTTTTCTCTGTAAAAGTCGAGAACGGATGCAATTCCGTTTTCACCCTTTATGGCGGGTATTGGAATAATATTTCCTTTGTTGTCCGAAATTCTTAAAACAGGTACTTTCATTACTTATTTCCTCCCGAAGTATTCAAATATTCTTTAATTCCTAAAAAAGTGAGTGCTTTGTCCTTTTCTTCCTGAGTCCATTGAACGGTGCTTGAAGTAAGTGCTGATTTTATCGCATAGTCAAGGTTTTTCGGAGTTATGGCACAGTAGCCGGAGCGGGAATCAATATCGCTTTCGGAAGCCTTAATAAGAAGCAGAGTATCACCGTCTATCGGCGAAAAGTTGTCGTAACGTCCAAGAGAAATTCCGTATTGACTCTTTATGCGCACAAGTCCAACCATACCCGATTTGTCGGCAAGCGCCTTGGAAGCGTAAGAAGAATCCGCTTCATCACGGGTAACAAGGTCAGTTTCTTTTCCGTCGGGGTCTATCTGCACGTTGTAGCCTTCGGGCATATCACCCGAACCCACATAAACACCCGATTCACCTTTATCGCCCTTATCTCCGTGCAAATCGGAATACTGATATTCCGTTTCACCCTTTCTGCGAATGCCTAAGGAAGTACCTTTCCAATCATATTCAAGTTTACCGTCAAAAATGCCCGCTTCCACGTCGTCGTAAAGGTCGTCCACACGCTTTTCGGTTTTGCTGAATGCAGACATTACCTGGTCAATAAGGCTTTTTGTACATTCCTTAATGTAATGAATAGGCGGAAAAATACCGCTTGGGTAAATTCTGACAGGCTTTGACGGCGCAGTAACGATTTTCGTTTTGACAGAAAAGCCGTCAACGTAAACACGCAGATTTCCTTGGTGAAGAACCTCCCACGGCACAAAAAAAGGAATACCGCTTTCTATGCCGAATACGCTTTTAACGAAATTTCCGTTCATAAAATGCACGCAAACGTTAAGTTCGTCCCAAGGCGATTCAAAATTGATAACACACTGAACAACGTTCTGACTGTCGGCAATTATTTTGTCCGAATCAAGCCGAACAAGGTTCTGATTTTCGATTTTATAAGATAACATAAAATCCTCCTGAAAATTAAAAAATAACAGACACACCGCAGAAGGTGTGCCTAATTTAAGTATAACATTTTAACGGCAAAAAAGTTCTTGAATGGGACATTGAACTGTGCTATAATATGCCAATGGAAAAAAAGTGTAATATGTGTCCGAGAAACTGCGGTGCAGACAGAAATTCTGCAAGCGGTTTTTGCGGCGTGAAAAATGAATTCAAAATTGCCCGTGCGGCGCTTCATTTTTGGGAAGAACCCTGTATCAGCGGGGAAAACGGAAGCGGAACAATATTCTTTTCCGGCTGTAATATGGGTTGCGTGTTCTGCCAAAACAGAGAAATTTCCTTGCGCAGGCAGGGAAAAACGGTTACTGCTGAGCGGCTTACCGAAATTATGCAGGAACTGAAAGCCAAGGGCGCAAACAATATAAATCTCGTTACGCCAAGCCATTACGCCGAACAACTTATTCCCGTAATAAAAGAGTCGCCTCTGCCGGTGGTGTGGAACAGTTCCGCATACGAAAACAGAGATACTCTTAAAAAACTTGACGGATTGGTGAATATTTATTTGCCCGATTTTAAGTTTTCGAAAAGCGAAACGGCAAAAAAGTATGCCAATGCGCCGGATTACCCCGAAAGAGCCAAGGAAGCAATTCTTGAAATGGTTCGGCAGAGGAAAGAAATTTGCATCGAAAACGGAATAATGCAAAGCGGAGTAATAATTCGGCATCTGATTTTGCCCGAAAATCTTGAAAATACCTACGGTGTTATTGATTGGGTAGCGGAAAATTTCACAAAAGGGCAGGTGCTTTTTTCACTTATGAGCCAGTATACGCCCTACAAAAAGTCAGAATTTCCCGAACTTAACAGACGAATTACGAAAAAAGAATACATTCTTGCACGTAATTATATGATTAAAAAGGGCATTACGGAGGGGTTCGTACAAGAACTTTCTTCCGCAAAAGAAGAATATACTCCCCCGTTTGATTTAACGGGCGTGTGAAAAAAGGAGACGTAAAAAATGTTATTTACTAACGAAAAACTGCACAATTTTGCCAAAGACCCTGCGGTAATTAAGTATAACGGAATGTACTATTTGTATTATACGGTGCTTTATACCGTTGACCCGAAAAAGCACGGTGTGGGAATAGCACATTCTTCGGATATGGAAAATTGGGAGCATGACGGCTTTGTTCCCGAAACTCAGGAGTGCGAAAAAAACGGAATATGCGCTCCTGCGGCGATAGTTCTTGACGGAAAAGTTCATTTGTTTTATCAGACCTACGGAAACGGTGAAAAGGATGCAATTTGTCATGCGGTGTCCGTGGACGGAATAAATTTTACTAAGGATGAAACAAATCCCGTTTGCCATCCCGAAAATACTTGGTGCTGCGGCAGAGCAATAGATGCCGACGTGTGCGTTTTTGACGGAAAACTGTTGCTTTATTATGCTACACGTGACCATAATTATGAAATTCAGAAAATCGGTGTTGCGGCGGCGCCCGTGAACAGCAGTTTTTCACGAAACGATTTTGTACATTTGCATTCTGCATCGGTACTTCTGCCCGAATATAAGTGGGAGGGCAAGTGCATTGAAGCGCCTGCAACACTTGTTCGGGACGGAAAAATATATATGTTCTACGGCGGTTCGTATAACTGCACACCTCAGCAGATAGGCTGCGCCGTTTCTTCTGACGGAGTTCTGTTTAAGCGTCTGTTTGAAAAGCCGTTTATCACTAACGGCGAAAAGGGCGCTTGGAACGAAAGCGAGTCGGGACACCCGTATGTTTTCGAGGACGAGGACGGAAAAGTTTATCTGTTCTATCAGGGCTCTGCGGACATGGGAAAAACTTGGTATCTTACCCGCACGGAAATTAAATTCGACGAACACGGCGTGCCGTATTACACTTCGATTAGGTGAAAATGCCATACTTTCTTTTGAAAAAGAAAGTAGATAAGAAAATTTCTTCCTTTTCTTGAAAGAAAAGGAAGAAAAAAGAACTCCATACTTTTCTTTCGGGAAAGAAAAGTAGGCAAAAGGAAGCACCTTCTCTTACTTTTTCTTGTAAGAAAAAGTAACAAAAAGAACTTTTATTTCACTTCGTGGCAAGTTACTTTTCTTATAAGAAAAGTAAGCAAAAGAATTTTTACCTCACTTCGTGGCAATAGAATAAATTTTATACAAAAAGGACGGTTTTATACCGTCCTTTTATCGTTGGTTTTATTTATGTCAATAGATTATTTGCCCAAAAAATTCGCCTCCCTTGTGTAAAGGGAGGTGTTGAGCGAAGCGAAACGGAGGGATTGTTAATAAGTTACAAAAAGCATAAAAAAACTGCAAAGTTTTGAAAAATTTTGTGAATAACAGGGATAACCCAATGTGAATACTGTGGATAAGTGTATTTAATCCCTTAACCGTCGGCAATTTCACATTTTAACTTATCCACAATAAAAAAATGTTTCACACTCGGAAAATTGTTTCACGAAAAAATAAAAGGCTCCCTTGTATAAAGGGAGTCTTTTTTTTACCTAAAGCCTGAACTATTACCGCAAAGCGAGATAAAAGTTCTTTTCGTTTCCTTTTCTTGTAAGAAAAGGAAAAAAGTTTTCTTTGCCTACTTTCTTTTTCAAAAGAAAGTAGGGAATTCTTTTGCCTGCTTTTCTTGTAAGAATTAAACCTCAACAAGTGCGGCGATTTGGAACGGCTCGATTTCAATTTTTCCGTCATAAATCTTATCGGTGATAAGGTCTTTCATTTTTCCGTCAAAGGAGAACGAACCGGGCTTGCCGTTAAGAGAAGAAACGATAACACCGCTTTGTTTTTCACCGTTGCGGGCAACAACGAACGCTTCTTCGCAATCAAACGTTCTTGCACCGGTAAGCTTTGCGGCATATTTGACAATGTTCATAAGCTCGTCCTTTTGCGGCATAGTACCGAGTATAATAACAGTACCCTTGCCCACCTTGTATTCGGCACAGCACTTAAGATTTTTAAGTGCGGCGTGCCCGTCCGTTACGGTCAGAATGGGCGTACCAACGGTGTCGTCAAACAATTCATAACTTTTACCGCACTTAACGGTTTCGCCGCTGCGGTTTTTAACGGTAAGATATCCGTTGTCGTCGGGAAGCGTATATTTAAGATGTGCACCGGTCAGTTCTTCAAGGAAGCCATAGGGTGACTCTTTGTACTTAGTGCCGATGTTGGTTCTTATGTCGGAAAGGGGTCCTGCTATCCACACGCCGCCGTTTTTAACGAATTCGGTAATTTTATTTTGGAAATTGCCCTCTTCCAAGGTATACGCAAGGGGCGAAAGAATAACTTTGTAGCCGGAAATGTCGCCCTTTAAGTCGATAACGTCCGGGTGCATACCGGAAACGCTCATTTTGTGGTAAATGTTTTTCGGCTCGCCGTCAGCGCACTTGAATGACGGATTATCAAATTCGTAGGAATTGTCAATCACCTGAGTTTGCTTAATAAGGCTGTTAAGGTTAGTGAAGGTAATGGCAAAATCGCTTTCCACCTTAGTGTCGGTTAAGAAACCTTCAATTTTGCGCATATCTGTTGCCGCTCTGCGAATTTCGGAATTAGCATAGGTTTCTCTGCCGCAGGAATCGTAAACGGCACCGTGCATAAGTTCGTGACCTGCCCAGTGAGTGCGCCACAACCAATAAAGGTTCGCTTCGCCGCCAAGAATGAACGGCAGGCACGAATTGAAATAAATGTAGTTTTCCTGCAAAAGCTTCATACCGAAAGCGGTTGCGCCGTTCCAGCAAGGCTGAGTTTCGGTGTTCCAGAAAGGACGCTTTGAATAATTGCGCATATAGTCAAACCAAAAAGCCGCCCATTCTTCACATTCGGGAGTCTGATAATGATTGAACTGAACCATGTCAAGTTTTTCTTCCATAATGCGGTAGTCGAAGCCCGCAAGAGGCATAGTGTCGGTGCCCACGGGAACGGAAACGTATTTGTGAAGAATATCCGCCTGCATATTCACGAAATCAATGTGATTTTGCGCCTGCGAAAGCTTCCATTCAAGAAGAATATGGGGGTTGTGCCAACCGTTTATGGGGAACGGAATATCCTCAAATCGGTCGTATTTCTGTGAAAACAAATTCAAATTCCACGAAGCGTTCAGATTTTCGATAGTTTTGTATTTACGTCTTAAATGCTCGTGGAAGTTTTTCTTGCAATCGTCGCAGAAGCAGCCGTCACCTGCGGGATAAATTTCGTTATCTATCTGCCAGCCGATAACGTTTTTGTCGTCGGCGAATTCCTGCGCAAGCTTTTCAACGATAATTGCGCTGTACCTGCGGTAATTTGCGTTTGATGAACAGCAATGACGTCTTCCGCCGTGGCTCTTGCGGGAGCCGTCCGTGCAGGTGTATGCCATATCGGGACATTTATTGTAAAGCCAGTTGGGCGGAGTTGCGGTGGGCGTACCCATAATCGTTTTGATTCCGTATTCACCGAGAGTGTCTACCACCTTGTGAAGCCATTCAAAATGGAATTCCCCCTCCTTCGGCTCGTCCTTTGCCCAAGCAAATTCGCCTATGCGGGCAACGTTAAAGCCGTTTTCTTTCATTTTTTGCGCATCTTGAACGATAAGACTTTCGTCCCAATCTTCGGGATAATAGTCTGCACCGAAAAGTAACTGTGACATATAATTTCTCCTTAATGATTTTTTTTTATTTTATTATACAAATGGCTTAAAGTAAATATAAATATTTTGCAAAATTGAACTATATTGCAAAAAAGGTTGCCTGCATTTTTGCAGACAACCGAAAAATCAGTAAATAAACGGAGTTGACAGAACGCCGATAGGTCTGAGCTTGTACTGATCCGACCAAAGAGGCGAATCGTAAGTGCGCCACGAATTGGGACCTAAATAGTATTTCTGACTTCTGTTGTTGTGAACGGGACCGAAGCCGTTATATCTGTTACCGAATATTTTGATATCGAGAGTATGCTTGCCTTTTTCAAGAGTTCCCAAGGAAGCGCAGTTGGGAGCAAAAGCAATCGGAACTTCAGGCTTGCCGTCAACGGAAACCTTTGCCACAGGGCCGAAGAATGTGGGAAGCTGAATTGTTCTTTCACTGCCCACGGGCTCAATGAATGAGGTGTGGTAGGTGATGTTGCCGGTGTAGAACGGCAAACCTTGATTTACGATGTCACCGTAAGCGATTTTATCGCTGCGCTTGCAGGCGGTGACGTATTTTCCCTGAACCTTTACGCCGAAATCGCCCAAAACATAGCACCATTCGGTTCTGCCGCGGAGCGAGAAAGGAATTTCAACTTCGATAACCACTTTGCCTGCGGGAAGCACGGGAAGTTGAACTTTTTTGATACATTCGTCAACGTAGTAGCCGGGTAAAAACTTCTTTTCTATTTCCCTGCCGTTTACAAATATCCGTGCAACGTCGCTCATTTCAAGTGCAAGGCAGGTATTTTCAAGGTCAATTTCCGAACAGAAAACAAATTCACGTTTTACGGTGTGACCTTTATCGTTTTTAAGTTCATCCGGAACGGGAACCCACGGCTGAATAGTGGTCTGACTCTGATATGCCTCATAGAAACGTTTTCTTCCGATATCGCCGATACGGATAGAATCATCTGCGGGCAGGTAGTCCTCGCCGTCAAAGGAATAACGGCACATATCCAATAAAATTACGTTTGGCTCATCAAGCGTATAGGGAACAAGATCTTCCGGTTCAATAACGGTAAGATCGTTGGTGAAAAGTGAAACGTCCTTTAGATTTTGTTTTATCGTCTTATTTTCAAAGGGAACAAGCTTTTTAGGAGCATTTCCTGCAAAAACGCCCTCGCTGTCTGTGTTTTCAAGACGAAGCAGAATGCTGTCTTCGCCGTAAAGAGTGTATTCCGCATAAGTTTTTCCGTTTTCAATCTTGTATGCGGGAGTGTAAATTTCACCGGTAAGTGTGTTATATTCTGTAAGCTTATATTTTCCGTTAAGCTGAAGACGTACCGTTTCGTGATCGCAGGAGGTTTCCCAACCGTGATTTTTTACGTCCTCGCCGTGACAGAAGAACAACCACTTGCCGTTTCCGTCGATGCGAAGCTGATGAAGAATATTGTCGCAACGTGTACCGTATGCGGTGTTGTAAAAATCCAAAAATCTGTTGCCGCTGAGCTCGTCGATAAGGGCAATGTAGTCAACATCAAGTTTTTTCCAATTTTCGGCGGCTTTTGCCACAAGGTCGGACCTCTGTCCGTCAACGAACTGTGCCGGCTGACCGATAAGAATTACTTTTCCGCCTGCTTTTACAAAGTCGTTAAGACGTTCAAGCGTGGTGGAGCGCATAGTGTACATAAGCGGAACAACGACAGTATCGTACTTCATTTTGCCTACTGTAAGAGGCGCCGAACCCTTTTCGCAAAGTGACGGAAGAAGCGACTCGGAAATAAAGTCGAAGTCGATGCCCGATGTGCAGAGCTTTTTCGTCATATCAAGGAACTGACCGTCAAGGTAATTTCTCTTTGAAAGCGTTTTGTCGTTGGGACCCGTTATCAGCCAATAGCTCTCAACCGGGTGGATAACGCCCACGTGTACGTCGGGAGTACCTCTCGTAAGGGCGGTATAAAGACGTGCAAAGTGATTTTCCACAAGGGGATATTCCTTATACCACGGTGACTGATAGCCGATGCAGGCAGGATAATCGTGCTTTGCATCGCCGTTCATGGAAACCCAGGTAAGGTGATGAACACGAACTGTTACACCAAGTGCCGCCTGCCAGTCGCCCTGTCGCTTGTGACCTCTGAAATCGTAGTCCCAACCGGTAACGCCGTAAAGCTCGGAGAGCATACCTTCCCTGCCGTACTGGTGAACGGCGGACTGAACCTGTTTAGCGGTGGTATATTCAATGTTGTCGCAAAGAAGATCCATACCGGGAATTTGGAAGTTGCGGTAACAGCGCATTGCTTCGCCTAACGAGCCCACCTGCGAATTAAGTGTGGGTTCCTGCATCATGTGACCGGTAAAGGAAATATTATGTTTTTCGCACCAAGAGCCGATAGTATCCACAAAAGCGGAAACGAAACGTTCTGCAAGGTGGTCATGATATCTGTAACGGGTGGCGGCACAGCCGTTATCACGCTTTTCCCATAAAAGTTCGGGAAGCTTTTCAAGAATACTTTCGCCGTAAGCCGCCTTGTACGTTTCTTCAAAATCGTCGGTGAATACCACGTGAACGTTACTTGTGTCTTGAGCATCGTTCTTATACATTTTTCTGAGTACCTGCGGCTCGTCGGTGAAGATAGCGGGAATGGATTTATCAAAATCCTCGCCTACGTTTTTGTAGTATGCCTCGTAGGTGGTGTTTACGAATTCTTCAACGGCACGCTTTGACAGCGTGTCAAGGTATGCCTGACCGTTGTACCAACCGCTGTCATAGGCAAGGTGCATAACGGAATACCAAACAGTTCCGTCATATTCTTCGCCGTCCTTTAACATTTTGTAGTCGGTAAGGTAGCCGTCGGAATCGAATTTTACGCCGTAGGAGGGCATAAAGTAGCCGTGAAGCTTTTCGCCGTTGTCGGCACGCTTGCAGAAATCCTCGTAATTTTCCGCATATACCTCGCCGTTGGTGTGATAATCCTGTGTAGAAAGCAAAATATAACGGGATCTGTAACGAAGATTTTTCGTTACGAAGCCGCCTGCCGCACCCGACGGCCAACGGTCCTCGTCGTAAAGCCAGCAAAGCATATCTTCTTTCTTTGCCTTTTCGTTGCAAAGCTTGATAAAATCAAAAAATTCCTTGCTTAAATACTCGGTTTCCATACCTGTGCGAACGTGTATATGAAATCCGCCGATACCCATTTGCTTAAAATTATCTATTTGCTTAAGGAGCGTTTCCTTGTTAAGCTTTGTGTTCCACGCCCAGAACGGAGCGCCTCGAAATTCGCTTGTAGGATTGCGGAATAAATCTTCCGAAAGTGTTTTTTCGGTCTTTTTCTTATATAACATAGTTTTGCCTCCGAAATTTTTTATTATTATAGCAGAAAAACGGTGCATTTTCAATAGTTTTATGTGAATTTTGAAAAAGAAAAACCCTTTTTACGCAAAGGGTTTTACATGTAAGAACATTAAATTATAAGTCGGTGCTTTGAAGATAACTGTCCACCAGCAAAGCGTCGTTTGAAAGCTGATTTTTAAGCTCATCAAGTGAATTAAAGGCAATATCGTCACGTATCTTGCGGACAAATTCGATTTTGATATTTTTGCCGTAAAGGTCGCCGTTAAAGCCGAGAATGTGTGTTTCCACGGAAAGCGTTTTGCCGTCAACGGTGGGATTAGTGCCGATATTGGTCATACTTTTGCGGTATTTTCCGTCAAAGCAGCACCGAGTAGCATAAACGCCTGCTTGCGGAAGCAATTTTATTTCGGGAACAAGCGTATTTACCGTGGGGAATCCGATAGTTCTGCCTAACTGTTTACCGTGAACTGTTTTGCCGAATACCGAATAGTATCTGCCAAGCAGTTTCTTTGCGGAAAGCATATCGCCCGAACAAATGAGATTTCTTATTGCTGTGGAAGAAACGGGGCAACCGTCAACCGAGAACGGCGGAAGAATATTTACCCTAAAGCCGTATTTTTCACCGAGCATTGAAAGAGTTCCGCAGTTTCCCGAAGCATTTTTGCCGAATTTGTGGTTATAGCCGGAATAAATTGCCGAGGGATGAAATTTTTCCACCAAGGATTTTATGTAATCTTCCGGCGAAATATTTGCAAGCGTGTCGGAAAATTTTTCGCTGAAAACCCGGTCTGCACCGACGGATTTAAGCAAAAATTCCTTTTCGTTTTCAAGACTTAAAACGCCGTTGATTTTTTTGAAAAAAAGCGCAGGCGGAACGTCAAAAGAACAAACAATCACGTTTTCGCCGGAACTTTTCGCCGCCGAAACAAGTGCTTTGTGGGCTTTATGAACACCGTCAAACGTGCCTAAAACTAAAACGCTCATTGAATTTCACCCAACATACATTTAATAAAGTATTTGCCGTTTTGCAATTTACCTATTCCGTAGAACTTGCCGCCGCACCAAATTTGCACAAAACCGTCGGTCTTTACCGAAGCAAATTTTTCGTCTATCGGATTACCGTTAGAAAGCTTTTTTTGCTCGGAAATGTCAATATCGCACTTTTCCATATATGAAATGGCGCTGTACGTAGGCATAATAAAGGACAAATCGCCGTTTTTGACTTTTTCCTCTATTTCGGAAATTTTTATTGCGTTTTCAACTGAAAGTCCTGCACTGCTTTCACGCAAAAGATGCGCCATATATGCACCGCAGCCAAGCTCTTGCCCGATATCGTGACAAAGAGTGCGAATGTACGTTCCTTTTCCGCAAACCACACGGATAGCATATTTGTTTTCTTCAAGTTTTTTCGCAAGCTCAATGGAAAAAATCTCAATTTCACGGGCAGGAACGTCCACCGTACCGCCGTTGCGTGCGATTTCGTAAAGTCGCTTGCCGTCCACGTGAAGCGCCGAATACATAGGCGGTTTTTGCATAATTTTGCCCACGAAATGTGTCAGCGTATTTTTAAGTTCTTCTTCCGTAAAATCGGGAACGGACTCGGTCAAAACCGTTCCGCTTCCGTCCTGAGTGTCGGTGGTTTTGCCGAACACGATTTCCGCCACGTAGGTTTTGTGAAAGGAAGTTATATAGTCGAAAAGTCGGGTTGCCTTGCCCACGCAAACGGGCAAAACGCCCTCTGCGTCGGGGTCAAGAGTTCCGCCGTGCCCGATATGTCTTTCGTGAAGCACACCCTTAAGCTTGTTTACAACGTCACCGCTTGTCCAAGTGGGCTCTTTATAAACGTTGATTATGCCGTCCATTAAAATACCTCTCCGATTTTTTCAAGAAGTGCCATAATTGCATCTTCACGGTTCGTTTTTAAGGTGCATCCTGCCGCAAGAACGTGTCCGCCGCCGCCGAAGTGCAGACAAACATCCGCCACGTTCATATCGGCGGAGCAACGCATACTAACCTTGTAGCCCTCGGGAATTTGACGCATAAAGAAGCAAATTTTTGCGGTATCAATACTGCGGAGCATTTCCACAACGCCCTCCGAATCGGCGGAATCCGCATTGAATTCGGAATAATCCTCCGTGTCAAGATATGTATAAATTACTTTTTCGTCAAATGCGGTGCGAATATGCTCGATAGCTCTGCCCCGAAGCAACGTTTTCGTCATTGTTGACGTTTGGAACAGAATATTGATTATTTCGTTGTGGTTAATATCGTATTCGTAAAGACGGGCGGTGTCAAGCACGTCTTGGCTTGTTACTCCCTTATGTGAAAGTCTGCCCGTGTCGGTGGAAATTCCCACAAAAAGCGCACGGGCGATATTGCGGTCAAGCTCGATGCCAAGCTCGTCCATAAGCTCAAGCACAAGGAAACAGTTTGCGTTGCGGGTTTCTACCACGTTCACCTGCCCGAAGCCCTCGTTTGTGCCGTGGTGGTCAAGCACCGCTTTTCTGCTTGCCTGCGTGAACAACTGTGCGCAATTACCCAAGCGGTCAACGCTTGAAACGTCCACCGCAATAACGCTGTCGAACTTGTTAAGACTTGTGTTTTCGCTTACGAG
This sequence comes from Clostridia bacterium, assembly GCA_045600705.1. Classification (GTDB taxonomy): domain Bacteria; phylum Bacillota; class Clostridia; order Christensenellales; family QALW01; genus UMGS1322. The sequence continues at coordinate 278 of JAZRYL010000015.1, read as the reverse complement.
TCCGCTTATTGCGTCGATTTTCATATAGTCTGCCGGAATATTCCCATCGCAGCACCATTTACCTCGCTTGCCGATTTTTTTCAGCGCATAGATAAGGGCGGCGGCACTGCCTAAAGTGTCGCCGTCCGGTGAAACGTGTGAAATTACAGCAAAATCAGAGCCGTTTTTTATAAAATCGGCTAATTCCGAAATACTGTTCATTACTGTTCCTCTTATTGTTCGTTAGATTTTTCTTCTTTTTTAATCTTGTCAAGAATTTCGCTGATGTGAATACTGTA
>JAZRYL010000014.1:0-54183 GCA_045600705.1 Clostridia bacterium | reverse complement strand
CGTAGCGGTGGAGTATATTCCAAACGCCGCTTCCGCCTAAAACAAAAGAGCAGGGACAAGCCCTGCTCGGTACATAAAGAATATGCGAAAAGAAAAAATGAGTGTTCATAACTCACTTGCGTTATGAACACTCATCATGGTGCGAATGAAGGGACTTGAACCCTTACGTCTGTTGACACATGATCCTTAGTCATGCCTGTCTGCCAATTCCAGCACACTCGCAAGTCATTTAACGTAGACGATTATATGCTATAACGAAAAAAATGTCAAGCGATTTTGCAAAAAAAATTAAAATTATTTTTCGGAATCAATAAAACCGTTGGATCGAAGCGAAAAGTAGTTATATCCCGAAAAAATAAAATGGTCTATAAGTTTAATATCAAGAGGGATAAGCAACGACTGAATATTCTTTGTCATTGCGATATCTTCGACCGAGGGAGCGCAAACTCCGCTTGGATGATTATGCGCAAGAATGATTTGTTTGGCATCGCTTTGAATGGCACGGTTTACAAGTTTTCTTAAATTTGCGTCCGTGTGCGAGGGAGTGCCTTCGGAAAGCAAAACCAATTCATTTAATTGCAGGCGTGCATCAAGACACAGCATATACAAGGCTTCGGTTCGTCTGCTGTTGAACTTTGGGGCAAGGTAGTCCACCACTTCCGAAGTTTTGGAAAGAACGGTTTTATGCTTCCATTTACTTTCGGAATACATTGCGGAAAGTTCGGGAATGAGTTTAAGCAGTACCACTGTGTTTTCCGTGACGTAATTTACTTTCATCAGTTCGGCGGGATCGGCGTCAATGACCTTGGAAAGTGAACCGAACCGATCTATCAGCTGATGTGCAATCGGGTTCACGTCGACTCTCGGTATTGAATAAGTCAACAGAAGTTCAAGCGCCTGATGTTCTGTTTTGCCCGAAAGCCCCACCTGAAGAAAGTTCTGTCTCAGATTTTTTCTGTGACCGTCGTGAACGCCCATAAGCACACTCCTTTTGAAAAAAACGTTGAGCAAATTATAATACATTCGTTGCATTCAGTCAAGAGTGTGAAAATGCGAAAATGAAAAATATTGGGCAAGCCGAATATTACTTTAAGCAAAACAAGTTTTTGAAAAAGGTGAAAATCAGTTGACTTTGACGGGCCGATATGATAGAATAACGATACCATAAAGAGTGCGAGAGGGACAGTCCCTACGACCGCACGACAACCTACTTGATAAAAGCAAGGTGCCAAAGACTGAATGATGGTATAAAAGCCAAATTTGCACTCTTTGCGGAAAGTAAAGAGTGTTTTTTCATTTTTGTGCGTAACGGAAAAAGCTTTACTGTTTGCAATTTCAAAATAGCGCTTAAGAAAAAACATTTGTTCGGTTAAAAATGCTTGAATTCCGAAATAAAAAGGCAAAGAACGACGTGCTGATTCAATGATATATTCAGTTGATTTATTTCGGAATATATAGTATAATACAATATTATAATGTTTTACATTAGATTGGAGGAAAAAATGATTAAACATTTATTCACTTCGGAGTCGGTTACAGAGGGACATCCGGATAAAATATGCGACCAGATTTCGGATGCGGTTCTTGACAGTATTCTGGAACAGGATCCTATGGCACGTGTAGCTTGCGAAACAAGCTGTACTACGGGACTCATTCTTGTTATGGGTGAAATTACCACAACTGCGAGGGTAGACGTTCAGCAGATTGCACGTCAGGTTGCGCTTGATATCGGTTATGACCGTGCTAAGTACGGCTTTGACGGAAACACCTGCGGTGTAATTACCGCATTGGACAAACAGTCACCGGATATTTCAATGGGCGTAAGCCAAGCACTTGAACAGAAGAACGGCGAGAGCGACGAAAAATTTTCAACGGGTGCAGGTGACCAGGGAATTATCTTCGGTTATGCGTGCAACGAAACGGAAGAACTTATGCCTCTTCCCATATCGCTTGCTCATAAGCTTGCAAAGCGCCTTACTGAAGTTCGCAAGGACGGAACACTTTCTTACCTTAGACCCGACGGCAAAACTCAGGTAACGGTAGAATATCACGATAATGTTCCGGCAAGAATAGATGCTATTGTTGTTTCAAGTCAGCATTCACCCGACGTTGAAATGGAACAGATTAGAAAAGACATTATCGAAAACGTTATTAAGCCGATCGTTCCCGCTGAAATGATGGACGAAAATACAAAATTCTTCATCAATCCTACGGGCAGATTCGTTATCGGCGGACCGCAGGGCGACAGCGGACTTACGGGCAGAAAAATTATCGTTGACACGTACGGCGGATATTCACGTCACGGCGGCGGAGCATTTTCGGGCAAGGATCCCACAAAGGTTGATAGAAGCGCCGCATATTTTGCAAGATATATTGCAAAAAATATCGTTGCATCGGGCGCTGCCGATAAGTGTGAGGTTCAGCTTGCGTACGCTATCGGTGTAGCAAGACCCGTTTCGGTGCTTGTTGAAACCTTCGGTACCGCAAAGGTGGAAGAAACGAAGATTGCCGAGGCGGTAAACAAGTTCTTTGATATGAGACCTGCGGCGATAATAGAAACGCTTCAGCTTAGAAAACCCATATACCGCAAGCTTGCAGCATACGGTCACATGGGCAGAGAAGAACTCGGCGTAAAGTGGGAAGATACTGACGTTAAAGATAAAATAAAAGAATTCCTCGGATTATAAGGAGAATTTGAATGGGATTTTTAGGTTTTGGTGACAACACCGCTAAACAGGTGAAAAAACTTGAAAAAATTGCAGCAAAGGTGGAAGCACTTGACGGAGTTATGCAGGGCATGTCCGACGAGGCACTTTGCCAAAAGACTGCTGAATTCAAGGAAAGATACAAAAAGGGAGAAACGCTTGACGAACTTCTTCCCGAAGCATTTGCGGTTGCAAGGGAAGCCGCTTGGCGTGTTCTCGGACAAAAGCCGTTCCACGTACAGCTTTTGGGCGGCATCGTTCTGCATCAGGGCAGAATCGCAGAAATGAAAACAGGTGAAGGTAAAACCCTTACCGCAACACTTCCCGCATACCTTAATGCTATTGCAGGAAAAGGCGTTCATATCGTAACCGTAAACGAATACCTTGCCGGCTATCAGTCGGAAATGATGAGCAAGCTTTTTAATTTCCTCGGAATGTCCGTGGGCAACATTTACACGGGTATGTCAAGAGAGGACCGTCAGAACGCATACAAGGCAGACGTTACTTACGGAACAAACAGTGAATTCGGCTTTGATTATCTTCGTGACAATATGGCTGTCCGTGGCGAAGACCGTTCACAAAGAGAACTTTTCTTTGCTATCGTGGACGAGGTGGACAGTATTCTTATTGATGAAGCAAGAACTCCGCTTATTATTTCGGGTATGGGCGAAGAATCCTCCGAAATGTACGTTAAGGCGAATGCTATCGTTAAGAACTTTTCGGGTATTGCCGAAAAGGAAAAGCAGGGCAAGCTTGATATGCCCGATGCTCAGTACGAGGAAGAACGCTTAAAGCACGACTTCACTATTGACGAAAAGGCAAAAACAGTTGCATTGACTGAAACGGGTGTAACAAAGGTTGAACATGCTTTGGGTATTGACGACCTTTCCAACCCCGATAACACCGAGCTTGCACATTATATAAACCAAGCACTTAAAGCAAATTTCCTGTTCCGCAGGGACAGAGATTACGTTGTTTCCGATGACGGGCAGGTTAAAATCGTTGATGAATTTACAGGCCGTATTTTGGAAGGAAGAAGATATTCCGAAGGTCTTCACCAAGCTATCGAAGCAAAGGAAAACGTTAAGGTCGCTCAGGAAAACCAGACTCTTGCAACAATAACTTATCAGAATTACTTCAGAATGTATAAAAAACTTTCGGGTATGACGGGTACTGCCAAAACCGAAGAAGAAGAATTCCAAGGTATCTATACCCTCGACGTAGTTTGCGTTCCTACCAATAAACCGATGATCCGTCAGGACCTTAATGACCGTGTATATAAGACTATTTCCGATAAATTCAATGCGGTAGTAGAAGAAGTTATTGCACGTCACGCAACGGGACAGCCTATCCTTGTAGGTACCGTTTCGGTTGAAATAAGTGAAAAGATTTCCGATATGCTTCGCAGACGGGGTGTTAAGCATGAAGTTCTTAACGCAAAGCACCACGCAAAGGAAGCTGAAATCGTTGCGCAGGCAGGCCGTCTCGGTGCAGTTACCATTGCCACCAATATGGCAGGACGTGGTACCGATATTCTTTTGGGCGGAAACCCCGACTTTATGGCTCGCCGTGATCTTAAGGGGCAGGGTTATGAAGATAGCAAAGTTGATCTTGCAACGGGACATCAGTCAACGAACGATGAAGAAATTCTTGCGCTTCGTGAAAAGTATAATGAGCTTTTGGCAAAATATAAAAAACTTACTGACGAGGAACACGTTAAAGTCGTTGAAGCAGGCGGTCTTTGCATTTTGGGTACAGAACGTCACGAAAGCAGACGTATTGACAACCAGCTTCGAGGACGTGCAGGACGTCAGGGCGATCCCGGTGTAAGCTGCTTCTTCATTTCGTTTGAAGACGATCTTATGCGCCTTTTCGGCGGTGACAGATTGCAGGCACTTGCGGGCAAGGCAATGGGCGGAGAAGACAGCATTGAGGCAGGTATTCTTTCAAAGACCATTGAGGGCGCTCAAAAGCGTGTTGAAAGCATGAACTTCCAAAGACGTAAAAACGTTCTTCAGTACGACGACGTAATGAACAAGCAGCGTGAGGTTATTTATTCCAACCGCCGCAGAGTTCTTGAGGGCGAAGACGTTTCAAGCTCTATTCACGAAATGATGAAAAAGGTCGTTGAACGTCAGGTCAACGCATTTACCGCCGATCAAAACAAGGCGGAATGGAACCTTAAAGGCATGACGGAAGAGCTTAAACGCATTTGTTTGCCGAAAAACGTTACAGAAGACGATTTTGCCGATTTGTCAAGAGATAAGATTGTTGAAAAGACAATCGAAATTTCAGAACAAAGATACGAAGAAAGAAGTGAAGAACTTAAAAAAGCAGGTATCGACATTAAAGACATCGAACGCTTTGCAATGCTTCGTTCCGTTGACCGTCATTGGATGGATCATATCGACGCAATGGATCAGCTTCGTCAGGGAATTTCACTTCGTTCAATGGCACAGCGTGACCCGCTTCAGGAATACACAATGGAAGGCTTCGTTATGTTCGAGGAAATGAACAGATGTATTCAGGAAGATACGGTTCGCCTTGCGTATAATATTACGGTAAACGTGCAAATTCAGCAACCGAAAGCACCGAAAGTAACAAACGAAAGCACTAACGGAAACGTTCCGCAGAAGCCGAAAAAAGCAGGTCAGGCAGTTTCACAGAAAATAGGAAGAAACGATCCGTGCCCCTGCGGAAGCGGTAAAAAATACAAGAATTGCTGCGGCCAAGGTAAATAATCGGAATTTCATTATATATTATAGAGGTAAGTTATGAAATTTGATTATTCCGAAAAGAATATGCTTGCGGGACTTGAATTCTTCGGCGTAACCAACGGCGATTTTATAGAAAAAACGATTCAAACCGCAAAGTTCATAAACGAGCACGGCGAAACCCACAAGCTTGACGAACTGCTGACACGGGTATGCGAGAACGGATTGACAAAAGAATTCGACGGAACACTTTGGTCGCTTAAAACCGAAGACTTGGGTATAGAATTTCCGGAAAATTCATATATCGCACCGGTGCTGATGCTTGCAACTTGGCAGCTGCATAAGCAAAATATGGAAACGTTCGGGCTTGACGAATTTCAAACTGCAAAAAACAAAGAAAGATTTGCTTCCACAATGGTATGCGACGTGGAAAGAAGCAATTTGCCTTGCCCGAGAATGAACCGCTTTGTGTGGGGACTTAAGTTCGTGAACTGTAAAATCATCGAAACGGGTTCTTTGCAGTTTGACCATAACAACGGCGGAATAAACTTTCATATTCCGTTCGGAGTGAAGTTTGACCGTGAAACGGTTGAAAAAACGGTAAAAGACGGAATTCCGCTTGTAAAAAAATATTTCGGACTTGCTAATCCCGAATATCGCTGCAACAGTTGGCTTTTAAGTCCGCAAATATATGAGCTTTCAAGCGAAAATTCAAATATCCGTGCTTTTGCGGATATGTTTGATATTACCGAAGGGCAGGATTGTGTTGCGGCAATAAAAGGATTTTTGTTCAACGATCCTTTGTGCAAAATGAATAATGAAGATTTGCCCGAAAATTCGGGACTTCAAAAAAGAGTTAAAGAACACCTTTTGCAAGGTAAAGAAATAAATTTAGGTATGGGTATTCTTAAAAGTGCCTATACGCAAGGAGATGAATAATTTGATAGAGTTTGACTCGTACAAGCAAAGAGCCGCACAGGCAGCGGCAAATATCAAATTGGCAGGTGAATCTCTTTGACCCGGATGGGATGAAAGAGAGAATTTTAGAGCTTAACGAAGAAATGGCTGAGCCGGAATTCTGGAACGACCAGGAAAAGGCACAGAAAAAGAACAAAGAACTTGCACATCTTGAAGGCAAGGTCAAGGAGCTTGAATCGTTTGCCCGTTCAATAGAGGATATCAACACTATGATAGAGCTCGGTATTGAAATGGAAGACGAGGATACCGCAAAAGAAGTGGGCGAGGAGCTTGATAAGCTTGAAGTGAGAATTGAAAAGCTTCAGCTTGAAACTATGCTTACGGGTGAGTATGATTCCAATAATGCAATACTTACGCTTCACGCAGGCGCAGGCGGAACGGAAGCGCAGGATTGGACGGATATGCTTTTCAGAATGTATCGCAGATACTGTGAAAAGTCGGGATATTCGGTTGAGGTTCTCGACTACCTTGCAGGCGATGAAGCAGGTACGAAAAGTGTTACGTTCCGTGCAAGCGGTGAAAACGCTTACGGCTTCTTAAAGGCAGAAAAAGGCGTACACCGACTTGTAAGAATTTCACCCTTTGATGCAAATGCAAGACGTCACACGTCATTCTCATCACTTGAGGTTATGCCCGAAATCGAGGAAGACGATTCTATCGTAATTCCGCCGGAGGACATCGAGGTTGAAACACGCCGTTCTACGGGCGCAGGCGGTCAGCACATCAATAAAACCGAATCCGCTATCAGAATTATTCATAAGCCCACCGGCATTGTCGTTCAGTGTCAGCAGGAACGTTCACAGATACAGAACCGTGAAACCGCAATGAATATGCTTCGTTCAAAGCTTATCGAGCTTCGTGAACGTGAAAGAGAAGAACGTGAACTCGAACTCCGAGGCGACGTTAAGAAAATTGAATGGGGAAGTCAGATACGTTCATACGTATTCCATCCTTATAATATGGTAAAGGATCACCGTACTAACGCCGAAACGTCAAATATTCAGGCGGTTATGGACGGAGATTTAGATATGTTCATACGTGCATATTTAGGCAAAAAGGATAACAGTAATGAAAACTAAAATCACACCGTTACAGAGAATAAGCGGAATTTTTGCAGGCATTGCGGTAGTTCTCTTAATTTTCGTGGTAACGGTTACGGGAATTTTTAAGAATAAGTATTTTTATCTTTCCCAAAACGAACGGTATCAAATAGCCACGGAAACCGAACTGTCAAACGTTGATGAATATACCGTGCTTTATAAGAATCTGATTTCCGTATTTTCGGGCAAGAAAGCGGAGAATGATACGGTGCTTCTGTCAAATGCAAACGTAAAAAGTATGATGCTGTATTCGTATGATGAAGTGGAAATGCTTAATAAAATTTCCAAAACATTCAAAATGGCGTATCTTGCGTACGTTCCTACTGTTTTGGCGGCGGCACTTGTTGTCGTTACCGCTTTAAGGGAAAAACGCAGTTCGCTTAAAGGCATCGGCATTTATATGATTGTTTTCGGTGTTATCGGCGTCGTTGCGGTAAATATTTTATCGTTTACAGTTTCACCCTCATCACTTGTGGGGTATTTTACCGCCGCACATCAAGGATCTTTGATAAAGAAAGTCTTTACCGAAAACTTTTTCACAGATTATCTTGTAGGCACAAGAAGATTTTACGATTTCTTGTCACTCATTCCTATCGGAATAGGATATTTGTTAATTAAATTTTCGAAAAAGAAGAATTATACTCCCGACGGCGAGTATATGTACCAATAAAATGTATTTTGATATAGCAAAACAGAAAGCAGAAAAGTTAATAAAATCGGGGCATGCGTTGATACTTGCCATTGAGTCATCCTGCGACGAAACAAGCGCAGCCGTGGTAAAAGACGGAAGAACTGTTTTAAGCAACGTGATTTCGACACAAATTCCCGTACACAAGCTGTACGGCGGTGTTGTACCGGAAATCGCTTCACGCAGTCACACAACCGCACTTGTTCCCGTTGCGGAAGAAGCACTTCAAAAGGCAAACGTTTCGTTTTCGGACATTGATGCCATTGCCGTAACGCAGGGACCGGGACTTATCGGCGCATTACTGACGGGTGTAAATTATGCAAAAGCACTTGCGTATTCACTTCAAATTCCGCTGATAGGTGTCCACCATATTCAAGGTCACATAAGCAGTAATTTTATTGAGTTCCCCGAACTTGAACCGCCGTTTATTGCATTGGCGGTTTCGGGTGGGCACAGCCATATACTTAAAGTCAGCGATTACTGTGACTTTGTGCTTATGGGCGCAACAAGGGACGATGCGGCAGGTGAGGCATTCGACAAGGTGGCTCGTGTGTTGGGACTCGGTTATCCCGGCGGCGTAAAAATAGATGCTCTTGCAAAGGACGGCGATATAAACGCATTCAAGTTCGCAACGCATCTTGAAAAAGAGGACAATTACGATTTTTCGTTCAGCGGAATGAAAACCGCTGTTGTAAATTTGGCGCACAATTATGAGCAAAAGGGACTTGAACTTCCCAAAGCTGACATTGCGGCAAGCTTTCAGGCAGGAATAGTCAGAATGCTTGTGGAAAAGGCGGTTAAAGCGGCACTTGACGTTAAGTATGATAAAATCGTGCTTGCGGGCGGTGTTGCGGCTAACAGCAAGCTTCGTGAGGAAATCAAAAAACATTGCGAAGAAAAAGGAATTTCGCTTTTTTATCCGTCGCCCATACTTTGTACGGATAACGGCGCAATGATAGGTGCGGCAGGATATTATACGCTTATGCACGGCAAAATTTCAAATATAGACTTAAACGCCTTTGCTACGGGCGGTCTTGATGAATTTTATAAATAAAAGGAGAATGAAAATATGAAAAAACCTTATTATATAACTACTCCTATATATTATCCCAGCGATAATCTTCATATAGGACACAGTTACTGTTCCGTTGCGGCGGATACCATTGCACGTTTCAAACGTATGCAGGGATATGACGTGTATTTCCTTACGGGAACAGACGAGCACGGTCAGAAAATCGAAAGAAAAGCAGCGGCAGTAAACAAAACTCCCAAGGAGTACGTTGACGAAATCGTTGCAAACGTAAAAAAACTTTGGGAGCTTATGGACGTTCAGTACGACGGATTTATTCGTACAACCGACGACTACCACGTTGAAGCGGTTCAAAAGATATTCAAGCAGCTTTACGATCAGGGCGATATTTATAAGGCGGAATATGAGGGATGGTATTGCACGCCTTGCGAAAGCTTTTTTACCGAAACTCAGCTTGTTGACGGCAAATGCCCCGACTGCGGACGTGAAGTTGAATTGACCAAAGAGGAAAGCTATTTCTTCCGTCTGTCAAAGTATCAGGACAGACTTATCGAATATATTGAATCTCATCCCGACTTTATTCAGCCGCCGTCACGTGCTAAAGAAATGATAAACAATTTCTTAAAGCCGGGCCTTGAAGATCTTTGCGTTTCAAGAACGAGCATCAAATGGGGTATTCCCGTAACGTTCGACGAAAAGCACGTTGTTTACGTTTGGGTAGATGCTCTTTCAAACTATATTACAAAACTCGGATACACTACTGAAGATCACGAGCTTTTCGACAAATATTGGCCTGCCGACCTGCACCTTGTAGGTAAAGAAATCATCCGTTTCCATACGATTATATGGCCTGCACTGCTTATGGCACTTAATTTGCCGCTTCCCAAGCAGGTATTCGGACACGGCTGGCTTGTTTTCGGCGGCGAAAAAATGAGCAAATCACGTGGAAATGTTGTTGACCCGGTGGTCCTTTGCGAAAAATACGGCGTTGACTCTATCCGTTATTTCTTAATGAGAGAAATGCCCTTCGGTGCAGACGGAAACTTCTCCAACGAGGCGCTTTTTTCAAGAATAAATTCGGACCTTGCCAATGACTTCGGCAATCTTGTCAGCAGAACAAGCGCAATGATTGAAAAGTATTTCGGCGGAATTTTACCCGAAAACAATTCAAAAGAAGAAGTTGACGACGATCTTATTTCCGTTTGCGAAAATGCGGTTAAAGAATATATCAATAAAATGGAAACACTTCAGATTTCCACCGCTCTTGTTGAAATTTGGAAGCTTGTTTCAAGATGTAACAAATATATCGACGAAACAACACCGTGGGTGCTTGCAAAGGACGAAAGCAAGAAAGACCGTCTTGGCACGGTAATGTACAATCTTGCGGAATGTGTCCGCATTATCAGTATTCTCGTTGCACCCGTTATGACAAAATGCCCTGCAAAAATTCAAAGTGCATTCGGTGTTCCGGAAGAATTGACTACGCTTGACTCTGCAATGAAATTCGGCGGACTTAAAGCAGGCGGAAAGATTACAAAACCCGAAGTTCTTTTCCCCAGAATTGACGTAGAAGCCGAATTTAAGGCGCAGGAAGAAGAAAAGAAAGCGCAGGAAGCGAAAAAAGAAGAACAGAAAAAGGCGGAACAGAAAAAGCAGGAAGCCGAAGCAGTAAGCGAAATCACCATTGACGATTTTGCAAAGGTTCAGCTTAAAACCGCAAAAGTTCTTACCTGCGAAAAGCTTGAAAACAGCGACAAGCTTCTTAAAATGACTCTTGACGACGGCGAAAGAGAGAGAACGGTCGTTTCGGGAATTGCAAAAGCGTACACTCCCGAGGAAATGGTGGGTAAAACAGTAGTTCTTGTGGCAAACCTCAAACCTGCAAAGCTTCGTGGCGTTCTGTCTGAGGGAATGATTCTTTGTGCAGAAGAAAACGGCAAGCTTTCGCTTGTTTCACCCGAAAAGGCATTCGGCGCAGGAGCAGAAGTAAGATAATGGAATTCATTGACGTTCACTGTCATTATGAAGATTCAAGATTTGATTGCGATAGGGAAGAAGTAATTTCTTCCCTTCCTTTTAACGGAGTAAAGGCATTTATTGATGCAGGCTGTACGTTGGAGGATAGCATAAAAATCAAAAATTTATCCGAAAAATACGAATATATGTATTTCTGTGCAGGCGTGCATCCTGAAAACGCAGGCGACTTTAACGGACAAACTGAACAAAAATTAAAGGAATTATATGCTCATCCTAAGTGCGTTGGGGCAGGGGAAATCGGACTCGACTTCCATTGGGATGAAAACCCTCCTAAGGAAAAGCAGATTAACACATTTTTGAAGCAAATCAACCTTGCCCGTGAAGCAAACCTGCCTGCGGTAATTCACTGCCGTGATGCCATCGGAGTTATGCTTGACCTTATCAAAAGCGAGAATATAACGGGTGCGCTTATGCACTGTTTTTCCGAAAGCAAGGAAACCGCAAAAATCTGCCTTGACAATGGAATGTATTTTTCATTCGGCGGAACCTGTACATTCAAGAATTCAGTTCGTGCGGTGGAAAACCTTAAATATATTCCGAAAGACAGAATTATGCTTGAAACGGATTCACCGTATCTTGCACCGGTTCCCAATAGGGGAAAAAGAAACGATTCTTCAAATATAGTGCATATTATTGAACATATAGCAATGCTTTGGAATATGACTCCCGACGAAGTGGCGGACATTACAACTGAAAATGCAATAAATTTTTTCAAAAAGGGCAATTTTAACAAATAAATTGCTCTTTTTTCTATTGCAAACGGCTATGCAATGTGGTACAATATTACATAATGCGAAAATATGCTGAAATAACGGAGGATTACTCAATGAAAACCTGCAGAAACTTGCTCATTATGCTTATTGTAAGCGTAATGCTTTTTACAGGATGCAATCAAAAGAAAAAAGTCGATTCTTCAACGACGAACGAAGAAGTTAAGCAAATTGCATTGGAAAGTTTTTTGAAAAACGACGATGAAAAGAACTGCGACACCGCAAAGGAAATAATTGCGGAAGCAGAGAAAACCAATGCGGTGAAGAATGCCGATGAGGTGAAGAACACCGAAACAGCTGACGCTTCAGATAAAACGGAGGTTGTTTATTCCGAGAACACGGGTGACAGCAACGTCGTTTCCGTGAATTTTGACGCTTCAAAGCCGATGCTTATGGGCACAAACGACGGCAATCTTATTCCCGAAGCGGGAAGCACATTTGAAACGGCAAATTCCGTTAAAGATTCGGGATGGACAAGTGTTTACGGTTCACCAAGCAAGGTTGAAATCACTAACTCCGATTTCGGAAAATGCCTGCACTTTACAAAAATCTCCGGCTCAGCCGCTTCATACCATACTGCCGGTATTAACCTTGCAAATTACATTACCGCTAAGGGCAGATATACAATCGAATTTGATTTCAAAACAAATCTTGATGTGGAAATCCGTCCCTTTGAACTTGTAGTAAGATGCGATAAAGAATACGGATTTACAACGGTTGTTTCGTCGCCCACGTCAACGTATTATTCAGGCGGAGATGTTCCGATTGTAAAACCGGGACAGTGGGGAACGGCAAAATTTGATATTACCGTTTCGGCAACTGACATTGATACTAAAAAAACATGGGATTTCTGCTTGCATAAAATTGCCGATAATGTTACAGACGTATATATCGACAACTTTAAGGTTATCAGCGAATCATTCAACGATAAAGAACAAACTCAGGTAACAAGTGCCGAAACCTATGTGGCAAATGAAATTACACTGCTTGCCGAATGCGATTATAAGGATGCGTTTAACGATGTTGACGTTGATTTGGTTCTTACCAACGGCGAAACAACGTACACAATTCCCTGCTTCTGGGACGGCGGTTATACTTGGAAAGCACGTTTTTACTGCCCCACACCCGGCACTTGGGCATATAAAACCGTTTGCACAAACACGGCAGATAAAGGACTTCACAATGTTCGCTGTGCGTTCGTGTGCAACGAATATTCCGGCGACCTTGACGTATATAAGCACGGTCTTGTTGACGTTAAAGAGGGCAATAAGTATTTCACCTATGCAGACGGAACTCCTTTCTTCTATTTGGGCGATACTCATTGGTCGTTAGGTGCAGAAACTTATGACCTTATTACCGATTTGTGCGCAAAAAGAACAGAACAAAGATTTACCGTTATTCAGTCCGAACCCATCGGCGCAACATTCAAATTTGAAAACGGTATCAACGAAAGCGATATCAGCGGACTGAGAATTTACGACCAAAAGTTCAAAATCATTGCAGAATCGGGACTTACACACGTAAATGCTTCGTTCTTCTATCCCTCCGGAATGCACGCACTTATTCTTAATTTCGGCGGTTATTCCGATAAGCCTATGGGCTCAGCTTCCCATACCGGCGAGGATAAAAAAACTACAAGTGTTACAACCTACGACCTTTCTACCAACGCAAAAACATATTTGCAGAAAATCTGCCGTTATTGGGCGGCAAGATATTCGGCATATCCGGTTATGTGGTCGTTGGGACAGGAGGTCGATAACGACTTCTTCTGGGACAGAGGAACGTTTAACAGTCACGAAGGTTGGAACTTCGTTAATAACCCGTACAAACTTGTAGCAGATTATCTGCATCAGTTCGATGCGTATAAGCATCCGCTTACCGCACATCAGGAAGGTCTGTCAAACCTCGGTAACAATGCGGCAAATTCATCCTTTAAGGATGTGGTAGGCCATAACTGGTATGCAACACAGTGGTCACCTGCATTTACGGGTATGCCCGATAAAAACGCTCCCGGAAGCTTTTATGCAACAAGCAAACCCACCGTTCTTTATGAAGGAAGATATTGCTATCTTTGGACAAAGAACTACGGCGCAAGAGTTCAGGGCTGGGCGGCATTCCTTAACGGTATGTGCGGCTACGGCTGGGGCGGTCAGGATACTTGGAGTTACACCAACACTTACAGTGAAAATGCTGATACAAGTGACGGACTTGATACCGTTAGAGCAATGGAAAAACAGTTTGCTACCTACTATGATTCATTTGAATACAAGAGCGCTTATCAAGTAGGATATATGCGTTCGTTCTTTGAAGATAAAGTCGGAGAATGGCAGGATCTTATTCCGTGGTTCGCTATGTCGGCGCAGGTAATCGGAAATACAAGAGCAGTCAACTATTCTGCGGCGCTTCCCGATTACAGTAAGGTAGTAGTTTACTTCTACAACACCGATACCCGTGCAAAACTTGATCCCGCAGGTGCAACAAGTTATCATCCTCTTGATGAAAACAAGGAATATCCCTATTACAACAGTTCGTTCCCGGAGAAATCAAATGTTAGCACCGCTAACCCCAAATACACCGGTGCAATCAAAGGTTTGCCCAACGGAACTTATAATTTAACGTGGTTCAATCCCGTTACAAACGAATATTCCGCAGGAGGCAAAATCGTTGTAACAAATCAGACCGATAATGTTTCGTTCCCCAACAAAACCGTGGGACAGGATATGATTATCTTGCTTGAAAGAGCAGAATAATTTAGTAAGGAAAAAAGACTATCACATCGTGATAGTCTTTTTTTTATGCTAAAAAATTACACCTCTGCAAGTTTTACGGTAAGTTCGTATATTGCCGTTTCCGGAGATTTTGCGGTGGTTTTTAATTCTTCATCCGTAAGTGCGCACAAGTGAACCGCTTTTCTTAACTGTTCCTCGGTAAGTTTTTTGCATACGGCGGAAATTCGGTTGAAAACAAAATCACGTATTCCCAAAGCAGAAACAACTTCCTGCTTTGAGGCTTTTTCGGCAAGCATTACTTTGCATCTCAGCAACTGTCTGTATTGCTTGGAAATAGCACCTAATATATAATAAACATCCTCTTTTTGTGAGAGCAGACCGCTTAACAGTTTTAATGCCAGTGTTTTGTTTTTATCAATTACGGCGTCGGTCATTTTGAACATATTGTAATCGGTGCAAGGAGTTACAACCGCTATAACATCGTCCTTTGTAATGCTTCCGTGTAATTTATATGCGGTCAACTTCAAAATTTCGTTTATAAGCATTTCGGGGCGGGGGTCGGCATATTCGCACAAAAATGAAATAGTGTTTCCGTCTATTTCAAGGCCTTTGCTTTTAATTTCCTTGTGAACCCACCCTTGAAGTTCCGCATCGGACAACGGATTGAATTCCACAACGGTGTGCTTGGAAAGTGCTTTATACATTTTCTTGCGCTTGTCGGGAGTCGATGATACAAACACAAGAATAGAATCGTCAGCCGGCTTTTCCAAATAGGCGGAAAGAATTTCTTCGCCTGACGGAACGGCGGATTTTCCGATAAAACCGCTATCCTGCACGATTACCATTCTTTTTTCTGCCATAAAAGGAATTGCCTCGCAAGCGGAAACGATTGTTTCTCCGTCGGCGGATTCGGGAAGCACGGTAAGGTTCACTTCTTTAAGGTCAGTGCCTACCACAGTGTTTATAAATTGAGAAAGTGCGCTTTTCAAAACGTATGATTCTTCTCCCGTGAACAGATATACAGGTGAAAAAACGCACTCTTTAAGTGACTTGAAAAATTCCGAATGTTTCATTTATTTACCTCGTGAAACGGCCGTACTTTAATGCCGCTATTGGAAATATATACTGTTATGCAACCGCTCTTTTGGGTTGAGTAATCAAATTCATTATTGGCTGAACACGTAATATTTATCGGTGCGTCCGTGACGTAGAACGGCGAAATATTTACGTCAACGTCATTTTCGCATTTCAGCGGTTGATCGTTGGCACCGATAAAGACGGTCTTGCCCATGTAGGAGTAAATCATTCCTTGATCCGAGAGCAGAAAAGTCGATTTATCTATGGTAAATTCTTCGTCTTCAAAACAGTGCTCATAGCACAGAGCGCCGAGAGAATCGTATCCGCTTGCGGAGTAAAAGTTTTCAGCAAACCCGTATTGGCGCCAAACGTAACTGTCGTGGAAGTTGTTGTAATCATCCATGCACAGAATAAATGCTCCGTCAACATTTTGAAAATTGCGTGAGATGTATTCTTTTTCTTGATACGAACCGCTGTATCCGATAATATAGTCATATTTTTGATGAATATGCACGCAAAGAGAGTTGTTGTCCGTATATAAAACTCTTATTTCCGCACGGGAAGAACGGCGTGCTATATCACAGAACGACAAAACGCTAATGCACACAATAAGCAACAGAGAAATCAGTTTTTTGGGGACTTTCTCAGGCTGAACATATTTTGAGCAAATCACTATTGACGCAATCAGGAAAAGCGCTATGTATCCGTTGTTGATTGGGAATGTGACCGTAGGTATAGGCACAAGAAAACGCAATAGTTTTATTACAACAAGTTCCGCAAAATATGCGGGATAAGCCAGCGGAAGCAGATACCGAGATATCATTACCGGGACAATGGCGATAACAAGCAAAATCATTGCAAGCGAAGTTATCGGAACAATAACAAGGTTAGCGATGACCGTAATAGCGGAAAACTCGGCAAAATGATATAAAACTACCGGCAATGTTGCAACGGTGGCGGAAACAGTAATCAAAATCGGACTGAGAATTACACCGAACACGCCGTTAAAGTGCTTGTAATATGCAATTATTCCGAAGCAGGCACAGAATGAAAGTTGAAATGAAACGTCAAACAGTTCAAAGGGTGAGAACAGTAGAATGACGGTTCCTGCAAAGGAAAGCATATTAAGCGGGTCGTATCTGAATCCGAAGCTTGATGCAAATACCGCCGTAAGCGCCATAATTCCGGCACGAACAACGGAGGGCGAAAATCCCGTAAGCATCATATAAAATATAAGAAAGCATATAATTGGAGTGATTTTCCACATACCTTTAAGCTTTAACTTATCGAGAATATACGTTATTATTCCCAGCAGCAGAGAAATATGAAATCCGGAAACCGCAAGCAAATGAGATACGCCTGCGGAGGAATACAAAGAATAAAGAAAGTCATCAATATGACTTTTGTCGCCGGTGAGCATTGAGTAAAGCGATATAAGCGTGTCGCTATCCTTCATAATCAATCCAAGGCGGGCATAAATGCTTGTTCGGATATTGTCAAAGAACGTGTAAATGTCCTCGGTGTGACCGTTATATGTTATTTTTCCGGCACGGACTGAGTAACTTATGTTTCTTGCAAGATTTGAATACCGTGAATCAATTTCTCCGGGATTTCGCGGTATATCCGTAACGGGTATGTAATCGCCGCAAAGAGAAATCAAGTCACCGACCGCAAGTTCATCACCTGTATAAACATAGATTTTTCCGCAAGCGGAAGACGTTTCACCGCTTGACAATGAAGTATTTCCGAGAACAACGTAGCCGTCTGCTATTTGAATTACTTCACCGCTGATTAAGGTATTTTCAAGAGGCGGGTATTCCCGATATGAAAATGCCGAAACGAACAAAGATATCAGCGCAATAAGGGCGGAAAGCAAAATCAAATATTGCTTTTTGATAATGACCGTTAGTAACACGCATATTCCCAAAAGAATAAACAGTACGGGTTTTAACGGAAAACACCAAAGTATTCCGAGAGATATTGCCGTAAGAAGAAAAGTGCAAAAGAAAAACCGTTTCATTATGCAAGTGAGTCAAGGTACGAATCCGGCAAGGCAATAAGCCGATACGAAAGAATTATACTGTTTGCAAAGCGTGACCGAATCTGGTTGTTTTGCAATATCATAGCCTTAGTGGACGATGTGTATGTGCATAATGTGGAAACAAGAGAGAATATTACGGCATATTCTTCTGCTGAAGTCATATTTTTTGAACAGTAATAGTTAAAAAATTCAGTGGAAAGGTCAATTATTACCGTATCGCCCAACAAACTAACGTTGTTTACAAGTAGTGAAGCGTCGGAAAAGTCCGGATTGACCGTTTCAAAATACTGAACGGTAAAGTTTTTCAAATCGTCGTGAACCGCAAGCCGTGAAACGAGAATAGACGATTTTGCAAGTTTTCCGTTGTCGGCAACGATAACGCTAACGTTGCTTCTGACTAAGCCGTAACAGTCGGCAATTTTGTCTTTTCGCGAAAAAACGGTGCGATTTTCTTTGTCCTCTACCTTAAGGTTAAGGGTGGAAGCAGAGGGATAAAGATACGAAAGAGAGGCGGCACAGCATTCAAAGCCGAGCCACGAAGTGCTTTGCTCCCATGTGCCGGGAAAGTTGAATGTAACGGACAATTCACCGTTTGACAGTGACGGATTTTCTTTTAGTGACAGACCTTTCGGGAAAATGTTCCGTTCGCTTTCAAGACTTAAAAGCGAATTGATGATTGCCGAAGAATAGTTTCCGCCCGAAACGGTTATGTTTTTGACTGTTGCCAACAAATACTGCTTTGAAGCATCGTATTCGTAAAGGCAGGCATAAAACGAATCAATGTCACTTGTTTGAAGATATCTTGCGGACAAGTCCGTTATGTTGCCGTTGTACTTTGAAAGAAGCATAATCGGTTTGCCTGTTACGGGAGAAGTAAGTTGTTTGCCGTCAACGGTTATGTTTACATAATCCACCTGCGGCAAATCGCAAAAAGTGTAGGCTATTGACGAAACACATCCGAAAAATTTTTCGGGCGATACAGTCAGAAATCCTGAAGAAAGGTCAACATAAAGAATGTTCTGTACTAAAGAAATACTTCTTAACTGCGTACTGTCGGGGAACGGACTGATATAGCCTTGCTCCGTGCCCGAAAGGAGAGCAGAAGCGATTTGTTCCGTTAAGGAATCGACCTTAGTGAATTCTTGGGAAAAGGCAAGCATGTGCGTGTTGTCGGACGAGGGATAATACAGAGTCGCCCAGGTGGAAACGGAATTGGGCATTTTGTATTCCGAAATGGAAATTCCCATAGGGGGGACGGATTTTTCGCTTTTACCGCAGCCCGAAAGAAAAAGTGCGCATATAATCAGCGCAGCGAGTGCCTTTTTCAATTTGTTACCCCCAAATATGAAATAAAACTGTCGTAATTTACGAGCCAACAGTTATTTTTTAATGAAAGTTTCAAGGGAACGTTGCTTACCGAAAAACTTGTTTTTTCGGAACGAACCTTGAATGATATCTGCACCAATGCGCTTTTTCCGTCGTCGGAAACGGTGTAATTGTCCTCCACGTTGAATTCGGATACGGCAAGGTTAAGATATGTGAATTTTTCCGCCATTTCCTCTTGCGTGGGCATATTGGGCGAGGTGAGATAATAATATAATTTTGTCCATTCGAGGTTGGAATAGTGGGTAAAGCACTGACGAACCGTATTTGACGGAGTGAGAATAAGCGACGTATCCCGTGAAAGCATACCCAAAGCGGAATTATCCTGCGTTTTGCCGATGCCCATTTCGTAGGCAACGGGGCGCTGCTGCATTTTGTTCTTGTAAATGTAAATTTGAACCGATGAATACGTACCCATTTCGCAAACGGTGTTCACGATGGAATAAATCGCCATTTTTCTGTTTAATCTTGTGGTTTCGTCGTTTTCGCCCGAAGTGTCAAAAATAAAACCGTCACTTAACGTAACGTAAAGGTTTTTGCCTCCGTCCTCTACGCCTATCAGTTTGGTGTTTTTTCCGAAACAGTTTTTAGCATCGGTTCTTTGACCGACTGAACCCGAAATCAAGGCGGAAATTGCATAATATTCGGGCAACTGCTGCGGAGTGGTGTCAATATTCATTGTGCATCGAATAAGCATTGAATCGTTGTAATATCTGAAATATAACGGCATAGCCGCAGAAGAAAGTGACTCCTCCGATTCCTGCACGGGTGAAATTTTATCGCCCTCGGACTCGTCGAGATAACTTGCGGTACATCCCGAAAATAAAAATATGGCAACGCATAAAAGCAATGATACGGTTTTTTTCATTTTACAGACTCCTTTTGAATAAGCGTAACAGTACAAATTTGAACGGGTCCGGATTTATAGTGTTGCGATAGCGTAACAATACAAACTTGAATTAATCCGCATTGTTGAGCGGAAGCGAAACCACAAAGGTTGTTCCCTTGCCCTGCTCGCTTTTTACCTGAATATCTCCGCCGTGCTGTTCTACGATTTGCTTTACGATGGAAAGTCCCAAACCCGTTCCGCCCGCTTGACGTGAACGTGCCTTGTCAACACGGTAAAAACGTTCGAATAAGTGGGGAAGATGTTCTTTTGCAATACCGATGCCTTGGTCCGAAACGGAAACCACCGCATTACCCAGTGTTTGGTCAAGTTTGACTGTAATAGTCGTATTTTCGGGGGAATATTTGATTGCATTGTCAATAAGGTTAGTGAACAACTGCTGCATACGAAGTTCGTCTGCACGAAGTGTAACGTCACGGTACTGATATTCGACGGTTATGTGTTTTTTTCGTGCGATAGGCGCAACGGTGGCAACAATTTTGCGTATTATTTTACCGAGTTCGACATCCGAAAGCATAAGTGTTTCCATACCCTTGTCGGTTTTAACTAACGTGAGCAAATCGTTTATTACAAGTGTAAGTCGGTCGATTTCATTATTGATATCGCCCATGAATTCACGGTAAAGTTCAACGGGAGCATCCGGCTGGTCAATGAGTGATTCGGAAAGAATTTTCATGGAAGCAAGGGGCGTTTTGAGTTCGTGGCTTGCGTCGGAAACGAACTGATTTCGTGATGCGTCAAGATTTTCAAGGCGTTCCGACATCATATTGAATGCCTTTGCAAGTTCACCGAATTCGGCAATTTCGTTTTCGCTGACTCTCACTGAAAAATCACCGCCGCTCATTTTGGCGATGGCTCGGTTGAATTTTCTTATGGAAAGCGTCAAAATGTTACTTAAATAGACGGTTATTCCCGCAACCGCCACTATAAAAATGCCGTTGAATATAAGAAGTCCCCGAAGCACCTGAGAAATTCTTTGTATTACGTCCTGAACCGGCGAAACAAGCAAAAGACCGCCGATACTTTCTCCTGAGGAAACAAGCGACTGAACATAATAGCCTGCCCAATATGAGCCGGATGCGCCGGACATATAAGCGTTATCCTTTGTAACGGAGGATTCGCTGAGTTTTAATTTGTGATATCCTACGGCAGAATCTTTCTTGCCCGAAAGCACCGATTCGATTTCTTCGGCGTAGGGCTTTGTGCCGTTAAGCAGACAAAAACTGTCCGCCATAACGATGCCTTCCTTATTAAGGAACATAATTCTTCCGTTGGCATCAATGGCAGATGCAGTTATTATTTTTCCTATATCGTCCGGGTTCATATCCTCGGTGTAAGGAATTATCTCTGCGGCACATTTTTCAAGAATTTTCTGCTGCTCCTGACGGCGCACACTAAGAAAATAATTTCCCAAATACGTGGAAACAGAAAGGGTTATTATGGCAAGTACGGCAATAACTATAAGCACATAAGTAACCCCTAAAATTATATTAAGACCTAATTTATTTTTCCGCAAAATAATATCCTACGCCCCACTTTGTGTAAATGTAGTCGGGCGTGTCCTGATTGGCTTCGATTTTTTGACGCAAACGTCTTATATGTACGTCTACCGTTCTTATATCGCCCGAATAATCCTTCCAGATAAGTTCAAGAAGGTCTTCTCTGCGATATACTTTTCCGGGATTGGTTATTAAAAGAAGAAGAATATCAAATTCCTTTGCCGTAAGGTCGATTTCGTTTCCGGAAATAAATACGGTTCGTTTTTCCTTGTCGATTTTCATATTCTTTGCAACGATAATATTGCTTGAATTGCTTCCTGCACTTCTGCGGAGCAGGTTTTTCATTCTTGCTTTTAATTCGGCAATATTGAACGGCTTTGTCATATAGTCGTCTGCACCGAATTCAAGTCCCGTAATTTTATCTTCGTCGGCGCTTTTTGCCGTGAGCATTATTATGGGAATCATTGACGAGGTGCGAATGGTACTGCACACCTGTTCGCCGCTTATGCCCGGAAGCATAAGGTCCAACAAAATAATATCAAAATTTGAGGTCTGAAACTTTTTTAACGCTTCTTCGCCGTTATAGGCACAGTCAATTTCGTAGCCGTCCTGCTCAAGGGAAAATCTTAAACCCTTAACGATAAGCGGCTCATCGTCAACAACAAGCACTTTTATAGCCATATTGTCCTCCGTAAAATGCAATTATGAAATAATTATGTTATTATTATATCACTGTTTTAATGTTTAATCAAGATGTTTGAATAGGCAAAAAGGCGGATTTTTTATAAAAACAGTTTACAAAAGCGAATTATTAAATTATACTATTTAGTGTAGAGTTACAAATTTGAACGTGTTCGGATTTGCTACGATAATGTTTTATGGAGTGAATTTCTTTTGAAAAAACTTACCGGGATTTTAACCGTGCTGCTTTGCGTTTCCGTACTTTTTATAAACGTGTGCGGGTATGCTGACGCAAGCAACGGAACTTCGCTGAATTTGACGGCAAAAGGTGCAATTTTGATTGATATTGACACCGACACCATTCTTTATAAAAAGAACATAAACGAAGAGGTCAGACCTGCAAGTTTGACTAAAATGATGACCTTGCTTGTTGCATACGAGCAGAACAAGGACAAACTTGATACGAAAGTGACCGTTACCAAGGAAATGATTGACGTGCCAAGCGGTTCGTCCAAGGCGGAACTTTGTGAGGGCGACATCATTACGGTAAAGGATTTGCTTTATGCAATGATGCTTCCAAGCGGAAACGATGCGGCACAGGTACTTGCGTTTGCAACGTCGGGAACCGAAGAAGAATTTACAAAACTGATGAATGCCAAAGCAAGCGAAATCGGTATGAAAAATACTCAGTATAAAAATGCGCACGGCTTTGACGAAACGGGACACTACACCACAACCTACGACCTTGCACTGATTTCGGAATATCTTTGCAATATTCCCGAACTTGTGGAAATCTTTTCAAGTTATAAATACACGGTAACGGTTGGCACCAACGGCGACGAAAACAACACCAAATCCTACGAGTACTACAATACGAATACGATGCTCAATCCTAACGCTTCGACACGTTATGACGGACTTAAGGGAATAAAAACGGGATTTACTCAGCTTGCGGGAAACTGTCTTGCAAGTTACTACGAAAAAGACGGCAGACGTATGGTGGCGGTGGTAACGTTTTCCGACCAGGGAAACAGAGATAACGATACGAAAATCTTGTTCAATTACGGAAAAAATTCGTTTGATACCATTGACAAAAATGCGGTGTTCACATCAAAAAGAGTAATCGTTGATGCAGAAAAAGCAGACCCGTCAGACGAGTCCAACGGTCAGCTTGAACTTTACCTTGAACCCGACCCCGAGGGCGGATATATGACGCTTCCCAAGGACATTGCAACAAAGATAAGAACTTTTCAGGAAAATACCGTTTCCGTAAGATATCCCACTGTGACTGCTCCCGTAAGGGCAGGCGATTATGTGGGCGACGTGGAATTTGTTTATAATAACGAGGTAATTTACCGTGCTAAGGCACTTGCTTCGAGAACGGTGGATGCAGATATTACAAGTCCTGCCGACCTTGTTTCTTTGGGACTTAAAGGCAAAATAAGAATTTCGTTCGGATTCTTGACGAACAAATACTTCCTTGTGCCGGTAATTCTCATAATTGCTCTTGCGGTAATTGTTTATTCTATAATCAAAATAAAACAAAAGCGTGAAGCAAGAGTTCGTTCAAATCAGCGAAACGTAACAAGAAAACGCAGAAACGGTTCAAGACCGGGAAACAGAATGTTATAAATTGAAAAATCCGAAAGCGATTGCTTTCGGATTTTTTTGCGCTTTATTAAACTTTTTATTCTTCCGTAGTATTTACAACGTACTTATCCCACAAATTATACTTTTCCGTATTGTCAAGTGCGTGAAGCATTTTTTCGTGCAAGTCGGGGAATTGGTGAGAAAGTGCTTCAATAAGTTCCTTAACGTCCTGCCGTTTTGTGAAGCCGTCGGAGGGGCAGGGGTTCTTGATTACGGGCAAATTGTTATCAATAGCACAACCTCGGATAATTTCTTCGGGGACATAAACAAACGGGCGAATTACCGTTAAATCTATTCGTGAAAGATACGTTCTCGGAGCGAATGTGTTAAGCCGACCTTCAAAAAACAGACTCATTAAAAGCGTTTCTATTGCGTCATCTCTGTGATGTGCAAGAGCCACCTTGTTGCAACCCATTTCCTTGGCAGCACTATTAACTGCACCTCTGCGCATATTTGCACATAAAGCACACGGGTTCTTTTCCTTACGGATATTGAACACTACGTCGCCAATGTCGGAATCAACACGGCGGTATTCAATGCCCAAATTTTCAACAAACGCCTGAATATCGGTTGTGTCGAACGGCTCGAAGCCCAATGACACGGTAACGGCTTTAAGAGTGAAGTTTTTCTTGCAGAATTTCTTGTAAATGGACAGTGCAAAAAGAAGAAGTAAACTGTCCTTTCCACCGGAAACTCCTACGCAAATCACGTCGCCGTCGTCTATCAAACCGAATTTTTCATCTGCACGGCGAATAGAACCGAGCACTCTTTTTATATCTGATTTACCCATAAATATCCTCAGAATTCAAACCGATTGTTGTATTTTCAAAATTTGCGATTATCAGTCGGCAAAATTTTTAAGTTCCTGATAAGTTCTTGAACAGGGAAGTCCCATAACGGAGAAAAAGTCGCCGTCAATTCTTTTTACAAATTTTCCGCCCTTACCTTGAATACCGTATGCGCCCGCCTTATCGAAGGGTTCGCCCGAATAAAGATATTCGTTGATTTCTTCGTCGGTGAGATTGCAAAATTCCACTTGAACCGTTTCACAGAAGCAAATTTCCTTGCTTTCCGCCATAATGCAAACGGCGGTCAGCACCTGATGCACGTTCCCCGAAAGTAATCTTAACATTCTGAACGCATCGTTTCTGTCCTTCGGCTTGCCCAAAAATTCGGAATTTATCAAAACGGACGTGTCGGAACCGATGACGATTTTATCCCGATTTTGCTCAAACACTTCAAGCGCCTTATAATATGCGACTTTTTTTACCGCTTCCGTTACCGAAAGAGAAGCATCAATTTCCACTTCGTTTTTTGCGGGAATGATTTGAAATTCATCAACGAACATTGACAAAATTTCTTTTCTTCGGGGAGATGCGGAGGCAAGAATGATTTCTTTCATAAAATATTCGGGAAAACCCGACTCCTTGGTGATTTTACGATATTATTCGCCGAGCATTGCTGCACCGATAATTCCTGCATCGTTTCCCATTTCGGCTTTCATTATCTTTGTCTGCTGACGTAATGAGAATGTTACGTACTGAGGGAATCTTTCTCTTAAGGGGGCAAGAAGCGTTTCGCCTGCATTGGCAACTCCGCCGCCTAATGCAATAACGTCGGGGTCAAGGAAGTTTATCATACTTCCGATAACGTGAGCAAGGTTGTCAACGTATTCGTTAAAAAGCTTTGTGCCCAATTTGTCACCGTGGGTATAAGCATCAACTACTACCTTTGCGTCGATTTTATTTGCCTTTGCAATTTCCGAATTCGGATTGTCCTTGATTGCTTTCTGTGCCATTTTAATAAGCGCAGTGGCAGAGCAGTATGCTTCAATACAACCTTTGTTTCCGCATCCGCAAAGCTCGCCGCCGGATTTGAAGGCAACGTGACCTATTTCAGCACCGATGTTATGGCTGCCGGTTATAAGTTGATTGTTGATGACAATTCCGCCGCCAACGCCCGTACCGAGAGTAAGCATCATAAAGTTCTTGGTTCCCTTACCGCAACCGCTTTTGAATTCTGCCCAAGCGGCAACGTTTGCATCGTTTCCCAAGAAAACGGGCTTGTCTATATATTGCTGAAGTTTTGCTCTGATGGGGAAGTCCACCCAATGAATGTTACTGTTATCGTAAACAGTGCCTGCCTCGTTGTCAAGAACACCGGGTGCGCCGATGCCGACACTCTTTATATCGTCAAAGGGAATTTTGCTGTCAACAATGAGTTTGTTGACCAAATCACCCATATCTTTCATAATTTTATCGTAATTTCTGTTTTCGTCTGTGGGCACAGAACCTCTGAAAACTATTTTTCCGTTTTCGTCAACGATACCTGCGGCAATGTTTGTTCCGCCTAAATCAACACCTATTGAATACTTCATAACACTATTCCTCCATCATTTTGATTTTTCTTTCGGCGATTTCGTCAAGGGCATTGTAGCCCGATTGTTGTAATCTTGTGTATCTTGCGGCAGATTCCATAATAATGGCAAGATTTCTGCCCGGATGCACGGGAATCGTCAGAAGAGGTACCGATACGCCTAAAATTTCACGTCTGTCCTGCGCCATTCCGAGACGGTCATAGTCCTTATTCTTGTCCCAGAATTCAAGATGAACTACAAGGTCGATGCTCTTTGAATCAATAATTGCGCTTACACCGTACATAAGTTCAACATTGATTATGCCTACGCCTCGAATTTCCATCATGTGCTTGATAGTTTCGGGAGATTCACCGATAAGACGGTTTTCGGAAATGCGCTTTACGATTACAACGTCGTCTGCAACAAGACGGTGTCCGCGCTTAACAAGTTCAAGCGCCGCCTCGCTTTTTCCTATTCCGGAATCACCTGTGATAAGAACACCCATACCGTAAATGTCAAGAAGCACTGCGTGAACGGTTTCCATCGGCGCAAGCTTGTGATTTAAGTAGGAAGTCATTTCTGCGGTCAGCTTTGTGGCGGTGGAAGTTTGAGATTTCAAAACCACAGTACCGCTTTTTGCGGCGAGTTCCGGCAGTTCGGGAATATCTCCTGCATTGTTGCTTATTGCCATAAACGGGAATTTCTTCTTAAAAAGCGATTCCAAAGCATCAACTCGCTTGGCTTTTGACATCGACATCAAAAAAGAATGTTCCGCAGTACCGAGAAGCTGAATTCGTTTGCTGTCAAAATGTGAATGAAATCCCGACAGATACAGTCCCGGACGGTTTACGTCGTAGCACGAAAGTTGTATATACCTCTTTCCTCCATCTGAAATTATATCAAATTTTAAGTCTTTTGCCAACCGATTTATTGAAATTTCCGCCATTTTTTTCTCCTTACAGTATCAATCTCTTAACTGTTTTTGCAACACCGTCGTCATTATTGCTTTCGACGATGATATTTGATACGCTTTTTGCTTCCGGCCAACCGTTTCCGACGCACACGGAAAAGCCGGTATTTTTAAGCATAGCCATATCGTTTCCGCTGTCACCGAACACAATCATTTCTTTTCGTTCAACGTTGAGCTTTTCAGCCAAAAGATTAAGTGTTATGTCCTTTTGTGCATCAATGGCGGACATTTCAACGTACCGCTTATTTGAAGCACATATATTTACCTTTCCGCATAAAAGGTCGGTAATTTCTCTGCCGGATATTTCCATATCTTCCGGCTCGCCGATATATATGAGTTTTGAAATTTTTTTACCCTTGATAAACTCTAAAACGTCGCCTTCGATTTGAGTTGCCATGGAGGTGGTTTCCTCAAAATAACGCAGAGAATATTTATCGAGAGAGTTTGTGTACAAAATGTTGTCTATATAAATATTCATGTGAATATTTTTTGCCAAAGCATACCGTGCCATAATTTGCGCATATTCTTCGGGAATAGACTTTTCGTAAATACATTTTTTTTCGAAATTGTCGTAAATTTCCGCGCCCATGCAGGTAATTGCGTATCTGCAAAAGGGAAGTTCGGGCAGAATATATTTAAGTGAATCGTACATTCTTCCGGTGCAGATAACAAAATCCACACCCTTGTCCACTGCCTGTTTGAGAATATCTTTTGTATATTGTGTAATTTTTCTTTCGTCAGTAAGTAAAGTACCGTCTAAATCGGTTGCGATAAGTTTGAACATTTTATTTTGTCTATTTAAGGCAGACTTCTCCTGCGTCCACCAAAATTACGTCGTCTCCTAATTTTCTGATTTTGTTCCACGGAATAATTATGTGTCGGCTTTTTTGAAAAAATCCGCCTAAGGAGAATTGACCGGGAACAACAATAGCATCTATACGACAGGTGCTTATATCAATTATTATATCACAAATACACCCAAGTCGTCTACCGTCACAAACATTTATTACTTCTTTTTTTCTGAAATCTGAATAAGTCATACGAAAAACCTCCTAAAAAATCTCTGCACTATAAAATATGCAGAGATTTTTTCTTAGTTGTATGAATTTATTCAACGGTAACGCTTTTTGCAAGATTGCGTGGCTTGTCGATATCGCAGCCCCGTTCAAGCGCCATATAATATGCGAACATTTGAAGCGGTAGAATTGTGATAATCGGTCGGAATATTTCCGGCACCTGAGGAATAACCCATATTTCGTCGGACTCCTTTTCAAGAGCATCGGTTTTTTCCGAAAGAAGTGTAAGCACCTTTGCACCCCGCACCTTTACTTCCGTAATATTGCTCGCCATTTTTTCCGCAAGTTCTGTCTGTGAAGCCACCGCCACAACAAGAGTTCCCGGCTCAATCAATGCGATTGTGCCGTGCTTCAATTCGCCCGCCGCATAACTCTCGGAATGAATATAGGATATTTCCTTTAATTTAAGTGAAGCCTCCATTGCAAGTGCATAATCAAGTCCTCTGCCCAAGAAAAATACACTTGAATGGTCAAAATTTTTGTGGGCAAATTTGGCGATTTTCTTTTCAAGAGTATTTATGCTTTCCTGCGCTTTTTCGGGGAGTGATTTCATAACTTCGATGTATGCGCTTGTTTCCTCCGGCGTGTGTATTCCCTTTTTGGAAGCAATATCCAAGAACAGAGTATAAATCATCATTAACTGAGAAACGTACGCTTTTGTGGAAGCAACCGCAATTTCGGGACCTGCCCAAGTGTGACATACATAGTCCGCTTCCCGTGAAATCGTGCTTCCCACAACGTTGCACACCGCAAGAATCTGCGCACCCTTTTTCTTTGCTTCACGCATTGCCGCAATAGTGTCAGCGGTTTCGCCGGACTGACTGATAACAATTACAAGGTCGTCTTTGTTGATTATGGGGTCGTTATATCTGAATTCAGAAGCAAGTTCCGCCGATGCGGGAATTCTTAAATAGCGCCGGAATAAATACTTGCCCACAACGCCTGCATGGTATGCCGTTCCGCAGGCAATAAATGTAACGTGTTTAAGACCGTTTACGTATTCCTTTGAAAGAGGCATATTGACTAATACGTTCTTTCCGTTTACCGTGTCCGTATATGGCGAAAATGTGTCACGCAGAGCGGTGGGCTGCTCCTGCATTTCTTTCATCATAAAATGCTTGTAACCGCCCTTTTCCGCTGCTTTTACGTCCCAAGTAATTTCCATCGGTTCTTTTTCAATCGCATTGCCCAAACCGTCGAAAAATTCCACGCTTCCTTTCTACAAAACGGCAATTTCAAAATCGTTAAGCAAAAAGATATTTCTCGTGTATTCAAGAATTGCCGGAATATCACTTGCAATGTATGATTCTTCAGCGCCTTTTCCTACAATAAGCGGACTGTCCTTTCTTGTACAGAAAATTGTGTCGGGGTAATCCGTGCAGATAATTCCCAAGGCAAAACTTCCTTTAAGAAGCGAAAGGGTTTTACGTATTGCTTCCGGCATATTTCCGTTATAATTTTCGCTTAATAAGTGAACAACTACCTCGGTATCAGTTTCGGAAACAAATTTTATCCCCTTTTTAAGAAGTTGACTTTTCAGCGTTTGATAGTTTTCGATTATTCCGTTGTGAACAAGTGCAATGTTTCCAGCCATATTGAAATGGGGGTGAGCATTTTGGTCACTCGGCTCTCCGTGAGTCGCCCAACGGGTGTGACCGATGCCGGTATTGCCCACGGGAACGTTTTCCTTTACTCTTTCACGCAGATTGGAAAGACGTCCCTTGGCTTTTGTAATATTTATATTTCCGTTTTCGTAAATTGCAACGCCTGCCGAGTCGTATCCTCTGTATTCAAGACGTTCAAGACCGCTTAAAAGAATATCAACGGCTTGCTCTTTTCCCGAAAATCCTATAATTCCACACATAAATTCATAAAAATCCTTTCAAAAAAATATTGTAATAACATTATATTATATGTATAGTATTTTTGACAATTATTATTTTCAAAACGGCAAAAGCAGACAAAGTTGTATATATAGATATATACAAATAATAAAAGTTGTATAATAAATGACCGTTCTTGCATAATGTGAATTTCAACTTGATTATTTATCGGATTTATCATATAATATATTCATAATATATTTTGTGGAGATAATAATGGCATATACTGCACTTTACAGAAAATTCCGTCCGCAGACTTTTGAAGAACTTGTGGGACAGGAACATATCGTTCGTACGCTTCTTAACCAGATGGAAACGGGCAGAATTGCTCATGCGTATTTGTTCGCAGGTCCTCGCGGAACGGGTAAAACAAGTACGGCAAAGCTGTTTGCACGTGCCATAAACTGTTCTGCACCGAAAAACGGCAATCCCTGCGGAGAATGTGAAGCCTGCAAGGCATATTCGGCAGACGACAATATGGATATTATTGAAATCGATGCCGCATCAAACAACGGTGTTGACAATATTCGTGATATCAGGGACAAGGTAGTATTTACTCCTGCATACGGCAAGTATAAGGTGTATATTATCGACGAGGTTCACATGCTTTCGCCGGGAGCATTCAACGCATTGCTCAAAACATTGGAAGAACCGCCAAAGCATATAGTGTTCATACTTGCTACTACGGAAATTCACAAAATTCCGGCGACGATTTTAAGCCGCTGTCAAAGATTTGATTTTAAGCTTATTTCGGCGGAAACCATCGCTTCAAGAATAGAATATGCGCTTAAAGAAAGCAATGTTGTATGCGAAAAGGAAGCCATAGACCTTATTGCCAAAAGTGCAAACGGCGGAATGAGAGATGCTCTTTCTCTTGCGGACGTGTGCATTTCCTATTGCGGAAACAACATTTCCCTTGCGGACGTAAGAGGTGTGCTGGGCATATCGGACAGAAATTTTGTGTTTGACTTTGCACAGAAAATTATTGAAAGTGACTGCAAGGGCATTTTGGAAAAGTGCCGTGAACTTGAAAACGAAGGCAAGGACATCGGCGTGTTCGCCCTTGAACTGATGGAACATTTAAGGGACATAATGCTTTGCATTTATTCTCCCGAATGTGAAGAAATAAATACGCTTCCCAAGGAAATAAAGGAAAAACTGATTGTTCAGGCTAAAAGCACCAATTCGGAAAGAATTGTGAGAGGAATAGAAATTCTTTCATCCCTTGAAAAGGACATCAAACTTCATAACAGACCTGATATTCAACTTGAAACGGCGGCGGTTAGAATGTGTATGCCTGAGGTGGAAAAGGACATTCTTGCGCTGAACGACCGTGTGGAAAAACTTGAAAAAAAGCTTGCGGGCGCAAATATTTCCCTGCAGCCGAAAACACAGCATCAGGAACAGATAAAAGAACAAAACGATGTTCCGTGGGAAGAAAATACTCCTTATGACGTAAAAGACACGCATAGGGAAAAGGCGGAACCGAAACGTGAAATTCCCGTTCGGAGCGAAGCGCCGAAGCAGACAAGCCCTGCTCCTTCAAGTCCGGCTTCGCAAGCTGACGGAATATGGAAAGCCGTAGCCGGCAGAATTCAGCAAACGGACGTTCCGTTTTACTTGATGATAAGAAAATTCGACGGCGCTATCGAGGGCGATAAATTCGTGATTTACGTTCCCGAAAAGGACAAAAACAAGTTGCCGTTGGTGGAAAAAAATATTAACGTGTTCACGCAAATCGTCGAAGAAATCAAGGGACAGCCGTACAAAATCGAAATTAAGATAGGCACGCGTCCCGCAGGCGGCGAACAAAATAATGATATGATGAAAGCAGCATTAGACCTGTTTTCATAAAAATACTGACAAGGTCAGAATAAAAGAAATTTACGGAGGTTTTATATTATGGGTAGAGGCGGATTTCCCGGTGGAGGATTCGGTGGCGGAGCAAATATGCAGCAGCTTCTCCGTCAGGCACAGAAAATGCAGGCAGATATGGAAAAGGCACAGCAGGAACTTGCTGAGCAGGAACTTGAGGTTTCTTCCGGCGGCGGAATGGTAGTTTGCAAGGTAACGGGCAAGGGTGAACTTAAATCAATTAAGATTAACCCGCAAATCGTTGACCCCGATGACGTTGAAATGCTTGAAGATACCGTTCTTGCGGCAGTTAAGGAAGCACTTCGTCAGGCAAACGAACTTTCAAGTGACAAGATGAATAAAATTACCGGCGGTATGGGCGGAGGTCTTTTCTAAGTGGGAGTTTATATCGAACCGCTTGCAAAACTTGTAAATGCGTTTTCTAAATTGCCCGGAATAGGCGGTAAAACGGCGCTTCGGCTTGCGTACCACGTTATAAGCGCACCCGACGAGGACGTGCGTGAACTTATGGAAGCACTTGGCGAAATTAAAGAAAAAATCAAATACTGTTCCGAATGCGGAAATTTCTGCGAGGGGGAAAAATGCAGTATTTGCGGGGACTCACGCAGAGATCATTCGCTTATTTGCGTTGTTAAGGACCCGAGAGACGTTATCGCCATGGAAAAAACGGGTTCGTTCAAGGGTGTTTATCACGTTTTGCACGGAACGATTTCACCTATCGACGGCGTTGGCCCCGACGATATTAGGATAAAGGAACTTCTTGCACGCCTTGATAACGTGAATGAGGTTATTATTGCGACCAACCCCGACGTGGAGGGTGATGCAACGGCGGTGTATATTGCCCGTCTGTTGAAGCCGTTCGGCATTAAAACCACAAGAATTGCACACGGAATTCCCATCGGCGGCGACCTTGAATATATTGATGAGGTCACACTTGCAAAGGCAATCGACGGCAGACGTGAAATGTAATAAAAGCAAATAATATATGACCGAGATTGACAGGAATGCTTTTCTCGGTTTTTTTATGGAATAATATTATGGTAAATGCAATAGTTTATGTGCACGGAAAAGGCGGCTCTCCTGCGGAGTCGGAGCATTACAGACGGTTATTTCAAAAGCACGGTATAACGGATTTTGAAGTTATCGGTTTTGATTATAAATCGCAAACGCCGTGGGAGTCAAAAGAAGAATTTCGCAATTTCTTCCGTGAAGTAAAAAAGAAATACGGAAAAGTAATTCTTATCGCCAACAGTATCGGTGCATTTTTCTCAATTTGTTCTCTTAATGAAGAAATCATTCAAAAGGCACTGCTTATTTCGCCAGTAGTGAATATGGAAAAACTGATTGCGGATATGATGAAATGGGCGAACGTTTCAGAGGAAGAACTTTTTCGAAAAAAGGAAATAGCCACTTCATTCGGGGAAACACTTTCATGGAATTATCTTTCATGGGTGCGTGAAAATACTTTTTCGTGGAACGTTCCCACTGAAATTTTATACGGCGAAAACGACAATATGCAATCGTTGGAAACAGTCTGCGGTTTTGCGGAAAAATTCGGCGCAACCGTTACAGTAATGAAAAACGGCGAACATTGGTTTCACACTGAAAAGCAAATGGAATTTCTTGACGAATGGGCAATTCATTCCATAAATAAGGAAAAATAAATATGAGTAAATACGAACCTCTTTGGAATTGGATAAAAGAAAACGGTGCAAATGAATTTGAACTTGAATTCTGCAAAATAGAAAAAATTCTCGGATTTCCCATAGACCATTCTTTTTTGACATTCAAAAAAGAACTGTTGGCTTTCGGCTTTTCAGTAAAGAAAATTTCTATAAAAAACAAAACCGTTTTATTTGAAAAAAGCAAAATTCAGTGATATGTTGCTGATTTTTACACTTTTCTTGACATTACAAAAATATTATGATATTCTAAACCTACGTTTAATTAAGGGGAAATAAAAATGGGAAATTTATCGGTTGGATTTTCGAGGACTGTTATAAATCCGATGAACGGAATAGGTCTTTCGGGATACTACAATACAAGAATCTGCGACGGAAAACTTGACGATTTGGAAGCTAATATTATCGCACTTACAAATAGCGGTAAAACCGCATTGCTGATTTCCGTTGATACACTTAAAATAAAAACTCACACCGCAGACGAAATCAAGAGAAGAATAAACGAAAAATACGGTATTCCTGCGGATGCGATATTCATTTCGGCAACGCATACTCACGTGGGAGCATACATCGGATACGTTCAGGAGGATGCACCCAAGGAACCTACCGACATTTACACCGAACAGGTTATTTCTTCAATCACCGAGGCGGTTCAGACGGCTCTTGACGACAGAAAAAGCGCAAAGGTCGGTTACAGAAAAAACAATATTGACGGAATTTCTTTTATAAGAAGATATAAAATGAAAGACGGCTCAATCGTTACCAACCCCGGTGTCGGCAATCCCGACGTGGTTGAACCTACGGGAGAACCGGATAAGGAAGCAACTCTTGTTCGCTTTGACAGAGAAAACGGCGAAACGGTAATTCTTTTGAATTTTGCCTGCCATCCGGACACCGTCGGCGGAACGAAATTCTCTGCGGATTGGCCCGGCTTCTTCAGAAGAACATTCGAAAAAACCGTGGATAATACAAAATGTGTATTCTTTAACGGCGCTCAGGGCGACATAAATCACATAAATGTGTTCCCTAAGGGCGGCGATATGAACGATTTGTTCATCGACTTTGACGAAGTTCCGAGAGCATATTCGCACGCTCGCTTTATGGGCAGAGCAGTTGCAGGCGCCGCATTGCAAATGTACGACAAGGTGGAATACGTTGACGACGATGAGGTAGGATATATTCAAAGAAAGGTTGAAATTCCAACAAACAAGGCAACGGCAGAAGAATTAAAAGAAGCACATAGAATTCACGAAGTTCACGCAACGGGAAAGGATTCGGAACTTGGACTTGAAGGTATGATGCTCACTACCGTTGTTGCCGAAGCAGAGCGTATGTATAATCTTGAAAATGCACCCGATACGTTTCCCATGTGGATTTCTGCCGTGAAAATCGGAAAAATCGCACTTGTGGGTGCGGCAGGAGAACTTTTTA
Source organism: Clostridia bacterium (assembly GCA_045600705.1). GTDB lineage: Bacteria > Bacillota > Clostridia > Christensenellales > QALW01 > UMGS1322. The sequence goes on along the minus strand of JAZRYL010000014.1, from coordinate 18,921 downwards.
ATAAAATCGGCGTGGAACTTAAAAAAACATACGGTTGGGATGCTATTCTTCCGTGCAGCCTTACAAACGGTGCCGAGGGATATTTCCCGATGATGGACTCGTTCAACGAGGGCGGATATGAAGCAAAGGCATCAATCTTTAAGCCGGGTGTAGGGGAACTTATTATCAAAGAAAGCAAAGAAATGCTTAATAAAATAAGATAGGTGAATAATATGGAAAAATTACTTGCAGGTTTTTCAAGAAAATGTATAAATCCTATGATGGGAATAGGAATTTCGGGCTACTTTAAGCCGAGAATAGCAGACGGAATACTTGATGACATTGAAGCAAACGTTGCGGCAATTTCAAAGAACGGTCAAACGGCATTGCTGATATCGTTGGATTCCTGCGAAGTTCCGGGCAACGTTACCGATATGATAATGGAAGAAATATGCGGCAAACTTCCGGTTTCCAAGGAAGCAATATTTGTTTTTGCAACTCATTCGCACACAACGCCTTTTATAGGATTTGTTGATGAAGGTGCGCCGAAAGATTTGACGGACGAATATACCGAGCAAACAGTTAAAATTATCGGAGAAGCGGCGGAAGAAGCATTCAACGACCGAAAAGAAGCGGAACTGAGCATCGGCAAACGTATTATTGACGGTATTTCATTCAACAGAAGATACAAAATGAAAGACGGAAGCTTTGAAACCAATCCGGGCGTAAACAATCCGAATATCGTTCAAGTTGCAGGCGGAGTTGATAAGGAAATTACCGTTTTGCGCCTTGAAAGAATTGACGGAGAAAATATTGTCATTGCAAATCTTGCGTGCCATCCGGACACAATAGGCGGAAATAAGATTTCTGCTGACTGGCCGGGCTTTTTCAGAAGAACGTTCGAAAAAGCGGTGGATAACACAAAGTGCTTGTTCTTAAATGGCGCAATGGGTGACATCAATCATATAAATCCGCTTCCTAAGGGCGGCGATATGAACGGTATGATTATAGATTTTGATAACGTTCCGAGAGGATACGACCATGCACGTTTTATGGGCAGAGCAGTTGCAGGAGCAGTGCTTCAAGTCTATGATAAAATGGAAAAGGTTGACGTTGATGAAATAAAGTACGTTCAAAAAGTCGTACAAATTCCCACAAACAAGGCAACCGAGGAAGAATTGATAGAGGCACGCAAAATATGTGAGCTTCATAATGCGGGCAAGGATGACGAAATCGGCGCTAAAGGTATGATGCTGACTACGGTTGTGGCTGAAGCTGAACGTATGTGCAGATTTGAATATGAGCCTGATACTCTTGATTTGATGCTTAGTGCGGTGGCTATCGGCGACGTTGCAATGATCGGCGCTGCAGGAGAAATGTTTAATGCGATCGGCGAGGCAATCAAGAAAACGACCGGTTGGAAAGCAATATTGCCTTGCAGTGTTACCAACGGATACGAGGGTTATTTCGCCATGAAAGAAAACTATGACGAGGGCGGATATGAAGCAAGATCGTCTAAGTTTAAGTCAGGCGTAGGCGAAATTATTATTGAAGAAGGAATTAAAACATTAGAACAGCTTAAGAATGAATAACTATGAAGTATGACAGTAAAAAAGAATGGACAAAGCATATTATTGCTTGTATTGTAGGAAATCTTCTTATTTCGGTTGGGGTTTCCTTAGCAAAAATAGCAAGTTTGGGAAACGACCCGTTTAACGGAATGTGTATGTCGGTATCATCGTTTTTCAACATTAACTATCCCTTGTTCACGTGGGGATTGAATTTGACGTTTTTTGTGTTCGAACTGATATGGGGAAGAAAATATATTCATATAGGAACTTTCTTAAATTGGTTTATGATAAGCTATTTTGTTTCCGCAATACTTAAATTATACGGATTATTTTTGCCAACTCCGGAAAGCTTTGCAATTCGCATACCGGTGCTTGTGGCAGGCGTTGTGATATGTTCGCTTGGAATAGCGCTTTATCAGTTTGCAGATCTCGGAGTATCGCCTTATGATGTACTGCCTATAATGTTTTGCGATACGTTTAAGAAATTTCCGTACTTTTGGGCAAGAATTATCGAGGACGGGGTTTGCGTTATCGGCATATTGCTGACCTTTAATGCGGAATCAAAGCTTTTGGGAATAGGAACCGTAATTTTTGCACTTGGAATGGGTCCCATAATCCATTTATTCACAAATATACTGAAGAAAAGCGAAAAGAAATAAAAAGTATAATCGTAAAAAGGTATAAAAAAACGAGAGTGAAAACTCTCGTTTTTGCTTTATTAAGTAGATTTCTTTAGCGCTTTATTGCTTTTGCGCTTAGTTTGATCAGCAGGTGGCGTTCGGGCGTTTTTTTACCTTTTCTTTTGTTCCGTCGGGGCGCTGAATGTAAGTATTGCTCATAATTCCCTGCATACTTGCCCTGAATTCGGCACGGTATTCATCTCTTAATTCCTGCTGTTCTTTTTTTTCGGCATCGGTAAGTCCCTCTGCTTTTGATTTTCTTGCAAGAAAGTTTATTCTGTCAATTTTTTCTTTAACCATTTTTCTATTTAACAAGCAAATCCATTATTGCCTGTATCTCACTTTCACAATTTCCGCAAGCGGTGCAGCAACCTGTTTTTTCAACTAATTCATCAACGGTTTCACAGCCGTTTTTTACCGCTTCTTTGATTTTACCGATTGTAATTTTCTTGCATCTGCAAACAACGGTATCGTTTTCGTTTACCATATTTTCTTATAAAGCTCAATGACTTCGTCTTTGGTGGGAATACGGGGATTTGTCAGCGTGCAGCCGTCTTTAATTGCCGCATCTGCCATTTGCGGAAGCGATGCTTCGTATTCTTCCTTAGAAATAGAAAGTATTTCGCTGACTTTCATGGGAATATTCATTTCCTGCGCCAAAAGACGGACAAAGTTGCAAAGAGAATGAATGGTCATTACTTCATTTATACTGTGCAAGCCCAAAGTTCCTGCCATATTACAGTACTTTTGCACGCATTTGTCATACGTGGTACGGCTTCTTGAAAGATTATTTATATTACTGTTGTATGCAATGATTTCGGGAAGAAGTATTGCGTTTGCTCTGCCGTGGGGAATATGATATACCGCACCTAACTGATGCGCCATTCCGTGATTAAGCCCAAGGGATGCGGAATTGAATGCAAGTCCTGCAAGACAAGCCGCAATGTGCATTTTTCTTCTTGCGTGGGTGTCATTGTTGTCAGAATAGGATCTGAACAGGAACTGTCCGCAGATTTCAACGGCTTTTTCAGCCAAAGCACCTGAAAACTCGTTGTTGTTGGTGCTGACGTATGCTTCTATTGCGTGGGTAAGAACATCCATACCCGTGTCAGCGGTGACACTTGCGGGGACACTTTTAACTAAAACTTCATCCAATATCGCTTCGTCGGGAGTCATATCCGCAGAAGCAAGGGGAATTTTTGTATGAGTTTTCGTATCGGTGATAACCGAGAAAGACGTAACCTCACTTCCCGTTCCGCTTGTGGTGGGAATTGCGATAAGGTACGGCTTAAAGTTTTCGTCGATCAATCCGGACATTTTGCGAATTGACTTTGCAAGGTCGATAGCACTTCCGCCGCCTACGGCAATTATGCACTTTGCATCTGCTTTAAGTGCCGCCGAAATACCCTCGATAACCTTTTCTACCGACGGGTCGGGACATACGTTGGTGTAAATATCGTATGCGATATTACTGCTTTCCAAAGGTCTTGTAACGTGACGGATAAGTCCGCTTTCCACAACGAACGGGTCAGATACAATAAAAACCTTTTTGTATTCAAGCTGAGTAAGCCGGTTAAGTGCATTTTCACTGAAATAAATATCGGTTATGACTTCAAACTTTTTCATTTAATACTCCTATAAACCCACATAAAGTACAGTATTATTATATACTGAAAGCGAAAATCAGTCAACGAAATTAAAAAACAGTTCCAAAGGAACTGCTTTATTTTACTGTTTCTTAAATGACTCGAACCTGTTTACCATATAACGTCCTGTTTTTGCCATATATTCCGTACCCGGAATTATAAGTTCTTCGGGCAGATGAAGCAGAGTGTTATCCGCTTCAAAAGTCAAGTCACCCTTGTAATCGTTTTCTGCAAGGGAACGCAGGATATTATCCCAATAAGCTGAATTCATTATGAAATAGGGCAGAACGTGAATATCTCTGTCATAGCCGGTATCGTGAACGTGAAGTGCCGCAAGGTCTTTTCCCAAAATCGAAATAAAGCGGGGAATGTCAAGATTAAGTATGTTTGCGTGGCCTATGTCAAGGCACGCCTTAATGTAGGGGCTGTCTATCATATCAAGGTATTCTCTGAATTCCTCGGGGGACGCACAAGTGGAATTTACCGTGTGCTTGTAAACGTCATATTGCCACATATTTTCCATACAAACCGTAATGTTAAAGTCCTTGCAGTACGGAATAAGCGAATTGTAAAATTCCAAATTCATTTCTTTAAGTTCTTTAACGTTATCCGCATATTTAAGATGCTGTTTCGGATGCACCACAATATTTTTTACACCTAAAAGGGAAGCAAATTCCATGGAACGGACGATTTTATCAAAAGTTTCCTTTGTGTCTTGTTCATCGGGATATGAAGACGGGAAAGGCGCGTGGGACTGATTGAAAAATATGCCGTGATCTTCAGCAACCTGCTTAACGTGCTTTGCGTATTCCCTGTAATTCGGCTGAAGAATAGGCGAATTGCTGTCTTTAGGTGTCATTTCAAAGCAGGAAAAATCTATTGCGTCATATCCTGCGTTTGCAAGAATTTCAATAGTTTTTTCTATACTGTATTTTTTACTTAAAAATTCCGTTTGAGTAGATAAAATCATAGTAATTTGCTCCTTAATCGTACTGTACGGATTATTATACACCCGTAAAAAATACGTGTCAATAGCGCACTTGACGAAAACAAACTTATTTGGTATAATCTGTATATTAAAACGAAAGGGATTTTGCACAATGGACGGCGACAGTACCGGCGACGATACTTGTAAATTATATAAATTTTACAGGCACACTTATATTACAAGTATAGGTGTGCCTGCTTTCGCATTCCGTTGTAAATAAAAAATGAACAGTACTATTGTTTGGCAGATAATAACGATGATTGTATGTATCGTGTTGTCGGGATTTTTTTCCGCAACCGAAACGGCGTTTTCTTCTTTGAACAAAACAAAAATAAAAACTCTTACGGAAAACGAAAATAAAAGGGCGGAGCTTGTTTTAGCACTTTCGGAAAATTTCGACAAGCTTATTTCCACAATTCTTATCGGTAATAATATAGTAAATATTTTGCTTGCCTCTCTCGGCACTTTGTTTTTTGTTGGGCTGATCGGCAACGGCGGGGCAACCGTTTCCACGGTAGTCATTACTGTTGCGGTGTTGATTTTCGGTGAGGTTTCACCTAAAAGTCTTGCAAAGGACAGTCCCGAACGGTTCGCAATGTTTTCCGCACCCATAATAAGAGTGCTTATCGTGTTCTTTACTCCGCTTAATTTCTTGTTCGGGCAGTGGAAAAAGTTTATTTCAAAACTGTTCAAGGTTAAAAATGAAAGCAAAATGTCACAGCAGGAGCTTCTTATGCTCGTTGATGAGGTTCAGCAGGACGGAAGCATTGATACCACCGAGGGCGACCTCCTTAAAAATGCCATTGAGTTTAATGAACTTCGTGCAGAGGATATTTTGACACACCGTGTGGATCTTGAGGGCGTTTCCACAGAGGCGACCAAGGAAGAAATTGCGGAAAAATTCACAAAAACCCAGTTTTCACGAATTCTTGTTTACGAAGAAAATATGGACAACATTGTGGGTGTTATTCACCAAAAAGATTTTTATTCCGGCACGGGTGTAACGAAAAAGTCCGTCAAGGATATTACCGGACCTGCAATATATGTGCATCAGTTTGAAAAATTAGGCGATATCCTTAAGACACTCCAAGAGAAAAAAAGTCACGTTGCGGTGGTGGTGGATGAATTCGGCGGTACACTCGGAATAGTTACAATGGAGGATATTCTTGAAGAACTTGTGGGAGAAATATGGGATGAACACGACGAAGTGGAGGAAGATTTCAAAAAACTCAACGACCACACCTACAAGGTGAACTGCACCGTTACTGTGGATGATTTTTGCGGATTTTTCGACGTTAAAACCGAAACGGAAAGTGTATCGCTTTCGGGTTATATTATGGAACGGCTTGAGCGTGTGCCGGAAAAAGGCGACAAACTTACCGTGGAAAATCTTGAATTGACCGTAACGGAAATCGGTTCGCACAGAGCGGAATTCGTTACCGTAAAAATAAAATAAAACAGTTTTGCTTTTTATACTCCGACGGAAAAAACGTCGGGGTTGTTTTTTTGCGATAAAATTTCATACACTATATATAGTTACAATAGTATACAAAAAAACACAAAATATATCACACAATTTTTAACTATTTTCGTGAAATATAGTGCATAAATAAAGATTATGTCGATAAAATGCTCCCAAAATGTCCTTGATTGCTGATATATGCACGTAAATGAAAGTATAATGCAAAAATCACAATATATAGCACTAAACTGTTGACAATAACACAATATTTTGATATACTACACACGTGATATCAATAAATATAGGAGTGTTCGGTATGAAAATTATCAAAAGAAGCGGCGCCGAAGAAATATTCGACCCTAAAAAAATTGAAATTGCCGTATCAAAGGCAAATGAAAGTGTAGTTCCGTCCTCGAGAATGACACCTGTTCAGATTAAAAGAATTGCAGAGGATGTGGAAAGTGCGGCAATAAATATCAACCGTGCGCTCAGCGTTGAAGAAATTCAGGATATGGTTGAAGACCAAATTATGAATCAGCGTGCATTTGACGTTGCAAGAAATTATATTACGTACAGATATAACCGTGCGCTTGTAAGAAAATCAAATACAACCGATGAGCAGATTTTAAGTCTTATCGAGTGCAATAACGAGGAAGTTAAGCAGGAAAATTCCAACAAGAATCCTACCGTAAACAGCGTTCAGCGTGACTATATGGCAGGCGAGGTAAGTAAGGATATTACTAAGCGTGTGCTTCTGCCCAAGGACATCGTTGAGGCACATGAGCAGGGAATTATTCACTTCCACGATGCGGACTATTTTGCTCAGCACATGCACAACTGTGACCTTGTAAACCTTGAAGATATGCTTCAAAACGGCACCGTTATCAGCGGTACGTTTATCGAAAAGCCCCATAGTTTTTCAACTGCCTGCAACATTGCAACGCAGATTATTGCGCAGGTCGCATCCTGTCAGTACGGCGGACAAAGCATCAGCTTAAGCCATCTTGCACCGTTCGTTGACATCAGCAGAAAGAAAATACGTGCGCAGGTTGAAAAGGACCTTGAGGACGTTGATGAAGCAATGTCCAACGATAAAATTGACAAAATTACAGAAAGCCGTCTTCGTGAAGAAATCAAAAGCGGAATTCAGACAATACAGTACCAGGTTGTAACACTTATGACCACCAACGGACAAGCTCCGTTCGTTACGGTATTTATGTATCTTAACGAGGTTTCCGATCCTACCACTAAAAAGGACCTTGCGCTTATTATCGAAGAAACACTTCGTCAGCGTATCCGCGGCGTTAAAAACGAAAAGGGAGTTTGGATAACACCTGCATTCCCGAAACTTATTTACGTTCTTGAAGAAGACAACATTCACAAGGACAGCGAATATTATTATCTTACAGAGCTTGCGGCAAAATGTACCGCAAAGAGAATGGTTCCCGATTATATTTCGGAAAAAATTATGCTTCAAAACAAGGTTGATAAGAACGGTGACGGTCATTGCTATACCTGCATGGGCTGCCGCAGTTTCCTTACACCTTATGTTGACGAAAACGGTAAACCCAAGTATTACGGCAGATTTAACCAAGGCGTTGTAACCGTAAACCTTGTTGATATCGGACTTTCCGCACAAGGTGATATGGAAAAATTCTGGCAGATTTTCGACGAAAGAATGGAACTTTGCCACAGAGCGCTTCAATGCCGTCACGAACGTCTTACCGGAACACTTTCCGATGCGGCACCTATTTTGTGGCAGCACGGCGCACTTCTTCGACTTAAAAAGGGCGAAACAATTGATAAGTACCTTCACGGCGGATATTCTACCATTTCACTTGGCTATGCAGGTCTTTGGGAATGTGTTTATTCGCTTATCGGCAAAAAGCTTACCGAAAAAGAGGGCGAGGAACTCGGCCTTGAAATTATGAAGAAGCTTAACGAATATACCGCAAAGTGGAAAAAGGCAGAATGTATCGACTATTCCCTTTACGGAACACCGCTTGAAAGCACAACGTACAAGTTTGCAAAATGCTTGCAGAAGCGCTTCGGCATCGTTAAGGGTGTTACGGATAAAAACTATATTACAAACAGTTACCACGTACACGTTACCGAGGAAATTGATGCATTTGACAAGCTTGCGCTTGAAGCCAAATTCCAGGCACTTTCACCCGGAGGCGCAATTTCTTACGTAGAAGTTCCCAATATGCAGAACAACATTGAAGCAGTTCTTGCGGTAATGTCATTCATTTACGACAATATTATGTATGCGGAACTTAATACTAAGAGTGACTTCTGCCAGGTTTGCGGCTTTGACGGCGAAATCGAAATCAAAGAAGATGCTGACGGAAAACTCATTTGGAAATGCCCCTGCTGCGGCAACACCGACCAAGCAAAAATGAATGTTGCTCGCCGTACCTGCGGTTATATCGGAACACAGTTCTGGAATCAGGGCAGAACGCAGGAAATCAAAGAAAGAGTTCTTCACCTTTGATAAACAAATTTAATAAAACGAAAGACGGTCAGTTTTGACCGTCTTTTTGTATATATTTTATTTTTTGCTTTCAAGTTCATCAAAGGTGAGCTGAATATTAAGCTTTTGTGCAAGAGTCCGTTTCCATTTACCGTTAAAGTAAATGATTGCACCGTACGAAGCATCGGCAACCCACGAAAGAGCCCATCCTGCATAGAATCCGTACATTCCGAAAAGCTTAAGCAAAATCCAACCGGCTAACAGTCTTACAAATGAGCCGAGGAAGGTGGAAATAATAAGCGGTTTCATCTGACCTATTCCACGGTAGAAGGCGTGGAACTGATTGTTTATAAGATTGAAGAATATAAACGGCATATAATAACGCAAGAAGCTTACGGAATAAGTAACGCCTATTCCCGTATAATCCGACTTGAAGAATATAGAGCAAACTTCTTTGGGGAATACAATGCAGAAAATCAATATGGGGCACAGGAAAAGTATTGCCTGCAACGTGCCGACACGAATACCTCGTTTGATTTTGTCAAGTTTTCTTGCACCCACGCATTGGGCGATGTATGCACTAACCGTTTTTGATGAACTAAAGAATACGCAGGAATTTATGTTATAAATTCTCAGTGAAACGGTGTAGCTTGCAGAAGCATCACTTCCGAGAACGTTTACCATAGGCGAAAGGAGCATTGAGGACAAGTACATAACGCCTTGCTGAAACATTGTGGGGATGGCAAGCCGCAAAGACTCCTTGAGCCGTGAAAATCCGAATTCAAATTTTTCTTTGGCAACACCCATTTTTTTGAAGTCGGAAAACAGTTTGATGAAGTAAAACACGTCAACTACAAAACCGGCAAAAACACTTGAAAATGCAATTCCCATAACGCCTAATTTAAGCACGGTTACGGAAAAAATGTTGCCTGCGATGTTAAGCACCGCAGAAAGTACGGACATAATAAACTGATATGTTCCGCTGCCGAATGAGGAGAACAGATGAACGAACGCATTGTTCATTGTGATAAATACTACGCCGAGACCGTAAACAATAAAATATTTGCGTGCTTCTTCAAAAATAATCGGGTCAACGTTAAGCAATTTCAAAATTTCGTTGCTGAAAACTGCCATAATTATTCCGAAAAGCAACCCGATACTCGTATAAGCAATTAAACAGTTTAGTATATCATCTTTAAGATTTTTATATTGCTTTGCACCGAATAACTGAGCAATGTATATTCCGAAGCCTGCGGCATATCCCCAAAAAAGTGAGGACATAAATTCAAGAAGCGGTGACGTAGCGCCTATTGCACCCAAACTTGCTTCGCCGATGAATTTTCCCGCAATAATCGTGTCAATGGTGTTGTACGCTTGCGAAAGTAATCCGGCAAGCACCAACGGTATTGCGATTTTGGCAAAATTCTTATGTATATTGCCTTCGGTAAGATCTTTCATTAGTTTCTCCTTGTTGACAATCGGTCTTTTAACAGATATAATTATATTAAATTTTTCAAAAATTCGCAACTACGTTTATTAAAATGAAGAATTATCAACTTTTCTCAAAAAAACGGAGAGCAAAATGAATAAAAAACAACGACTTGATGACGTAATGGCACTTATAAAGCAGAACGGATACGTAACAGTAAAATATTTGACCGAGGAATTGCATTACAGCACGGCAACCATAAACCGTGATTTGAATTTGTTGGAAAAGCAGGGGCTGATAACAAGGAATTACGGCGGGGCAGAAATAAAAAAAACGCAGGCAATACCGCTTGTGTTCAGATACCATAAAATGCGATATGCAAAGCGGAAAATCGCAAGCAAGGCGGCAGAATACATAGCGGACGGAGATACGGTTTTTATAGACGGTTCGACCACAAGTCAGTATATGGCGCAGTTTATTTTGCAAAAGAAAAACATAACGGTTATAACAAACAATACCTCGCTGACCTCGTATCTCAGCGAAAACGGAATAAAATGTATTTGTTTGGGCGGAACAGTTACTGAACCGCCGTCCATGCTGGGCGGACCGATAACTCTTGAAAATGCAAAAAGATGTAAAGCGAACAAATGCTTTTTTGCCACAAGAGGTGCGTTTGACGACGGAAAAATCGGCTCAACGGAAATGTACTATTCCTTGCAGATAGCCATGATGGAAAATTCCGATGAATCCTTTTTTCTTGTGGACAGCGGAAAAATAAACGTCCCGTGCAATAATGTTTTGTGCGATTTTTCGCAAGTCGATTACGTTATTTCCGATTACGATTTTAAGTGCGGGGATAAATTTCCGAATACGAAAATAATAAAGGTCAGTTAAATAGAAAAAATGCCGTTTCAAAGCGATAATGCAATGAAACGGCGTGATTTTTTTTCAGAAACGGTTTGCATTAGATATGATAATTTTTGCAAGTCCGCCTTCGGAGGTTTCCCGATACGAGCTTAACAAATCCCGACCGGTATCTCTCATGGTTTTTACTATGTTATCAAATGAAATTTTTCTTGTTTGCCATAAAAAACTTGCAAGATTTACCGCATTTATTGCTCTCATTGCGGCTACGGCATTCCTTTCGATGCAGGGAATTTGAACAAGTCCGCATACGGGATCGCAGGTAAGTCCCAAGTGATGCTCCAATGCTATTTCGGCGGCATATTCGATTTTGTCAATGCTAAGCTCGAATAATTCACCTAATGCCGCTGCCGCCATTGCACACGCCGAACCGATTTCCGCTTGGCAACCGCATTCCGCACCGGATATAGAAGCATTTGTTTTGATTATATTTCCTATAAGACCGGCAGTTGCCAATGCACGGTATATTTTTTCATTTGAATAATTGTGCTTTTGCTGTTCGTAATATAAAACTGCGGGAAGAACTCCTGCCGCACCGCAGGTCGGGGCGGTTACAATCGTTTGCGAAGATGCGTTTTGCTCGCTTATTGCAAAAGCATAAGCACAAATAAGGCGGTTTTCTTTTGTTTCGGGAGTTTCGTCTATGTGTTCAGACTCAAAAAGCTGCTTTGATTTTTTATATACGTTCAGTCCGCCGGGTAAAATGCCTTCGTCGTTTAATCCGTTTTTGATGGAAGCAACCATTTTGTTCCATACGATTTCAAGATAACCGTAAATATCTGGTTCATTTTGAACAACGTATTCCCATAGCGCCATATTGTTATCTTTGCAAAAGTTTGCAATATCTGTAAAACTGCTGTTACGGTAAACCGACGGCTCATTTTGCAATTTTTTTCCGTCAAAAACAATGTCTCCGCCGCCGATGCTTTCAACGGTATGGGTGACTGCAATCTGTTCATTTTTATATATTTCAAATTTCATAGTATTCGGATGAACTGTTTCGGTCATTTCATCGAAGAAAACACTTATTTTTTTGCATTTTAGAGTTTGCTTGATAATGTAGTCGGTACCGTGACCTTTTCCTGTTTTTGCAAGAGAACCGAAAAGAAATACTTTTATTTCGTCTGCATCGGGATGCAAAGTATTTATTTGCTTGCATGCCCGTTCAGGACCGATGGAATGAGAGCTTGACGGTCCTCTGCCGATTTTGTAAATGTCTTTTATGCTTGACATTCGGCTGCACGGAGAAGCATAATTTTTCTGCGTTTTTTCTTCCTCAAACAGTTTTTCTCCGAAAATTTTATAAAGCATAAAAATATGTGAAGCACTTGGCTCGGCAATTCCGTTTTCCCATTTTGAAATTGCCTGCAAGCTTACGTTCATTTTTTTTGCCAACTGACCTTGTGTCATTTTCGCACTTTTTCTTAATTCGCTTATTTTTGACCCTATATCCAAAAAATCATCTCCTGTATATATCAGTATATCACATACGCTTGAACCGATAAATAGAAAAAAATGGTTTTTTTATAAGATAATTCAACTAACGGTTGAATTATGCCGAAAAATAAAAAAAGTGTTTCGGAACAGACAAAAAACTTGCTCTGCATTTTTGCAGAACAAGTTTCTGTGTAAAAAAGGAAATATATAGTTTGATGAATGTTAGGTTAAAAATTCTTAAATCCGAAATCGGAAAAACTGCATCCGGTATTTTCAATGCTCATAAAGTTTTTAAGGCATTTGATAAGTGAACAAATACCTAAACGGCTTGTTTCCATAAACTGATTCTGCAAATCCGATGAACCGATGTATTTTGTTGAGCGCAGAGGATAGTTAGTTGTAAAATCCGATGCGCTTATTGTTCCCTTTGCCTCCAAAACACTTGCACCGTCACTTCTGTAATAGTATGATGATATGTATTCATATTCGCCATTAAAGGTCTTGGGAACACGCAAATAATAGCATATACTGTACGTGTCGTCGAGCACCGAATGCAAACTGAATTCAACGGTATCCGTGTCACCCCAATAATAAAGTGCAAAGTCGTCATCGTACGAGCCGCCGTAGACACTTGCATAATTTGAATAATAGCAGTAGTCACCGTTTAGTGTCCCGTTATTCACAACAAAACTTTTAAGTGCTTCGTATAAGTCAACCTTTGGTTCGGAAGCAGGTACGGCAGTTGCTTTTGGCTGAGGTACGGCGGTAGCCTTTGGCTGCGGCTCGGCGGTCACTTGGACATCTTCCGTATTTGTTGTACTTTCTTCGGCAACAGTTGCTTCACTTGAAGTATCAACGGCATTGCTTTCTTCAATTTCACTTTCTTCGGGCGGAGCTGATGTTATTTCAGCAGAGTTTGACTGCGAAGCGGATGACGTTGACTTCTTTGTTAAAACTGTAATAAGCACGATTATCAATATTACGGATACAACCGAAATTATGATTGATAACAGTAGTTTTTTGTTCTTTGTGAAAAAACCGGGATTATGCTTTTCAACATTATCATCCGAAAAATCCTGCGGGATACCGTGTACACTTTCCGCACTTTCTGCATTAAGAAGCATATCCGTAGAAATATTGAAAATTTTTGCCAATGCAATTATGTTTTCGATAGTTGGCTGTGTCTGACCTGTTTCCCAAAGACTTATGCTTTGGCGTGTTACATTAAGCTTATCTGCAAGTTCGTCTTGAGAAAGATTGTTTGATTTGCGAAAATTTCTTATATTGTCACCTAACATAAATTTTGCGTCCTTTCTTTTAGTGGACTTATTGTATCATATTTGAAAAATGCAAGCAACAAAATCCGTTTGGAATTTTGTCAAGCGACACTTGCATTTTTGAAAAAATCAGCAAAAACAGAACATATTCGGCGATTTTTGTTTCTTAAAAGCAATAGTATATAAAAAACGCACCCCGAGCATTATGCTCAAGGTGCGTAATATGTTTTATTCAAAGAAAGCGCTTTGAACTATTGCCTGCATGGGCTTTGTGCTTTGACCCGAAAAATCCGAAATGGAAATAATATACGTTCTTTTTTCATGGAACATATAATATTGTGTTTCGTTAAAAGTGGTGTCGCCGTTCTTGATTTGGAAAACGACCTTAACGGTTTCAACACCGGCAAGTTTTACCTTTTCGTACGAAATAAGTTTTTGGTAGCCTTCAACGTTTGCTTTCAGCTTGGTTGCTACGGCATTTTTGCCGTAGTCCTTTATTTTTGCGGCGAGGGTGGTGTTAAACAGAATACAGTCGTTTACTTCAGGATACTGACTTGTATAAAGCACTTGAAAAGTATCAAGCATACCTTCGACATAATCGCCGGGAACGTAGAAGTACAGTTCTTCAAGCTGATATTTCACGTACCCTTCGGGAACGGAAGGGTCGGGTGTTATTTCCACAAATTCGGGTGTGGGGGACGGTGTTTCGGGAATTTCGGTGGCGACGGGTTCACTTTTACCGCAACCGAAAAGCACGACACATAAAATCAGTGATAAGAGGAAAGTTATTTTTTTCATAACGATCTTCCTTTATTATTTTTTAGGAATAAGCTTTTCGCAGCCGCCCATGTACGGACGAAGTGCAACGGGAATATTAACCGAACCGTCTGCGTTCAAGTTGTTTTCAAGGAATGCAATCAACATTCTCGGAGGAGCAACAACGGTATTGTTAAGAGTATGAGCAAAATATTTGCCGTCTTTTCCGTTTACACGAATGCGAAGACGTCTTGCCTGAGCATCGCCCAAATTGGAGCAGGAGCCGACTTCAAAGTATTTTTTCTGTCTGGGTGACCATGCTTCAACGTCAAGGGACTTAACCTTAAGGTCTGCAAGGTCGCCGGAGCAGCATTCGAGTGTTCTTACGGGAATATCAAGCGAACGGAACAGGTCAACGGTGTTCTGCCAAAGTTTGTCAAACCACATTTTTGAATCTTCGGGTTTGCAAACGACAATCATTTCCTGTTTTTCGAACTGATGAATACGGTAAACGCCTCTT
Source organism: Clostridia bacterium (assembly GCA_045600705.1). Taxonomy (GTDB): domain Bacteria; phylum Bacillota; class Clostridia; order Christensenellales; family QALW01; genus UMGS1322. The sequence continues at coordinate 3,779 of JAZRYL010000014.1, read as the reverse complement.
TCTTCAATTCCGTGAGCGCCCTTTTCCTTTCTGAAGCAGGGTGAATAGCTTGTAAGAGTGTAGGGAAGTTCTTCTTCCTTTATTGTCTGGTCGATGAATTTGCCGATCATGGAATGTTCACTTGTGCCGATAAGATAAAGGTCTTCGCCCTCAATTTTGTACATCATTGCGTCCATTTCGGCAAAGCTCATAACGCCGGTAACAACGTCAGAACGAATCATAAACGGAGGAACGCAATAAGTAAAGCCACGGTTTATCATAAAGTCACGAGCGTAGGAAATTACTGCTGAATGAACACGGGCAATGTCACCCATTAAGTAATAGAAACCGTTTCCGGCAACACGGCGTGCGCTGTCAAGGTCAAGACCGTTGAAGCGTTCCATAATATCTGCATGGTAGGGAACTTCGAAATCGGGAACAACCGGTTCGCCGTAACGCGTGATTTCAACGTTTTCCGAATCGTCCTTTCCGATGGGAACTGACGGGTCGATAATGTTGGGAATAGTCATCATTATTTTCTTAATTTTTGCCGCAAGGTCAGCCTCTTTTTCTTCAAGAGCCGCAAGTTTGTCCCCTTGGTCCTTAACAAGCTGTTTTGTCTGTTCTGCTTCGTCCTTTTTGCCCTGTGCCATCAAAGCACCCATTTGCTTCGAAAGTTTGTTTCTGTTAGCACGAAGTTCTTCTGCTTCCTGGATGGTTTTTCTGTTTTCCTTGTCAAGTTCGATAACCTCGTCTACAAGCGGAAGCTTTGCATCCTGAAACTTATTTTTGATGTTCTGTTTTACCACTTCGGGATTTTCTCTTAAAAATTTAATGTCAATCATTCTTTTTTCTCCTTAAAATAAAATAAGCCCATTTCGGCAGTGCCGAAATGGGACGAAATGGACTTTTCCGTGTTGCCACCCAAATTGCCTGCCGTAAATATTTTTCCGTGCAGACCGCTCAAAAAGCACTTAAAGCGTGCAAAACTTCCGTTTATCACGGATAACTCACGAAGCGGAAAGCATAAAATCCAATATCGGCTCACATCAACCGCCGACTTTCTGTAAATATCTTTAATGCGTTTCTTCGGTCATCGTTAATATTATTATGTGTCAATTATAAACTACTTTATTCTTTTTGGCAACAGATTTTTTGCTATTTGCCGATTAAATGACTTTCAACTGCCCGTCTTTTTCTTCAATGGGAATAAATACGGGTTTTTCTTTTCTGCCGTTTTCTTCCGAATTGGGCGAATGAATAACAAGCCATAAATCACCATTTTCGTCGTAGAACGTCATTCCGTGTCCGCCGTCATATTTGTACCCGTGGGTTTTTGAATACAATCTGTCTTTCTTCACTGACCAAGGACCGTAAATGCTTTCACTTTCTGCAACGGCTACACAGTAACCGCCGTAGTCAAAATTTGACCACGTCATAATAAGTTTGTCCTCTTTTGTTCTGAAAATCCAACACCCGTCGGTTATGCCCATATACGCCCAATCGGGTGCATCTGCCCTGAAAAGCTCGGTCGGCGTTTCTATAAGAGTTTCTTAAGTCGGCTGACATTTTTGCAACCGCCATAGTACCGACTTTATCCGGCATTGAGATCCATTCGTGAACAAATACCATATACGGTTGACTGTTTTCGTCAAAATACAGGGTGCCGTCGATACAGTCCCATTCTTTAGGCGTTATATGTCCGTCGGAGTATAATTCAAACGGACCTTCCGGCAAAATAGAACTGAATACCGCACAACCTCTGTGCTGTGTTTTTGCCGAAAAATATGTGGTTATCATAAAATATTTGCCGTTTATTTTATAAACTTCCGGCGCCCATTTTTGATCGACCGTATCTTTTGCAGGATTTACGACTTGCCCTAAGTATTCCCAGTTTTTTGATAAATCTCCGCTTGTATTTTTGTAACAGATCCAATCAGTTCCGTACATATAATATGTGCCGTTATCGTAAAGAATAAACGGATCACGAAGTTTTTCTATGCTTGATTCAATGATTTTTCTGCCCATATTAACTCCTTAAAAATATTATATTTGGATTGCTTTTTAATGTCAATATTTTCTTTTACCTCGGACCGACAGTTTTTGCATTTCTCGTTTAGTATAATCTATGTGTAAGTGAGGTACATAAAATGGTGGTTTACGTTGAACTCGTATTATTTGAAAATTTTGCAATAGATTACATAATTTTGCTTTTAGCGGGAAAATTTACAAAAATCGAACCGAAAAGACCGTGGCTCGGCGCAGGCATAGGAGCAATTTATTCGGCAATAGCGCCTCTTTTTGAATTTTTGCTTCATCCTGCGGCGGTAATTCTTGCCCTTGCGGTAATGATATTCGCTTCTTTTCGAAAGGTTAAAGCAGTTCAGTATCTTCAACTTGCGCTTGCGTCACTGTTCGCTTCCGCAGCGCTTTTCGGAACGGTGTATATTTGCAGTAAAGATTTTCTTAAATACAATATGTTCTATACCGACGATATGATTTTCTACATAGCGCTTGGCTCCGTTATGCTCGGAACAGTCACCTTGCGTATTCTGAAGCCGTTCCTGCGAGAAACGGATTTTAATGAAAAAACGGTGGTTCTTTCCTATAAGGGAAAGGAATTCACGGCGTTAGTCGATACGGGGAACACACTATATTATAATAACATTCCCGTTATACTTGTACAAAAAGATTTATTGCTCAGCGAACAGAATATGCCGCTTATAATTCCTTACACATCCGTTGGCGGCGGAGGCGCTTTGCTTGGCTTCAAGGCGGAAAATATAATTCTCTTCAGAGGAAATAAGCAAACGGCTTTTTCCTGCGTTGTGGCACTGTGCGACCACGGATTCGGCAAGAACTGTTCGGCACTTATGCACCCAGATCTTTTAGGAGATGTTGTTTGATGTTCAGGAAATTATTTGATTTATTTAGAAAATTATTCGATAAAAAAGGCGTTTTCTACGTTGGCGGAAGTCAAACTCTGCCGCCGCCGCTTGAAGCAGAGGAGGAAGAAGCCGCTTTACTTGGCTTGAAAAACGGCGACGAATCTGCCCGTGCAACGCTTATTGAACATAACCTTCGTCTTGTGGTTTATATCGCCAAAAAATTCGAAAACACCGGCATAAATGTGGAAGATTTAACAAGTATCGGCGCAATAGGTCTTATTAAGGCGGTGAATACATATAATAGTGATAAGCAAATTCGACTTGCAACATACGCATCACGGTGCATTGAAAACGAAATTCTTATGTTCCTGCGCAGAACGTCAAAAATTAAAACGGAGGTTTCTTTTGAAGAACCCTTAAAAGTGGATTGGGACGGAAACGCTTTGCTTCTTTCCGATATTTTGGGAACGGAACCCGATATCGTATATAAAGATATGGATGCCCGTGACGACGTGCAGGAACTGCGAAGTCTTCTTGCACGGCTTTCTGCAAGAGAACAGGAAATTATTATGCTCCGATTCGGCATAGGACGTTCTTGCGAACTGACGCAAAAGGAGGTGGCAGATAAACTCGGAATATCTCAATCGTACATTTCCCGCCTCGAAAAACGTATAATTAAAAAATTAAAAAAGGAAATGACAAAAAATGCGTAAAAAACAGTTGACAAATGTTTGTAAGTATAATATAATTACTACGCTTTGAGGAAGCAATGGGAGCATAGCTCAGCTGGGAGAGCATCTGCCTTACAAGCAGAGGGTCATAGGTTCGAGCCCTATTGTTCCCACCATTATTCGGTCCGGTAGCTCAGCTGGTTAGAGCGCTAGCCTGTCACGCTAGAGGTCGTGGGTTCGA
>JAZRYL010000013.1:0-18767 GCA_045600705.1 Clostridia bacterium | reverse complement strand
GGCAAAAGAAAGCTTGTATCGCTTTGCGGCAACAGAATAATCAGTGCGGTTGTTATGCTTTACATATAACAACCGCATTTTTTTCGGGAAAGAAAAGTAGGCAAAAGAAAGCCGATTACTTTTTCTTGTAAGAAAAGTAATCAAAAGAACTTTAATTTCACTTCGTGTCAAAAATTCAATCTTTTATTAAAAAATCTCCCTTGTGCAAAGGGAGATTTTAATTATTATATTAAAAATTTGTTTTATTGCCGCAAAGCGAGATAGAAGTTCTTTTCGCTTCCTTTTCTTTCAAGAAAAGGAAGCAGGCGAAATCTGCTTTTTTACATTATATTTTTTTCTCTTTGTTCCTTATAGTATGCTATTGCCTTTTTAACTGCCAAGATACAGCAGGTTGTAGAGTACACCGAAAATACGAGATACGTTGTTTGTTCCGGGTGTTGCGGAATCATTTGCACATAAAGTGCCACCGAGGCAAGTGCGCTTAAAACATTTACGAACGTGTATTCGTAATAAGACAAAAGCATAAGTGAATACGAAAGCAATCCGATAAGTGAGCAGGTTGTATCAAGCAACGTATTATTTGATTTTAATGCGGTAAGTGCTGCAACCGTACCGCACCACGCAACGGCAAATCCTGTCAAAAACAGAAGTGCTTTTTTTACCGTTAGTCTTTTAAGCACCGTTGAATTTCCGTACGGGCGTTTATTCCACCTGATAAACGTTATCATCTGAAACACAAATGAAAAGCCGATTGCCGAAAAAGCAGATGCATACAGTTTGTAATACAAAAACACCGTACAATACAAAACGGAATTAAGTGCGCCCAAAAGCAAACCGAACCTGTTTATTCGAGAATTAAGCAAATACACCACAAGCGAAACGTACAGCGGAAGAATTCTGAAAAATGACTGTTTGAAAATTATTCCCGTCACAGTAATTCCTATTGCCGTAAGCGTCATCAGTATCACAATAAACAATTTTTCTTTTTTCATAAAAATCCCTCCGAACACCATATAATTTTAGCACCGAATAAAAAAATAGCAACAACAAAAAGGGACACTTTTTTGATTAGGTGTCCCGAATCGGTATAATTGACAAAAACAAGTGCAAATTATATAATTAAGTTATGAAGAAGAATATTTATAAAATCACAATTGAAAATGCCATTATTGAAGTAATGTATTCGGCAGGAACAAAACCCGCAAATGACAATCTGACCTATATGACGTTGCACACTCACGGCTACGGCGAACTGTTTGCTGTTGAAAGCGGAACTGTTACCGTCAACAATTCTGTAATTCTTCAAGAACACGACGTTGCGCTTGTTCCGAAAAATCTCAAACACAAAAAGACCGGCGAAAGCGAAAATGCTTCATTTTTTACCGTTTGCATTTCATTAAGCAAATACGGAAAGTATCAAAACGAAGATATATATTCCCGTCTTTACAATATATTAAACGGCAAAGAAATAAAACGTTTTCAAAACGAAGCTCGGCTTTATGACTGTCTGTGCAATTTCCGCAAAAGCGGGTCTGTCGCTATCTGCGAACTTGTGGGGCTGTTGCTTGAAGAAAGTTGTTCCGATATATACACAAAATCGGAAGAAATCCCCGACGTAAATTTGATTTATAATCTTGAAATGATTATATATAATGAATTTATGTGCGATTTATCCATGAACTACGTTGCGCAAAAACTCGGAATAAGCACACGTCAGCTTACAAGAATAACGGAAAAACGGTACGGTAATTCGCTTCACCGCACAGTAATAAACAAGCGCATCGAAACCGCAAAGAAAATGCTGAAAGAAACCGACTGTTCCGTTGCCGAAATATCCGACAAGGTCGGGTTTAAGAACACCAATTCTCTTTATGCGGCTTTCAAGAAATCGGAAAATACCACTCCCTCAAAATATCGGCAGTCTTTAAGAAAAACATAAAAAACGTGCATAGTCATAAAAGCCATGCACGTTTTTGTTATATTTAATTAAAAGCACCAGAAGCAGGGGAAAAATCTTCCGCAAAACAAGCACGAAAGGCACGAAGCAAAATTCATACACATTCTTGCCGTGTTTCCGGAATAACTGTCACTTCTTGAAGTATAATTTGCATTTGCGGTGAACTTCTCATACAAATCACGGTAATACATATTTCTCGGGTCCATATTCGTTGCCTTTGAAGCGTGAGAAATTGCAATCGTTTTATTACCCAAGTTGTAATTTGCTATTGCCGAAAGATAATACCATTCAGCGTCACGGTATGAAAGTGTTTCAAGTATATCGAGTGCTTCTCTGTTCCGCTTGCCCTTTATGGCATTGCGAACCTGCGAATACTGTGTGTTTCCCGAAGAATAAAACTCTCCGTTATACTGCTGACTGTTTTCCGAATAGTTGCTGTACTGTCTTCCGAAATTCCAAAAGTCACCGAATCCGCCCTCACCGAACGGTCCGTATGAGCCGTATGAACCGTTGCCGGAATAATTTCCGTATCCCGAATAACCTCTGTTTGTTCCGGAGCCGTATCCGCTTTGATACGGTGACGTATTGCCCGAACGAATAGCATTATATGCCTCGTTGATTTGGCGCATTTTTTCTTCCGCCGCCTTGTCCCCGGGATGAAGGTCGGGATGATACTTTTTCGCAAGCTTTTTATATGCCCTTGAAATTTCTTCCTGCGAAGCGTCAGGCGAAACTCCTAATACCTGATAAGGATCGTTCACTTAAACCTCCTTCTGAATTGACTCCAAATTCCCGAAAAAAGAATATTATCAATAACCGTCTTATTTTTTATTATGTTCATTTTATCATAAATATCCGTACAATCACATAATAGAATTGTTAAAATTTGCTGAAAATCTGCTGATGAAATTTCCACCATCGGATTATATCGGCATTTTTTTATATCTTCTTTAAGGTCAATGCACGCATCCATAATGTAAATTACCTTGCCAAGTGCAAACCCGAAATCAAAAAGCATTTTGTCGTTATTATACACATCGAAAATTTCGCCCATAATATTTCCGAAGCAATTTGCCGGAATATCCGGGTTGTGTTCATCCCGCTTTTCTATCATTTCAAGTTGTTCAAGATAGAAACAGATTTTTTCTTCCTTTTGTGCTAAAGAAACATTTTCTTTTTTCAAAAATCTTCTGAAAAAAGCGGCTTTTTTACTGTTATCGTCCTTTATGTCGTCCGAAAGTTTATAATACGTGAGCAGAATATTCATTTTTGCGCCGTATTCCGAAAATTCACTTATAACCGAATTTTTCTTCTTAAACGGATGAATCCCGCAACGGAATTCTTCGGTATTTTCTTTTCCGTCAAAATACGAAGAAAGAAAAAGCACAAGAAATGTCATATCAAAGTTAAGTGTCATTTGTCCGAATGTTCCGAAGTTATTCTTCAGGCATCTGCAAAGTCCGCAATAATACGCCTGATATATTTTTTTATCGTTTTCGCTTAAAGCGGAAATATCCGCGTTAACTAATCCAAACATACTTTTACCTTATTCCTTATAGTAAGTGTGTCCGGCGAAACAAAACAGTCGTAAGCCATCACTTCCACTCCGTTTTCCTGCGCCTGCTTCAGTGCCTCCGCAAAAGACGGGTCTGTTGCCTTATTGGGAACAAACCGTTCTGCTCCCTCAAACTGTAAAACAAGCATAATTTTTGCATCGAATCCGTTTTTCTTTGCGTCAATAAGTTCAAGAAGATGCTTTCTTCCCCGTTGAGTAGGCGCATCGGGGAACAGAGCCACGTTGTTGTTTTCAAGTGTTACGCCCTTAACTTCTATAAACGTTTTTTCTTCGCCCTTTTCTACGTAAAAATCAAACCGTGAATTTTTGTAAACCACCTCACGACGCAGGAAATCGTATTTAGTTTTCAAAAATTCTTCTGCAACATCATTGGGAATATTTGAATCAATATTGAAAATCCGTCCGTTTTTTTCCACCGCCACAAGGTCATATTCCGTTTTACGAAGCGGATTATCGCTTTTCCACAAATACACCGTTGCGCCGTCGGTAAGAAGTTCTTTGCAACGTCCCGTATTTTTAACGTGAACCGTTTCGGTCTTTCCGCTTAAACTCACCTGCGCTATGAATCGGTTTGGCCGGGAAAGAAATTCTGCCTTGCAAATGTTACTGTATTTCACTTAAAACACCTATAAAATCGCTTAGTTTATTCACCGTGTAATCGGGAATTATCTTGTCCGCCTCTTTATTGTTCGGGTTAAACCAGCAGGTTTTTATTCCCGCATTTATTCCGCCTTGAATATCCGATGTTAAACTGTCACCGAATACTATTGACTTGTCCTTTTCGAACCCTTTTATCTGCTGAAACGATTTTTCGAAAAATTCCTTATGCGGTTTGTCGTATCCGATTTCCTGAGAAATGAAAATTTTCTCAAAGTACTTGCCTATTCCCGACTTCTCTATTCTTCCCCGCTGAACATATTCATTTCCGTTGGAGGCAGCAAACAGAGCATACTTTTCTTTAAGCTTTTCAAGCATTTCCATCGCACCGTCAACTACAAATCCCTGCTTTGAAAGGTTTTCCATATACATTTTGTTCGTTTTCACTGCATCTGCATTTATGTTCAACTGTGCATAAAACAGTGAAAATCTGCGAACAAGCATTTCGGAACGGCATATCTTTCCTTTTTCAAGCAACTTCCACATTTTGTCGTTTATTTGACTGTACAGTGCAACATTTTCGTCGGAAGCCGGCACGTTCATTTCCGAAAACGTTATTTTAAGCGCCGTTTCCTCCGAAAGCGAAAAGTCAAGTATCGTGTTGTCCAAATCAAGAAATATGTACTTTATCATTTATTCATCAACTCATAAAGCTTATCGGGGAAGTTTACAGTCATTCCCTCAATATTCATATTGTACATTTTTACCATAAGCGTTTCGTCGGCAACGCCCCATGCCCGAACCTCTAATCCGTTTGCGTGGGCAAGGTCTACGTCAGCCTGCTCCGTTTTTGATGCTTCGGGACAAATCTGTGTGCCGTTTATCAGTTTCAATCTGTCTAACACGGACTGGTCAAAAGATTTTACAAGCCATGAAATTCTTATATCCTTGTCAAGTTTTCTCACATTTTCAAGGATATCGTACTGAAATGACGTAAGATAAATCTTGTTTCGGCAATCGTAGCGTGAAAGAATTTCAAGTACCTTTTCTTCACATCCTCTTGCCTTAAATTCAAGTGCAAAGGTCATATCAAGAGAAAAATACTTATCGGCAAATTCCTTAAGTGTCATTATTTTTTCGCCCTTGAACTTTTCGTCTTTCCACGAACCGAAATCCATTTCTTTAAGTTCTTTAAGCGTATAATTCTTAAGCTCGCCCGTACCCGAACTTCTTCCGTCAAGCATTTCGTTGTGGAATAAAACGATTTCACCGTCGGCGGTTGCGTGCATATCTGTTTCGATACCGTTTGCTTTCATTTCTATTCCTAAATCAAATGCCGGTTCGGTACTGTCCGGAGCATAACTCGAAGCACCTCTGTGTGCGTAATTTACAAACATTTTTTTATCCTCTTTTTGCTGATTTTATTTGAATATATTATACTATTTCAGAGTTCTTTTATCAAGCAAAATATTCTTTTTGGACTTTTTGGAAAATTATCGCTTTTTTTGTCTTGACAAATTTCTTTTTTTGAATATAATGATAATGACGGAAATTTGATTTTTATCGGCTTCCGTATTATAAAAATATAATGTTTTTACATATAAGAAAGGTGCGAAAAACTATGAAAACTCTTGATTTAAGCAAGTACGGTATCACCGGAACAACCCAAATTATTCACAACCCGAGTTACGAAGAACTTTTCGTTGAAGAAACAAAAGGCGACCTCACAGGATACGAAAAAGGTCAGGAAACCGAACTCGGTGCAGTAAACGTAATGACAGGTATTTATACCGGCCGTTCTCCCAAGGACAAATTTATCGTTGTTGACGAAAATTCAAAGGACACCGTTTGGTGGACGAGCGACGAATATAAGAACGACAACCATCCCGCAAGCATTGAAACATGGAATGCCGTTAAGGAAATCGCAGTTAAAGAACTTTGCAACAAAAAACTTTTCGTTGTAGATGCTTTCTGCGGTGCAAACAAAGATACGAGAATGTCTGTAAGATTTATCGTTGAGGTTGCTTGGCAGGCACATTTCATCAAGAATATGTTTATCGTTCCTTCTGAGGAGGAGCTTGAAAACTTTGAACCCGACTTCATCGTTTACAATGCTTCAAAAGCAAAGGTTGAAAACTATAAGGAGCTCGGCCTTAATTCCGAAACCGCAGTTGTATTCAACATCACAAGCCGTGAGCAGGTAATTATCAATACTTGGTACGGCGGCGAAATGAAAAAGGGTATGTTCTCAATGATGAACTATTACCTTCCTCTTAAGGGTATCGCATCAATGCACTGCTCCGCTAACACCGATATGGACGGAAAGAACACCGCTATTTTCTTCGGTCTTTCCGGAACAGGTAAAACAACTCTTTCAACCGATCCCAAAAGACTTCTTATCGGCGACGATGAACACGGTTGGGATGACAACGGCGTATTCAACTTTGAGGGCGGCTGCTATGCAAAGGTAATCAACCTCGATAAGGACTCCGAACCCGACATCTACAATGCAATTAAGCGCAATGCACTTCTTGAAAACGTTACTGTTGACGGGAACGGCAAGATTGATTTTGCGGACAAGAGTGTAACCGAAAATACACGTGTTTCATACCCGATCAATCATATTGAAAACATTGTACGTCCCGTTTCTTCCGCACCCGCTGCAAAGAATGTTATCTTCCTTTCGGCAGATGCTTTCGGCGTACTTCCTCCCGTTTCAATTCTTACACCCGAACAGACACAGTACTACTTCCTTTCGGGATTTACCGCAAAGCTTGCAGGTACCGAACGTGGAATTACCGAACCCACTCCCACATTCTCCGCTTGCTTCGGTCAGGCATTCCTTGAGCTTCATCCCACCAAGTACGCTGAAGAACTCGTTAAGAAGATGGAACAGAGCGGTGCTAAAGCATATCTCGTGAACACCGGCTGGAACGGAACCGGCAAACGTATTTCAATCAAAGATACCCGTGGAATTATTGATGCTATCCTTAACGGTGACATCAACAATGCTCCCACAAAGAAGATTCCTTACTTCGATTTTGAAGTTCCCACCGAGCTTCCCGGTGTTGATCCTGCTATCCTTGATCCCCGTGATACATACGCCGATGCAAAAGAATGGGAAACAAAAGCAAAGGATCTTGCTTCAAGATTTGTTAAGAACTTCAGCAAATATACAACAAACGATGCAGGTAAAGCACTTGTTGCCGCAGGTCCTAAAGCAGAATAATCAATAATCAAAAACAAAAATCCTATGCGATAAGCATAGGATTTTTTATCAAAATCAAATACCTCCGAGAAAGTCGGAGGTATTTTTTACGTCAGCAAACGTGTTATACTAAATTCATTTCAAATTTGAAGTTGAACTTTTCGTCATCAAAACGGTATTTTTCCGCTAAAATCGGTCCGCAGGAATTTGAACCTATTCCCGAATTCTTGTAGTCGATATGTAAATGCGTTCCGTCGCTTTCACCTATTTCATTAGTGTGATTTGCAAAGTACAACTGTTTATCCGAATACATTGAAACGTTTACGTCCATTGTATTTTCCGCAACGAATTTCATATTTTCTACGGTGATATAGCGTGTGCCCGTATGGTTGCCGTGCTCTTGCGGATGCACGTAGTTGACATACTGTTTTTTAGCATTGCTCTTAAAGCTGCCCAAATGCGCCATATGCATCATATCACGGTAGGTTTCATTCGGACCGTAGCCGAAGTATTCGAACGCTGCGTTTTTCTTTTTAAGTACAAATTCAAATCCGAACCGGGGCAGGAACGGAGCCGCACCGAGCGTTCTTGTTCCGTCAAGATCGAATGCAACTCTGCCCGATTCAAAAATTGAAACGGTGAATTCAAACTTGACGGCAGGACGTCTTGAAACGCCTGCGATTGCGCCCGAAACGCATATTTTTCCGTTTTTGATTTTCGTATCGTAGCATTTTACGAATTCTTTTTCAAGATTTTCGCCCTGCCAGATGTTGTACTTCATTGTCCACCAATAACGCATATTTCTGTCATTATCGGTGCAGGCACGGAATGCGGTAAGTCTTACGGGTTGTTTCAATTTTTCTTCGCCCGAAATCTTAATGCTTGTAAAGTTGCCGAGATTTTTTGAGAATACGTATTCAAAATTGTTGCCTTTAGCAAAAATGTAATTGTCATTTTCGGTTAATGTGCAAAGATTTTCTTTTACTTTTTCCGAAACACGCTTTACCGACAATTCCTTTTCTATCGTTCCGATTTCTTTTTTGCCGTTGTAGAGAATTACTTGAACAGATACGGCATTTTTACATTTTGCGGGAATTTTCTTATTAAAAGTAAATTCCGTACTGTGCTTAGGTGCAACTACGGGGAAGTTTTCTACAGTATCAACCTTTTCGCCGTCAACATAAAGGTTGCAAACAACTTTCATTCCTTTCATATCAAGGAAATCATAGTAGTTCGTATAAATTACCTTGTTGCCTTCAACTTCAAATCTAAACGGTGCATAAGCCGCTTTTACTTCATAGCTTCCTGCCTTGAACGTTCTGTCACAAAATACTAAGCCGTCTGCACAGAAGTTTTCGTCGTGAGTCAGTTCACCCTCAAAATCTCCGCCGTAAAGGCATACGCCGTCTTTTATAACTGTGTGGTCGGTCCACTCCCAAACGCAGCCGCCCACAAGCTTGGGATATTTGTGCATAATTTCCCAATAATCCCATATGTCTCCGGGACCGTTGCCCATACAATGTGAGTATTCGCAAAGGAATACCGGCAAACGGTAGTTATCGTCCGTGGCTTTTGACTCTAAATCGGCACAGTTTATATACATCCTTGAATATATGTCCGCATCGTATATCTTACCGTGCTCATCCGGCATATAGGATTCGTTTCTTGAAGCATCCTCGCAGTGCATTAAAACACCTTTTCTTCTTGAATGCATCCAATCTATCATTGCCTTTTGGTTTTCACCGTAGCCTGACTCATTTCCCGTTGACCACATAATAATACTTGCGTGGTTTTTATCACGTTCGAAAGCACGAATCATTCGGCTTAAAAACTCGTCTTTCCATTCCTTATCCCGGCAAGGCCATTCGTCCTTGTTGTCAAGCCACGGATTTTTAGGTGCAGGAATTGCACGGTTAAATCCGTGTGTTTCAATATCCGTTTCAAGAATAACGTAGAAGCCGAGCTCATCACACATTTCCAAGAATGCAGGTGTTGGCGGATAGTGTGATGTACGAATAGTGTTGATGTTAAGTTCTTTCATTAACAAAAGATCTTTTTTTATGTCCTCATTTGTCATACACCAACCGTTTTCCGGATGTGTGTCGTGGTGGTTGACACCCTTAAGCTTTACGGGTTGACCGTTTATGAGAATTTCATATTGATTTGATACTTCAACTGTTCTAAATCCGACTTTTTGCGTTATATGCTCACCTGCACATTCGAGCACTAAAGTGTAAAGCTCGGGCGTTTCAGCGGTCCACATTTTTTTATCCGTAACTGTGAACGAGCCATTCTTATCTATCGTTTTTTCATCAAGAAGTTTGTTTTTATAATACAGCTTTGCATTGACACACTTGTCCGTGCTGATAAGAATATTATCATTTTCGGTCAAAATTTCAATATCGGTAAGATGTCCTTTGGGACGTGAAAGCAAATATACGTCACGGAAAATTCCGTTAAAGCGGAAAAAGTCCTGATCCTCAAGATAACTTGATGCACACCATTTATGCACCTTGACCAAGACGGTATTCTTTCCCTTTTGAACAAATTTTGTTATATCAAATTCCGACTGCAAGTGTGAACCCGTAGTAAATCCCACATACTTGTCATTGATAAAAAGTTCGCCGCAGGAAGAAAGTCCTTCAAAAACGATATACTGTTTTTTGTCGGTATCGGTTACGTTAAATGTACGTCTGTATATTCCCACGGGATTGATATCCGGAACGTACGGAGGATCGCAGGGATAGGGATAATTTATATTGGTATAATTAGGATTTTCATATCCTTTAAGCTGCCAGCATGACGGAACGTCAATTTTATCCCATTTGTTAGGTATTGTAGCTTCATCACCGTTTTCAAAGAATGCAAAATCCCATACTCCGTTAAGAAGCATATATTCTGCTTCTCCTTCGGGAATATAATATGCTCTTTGAGGCAGACGGTTTTTGCTTGTTATTTTTTTGTCTTCGTAGAACCGTTTCATATATTCACCTCGTGCATGTTTTTATAAATTTTATCATAATAGGAGTGAACGGTCAATATAACTATATTGCTTTATTGAATTATTTTGCAATTATGTAATCCAAACCGTTTACGGTAATTCCATCAACATTTTGTACTGAGTTGTTATAGTTTATATAGATCTTGCTTCCGTCGGAATAAGTGACACGAACTACGTTCTCTTTAACTATTTTGTGTTCAATCATATATTCAAACTGAAGATATTTAAGCGGCTCAAAGAACTCGTCCGCTTTTTGCACGGTTTCCACGCACTTTTCATATTCTTCTGCCGTACCGACACGCAAATCGTCGTCGCCCATCCAGTTTTTATGTCCGCTTGTTTCCGTAACGAACCTTGAATTAACGTAAAGTGCAGGTCTGCCGCCGAATTCAACAAGTTTAAGTTGATATTTTCTTTCCGCAATTGGAATATTTACAAGTTCAGATGCAGGGCAATAGGTAATACTTCCGTGATAAACAAGTTCCCACAGTGGAATAGCCGTAAACTCTTTATCCGCATTTTTGAATCTGTTTATTCCGCCGTACAGACAGAAATCCATTTCGTCACCTACCGTGTCGAACGTGCCCTCACTTGCCACTCCGCCAATGGAATTTCTTGCAATATCCATAATCTTTTTCCACGTTTTAACCGTATCGCTTCTTGTGGAATAATGATTTTCGTCAAAGCAATAACACGGTCTGACAATGGAAATTACATCTATATAATGCGTTCCGTCAAATCCTAAATCCTTAAGTTTGACAAAATCCTTTTCGGCATTTTCAAGTGCGATTTTCGGGCAAAGATAATGTTGTCTGCCGCCGCCCCACGCAATGGACTTATTATAACCTCTTGTGCCGTCGCTGTTAAGAATCATATTATCTGCTTCAAAGTTATTAGCTATTGTATATGCGTCGCTGCTATTGGTGTGGGCGACTATTTTATATCCCAATTTTTTAGCCAAAGCAATGGCTTCACGCAGTTTTTTCTCTCCGCCGAGTTTTTCTTCAACGGGGAAAATCTGCGGATACCGCCCGTCGTGTCCGCTTATGTTCCAACCTACAAGGCAGAATTGTGCCTTTCTTACGCCCTTAGCATATACGTCACGCATAATGTCCATAAGCTTATCAAAGGTTACGGAAACGTGCAATTCAGGCTCTGTTTCGGGTGTTTGAAAAAGTATCGGTGACGGCACGGGCTTCCACGCCATACGAACACGTATTTCCACCGATTCGGCGCAGTACGTTAAATTCTCTCTGTTTTTTTCACGAATGCTTTTCAGTCCGCTTTCACGTTTGAAATCACGGTAAATATCCGCCATTTCGTTATAGTCGGAATTATCCGGCAACGTATAAATTCTGAAGATTATATCTCCGTAGGGAACAACTTTTTCTTTGCCCAATTCGAACCGAAAGAATCCCTCTCGCAGTTTTTTATGCCTTTCAAGCACAAAGAGTGCTTCACACTTCATATCTCCGTCAAGAATAACCGTATGCGTTCCTAATTCATTTCTGCCGCCCGTCATCATAAGTCCGGGCATACTGCTGTTGCTGTCGTCAATGCTTTCGTCAATCAGTGCAACTTTTACGGTGCGGTGTCCCAATGGTGCGATAATATATCCGTTTTCGTCTTTTACCCTTGTCAGTTCGGGCACAATATCAACTGTATATGCGTCTTTAATATCTTCTTTTTTGATAACGCATAAATCATAAGAATTTTTATGTTCTACACTGTACGGAATTTTTATTTCGTTTCCGTTTTCATCATATCCTCTTGTGTAATTCATTTTCGGTACCTCCGTTTTATATCAATATGGTATCATTTTATCCGCTTATTGTAAATATAAAAAATAAAGTTAAATGTATAAAAAATAAAGAAAAAGAGAGTGCCGAAGCACTCCCTTAAAATTATCCCTTTGCGTATTCGCTCATACACTTTGTTTGCAAGCTCATAAGTGCTTCGCCGAATCGCTGAAAATGTACTATTTCACGTTCACGAAGGCAGGCAAGCGGTTCAATAACGGATCTGTCGTCCGTTAGCTGCATAAGCCGTTCGTATGCGGCACGTGCCTTTTGTTCTGCCCCCATATCGTTTGTAAGATTAGCAATAGGATCTTCAACCACTTGAATATATCCCGAATTCCAAGGTTCTCCCGACGGGCTCTGCTGAAAAACGCCTTTTCCTCTTGTGGCGTAATACTCGCCTAACCCCGCCGCTTTCATCTGTTCGGGCGTTGCATCTTTAGTCAACTGATAAATCATTGCGCCGAGCATTTCCCAATGGGCAAGCTCTTCGGTACCTATATCATTAAGCAGCGCCTTTGTTTCGGGTGTTGGCATAGTATATCTTTGTGCAAGGTAGGTCTGCGATGCGGAAAGCTCGCTGTCCGGACCGCCGTACTGTGCATACAGAAATTTTGCCATTTGCAAATCACCGTTTTTAATATTTACGGGGAACTGTAATTTCTTTTCATAAATCCACATTTTTTTCTACCTCCTTAATTTTCCCACGGCCACGGCGAATTTATCCACGAAAATGAGTCCCCCGTGGGGCATAATCCGAAATTCATTGTGGGTCCGAACATTTCATTATATTTTTTTCTTAATGAATCAAGTTCCTCGGAATACTTATTATAAAGATCCCTTGCCTGCTTGTCGTCGGGATGGGTATCAAGGAACAGATTAAGTTCCACAAGCACAAAGCCAAGCTCTTGAATTTGTCTTAAACATTCTTTTTGTTTATTCATTTCACTACCTCCGGCATATACAGTTCCTGCCAAGCAGTACCCATTTTAAGCGCATTTTCGGGGCTGACCGGCTGGGAGAATTTCTGTTTCGGAATGTATGCTTTCGCAAGCGGAAGCGAATTTATATTTTCAAGTTCGTTTTCATCAAAACAATACATATAATCTTCCTTTCGGCAGAATATCTCTGCTTTAATATTATATGTTTGCTATGCCGTTTAGGTTAGTGTAACAATACAAAGCCGAAACCGTTCAAATATGTATTGTTACGCTATCGAAATCATTTTTGCATCATTTTTTCTCAAAACTATTTTATACCCTCGTATTAAAACTTCTATCGGTCCGCCGAACGGAGCCGAAAACAGAACTTTTACGACAGTTCCTTTTACAAAACCCATATCCGATAATCTTCTTTTGATTTTGCATTTTGAAGAAATTTCCCATATTATCGCTTCTTCGCCGATTTTAACTTCGGATAAATTCAAGAATATCACCTCTTTGTATATTTTATTCCGAAAATTTCCCCGAAGATAAAAAAAGACCGATAAGTTTTTGGCTTATCGGTTGTTTGAATTTGTGAATTCTTCCGCAATGCTTGTAAGAATACTTATTTGACTATCGGTCAAATTTGAAACATCAATAACCTTTTTCCTGTCAACATCCAAAAGAAAATCGGTTGTAACGTGAAAAACATGTGCTATTTTGACAAGAACATCATAAGAAGGATATCTGTCCCCCGATTCATAATAAGAAACTATTGATTTTGAAACGCCAAGTCGGTCTGCCAACTGCTTTTGTGATAAATGTTGTCCCTTCATCAAATCTTTAAGTTTTTCTCCAAAATTCACTTATTTTGTTCTCACTTTCCAAGTTTAGTCAACTTTTTAATTTATTTTACAGTTTTATTGTTGACTTTTGGTGAACTGTTATGTATAATATAGTCAATTATTATAATAAAGGAGAGATTTTATGAAAAAGATTTCAAAATTGTTGTCGGTATTGCTTATCATATGTTTGTGTATAGGTTTTACGGGATGTGAAAGCAAGGAAGAAAAATGCGTGGAAAACGGCGGACATTTTTTTGAGGAAAAAGAAAAAATAGAAGCCACTTGCACGAAAAATGGAAAAATCACATACAAATGCAGTAAATGTGGCGCTAAAGATGAAAAAACAACTTCAGCCAAAGGACATCGTTATCAACAGGATAAAATTATAAAAGAAGCTACATGTACCGAGAATGGTGAAAAGGAAAGACAATGCAGCTCGTGCGGTGAAATAGAAAAATCCGTAATTGAAGCTTCTCACAAATGGGAAGAAGCAACTTGTGTTACGCCTAAAACCTGCACAGTTTGCGGTGCCACTGAGGGAGAAAAATCAGCTAATCACACTTGGAAAGCGGCAACTTGTGTTACACCTAAAACTTGCACAGTTTGCGGTACTACCGAGGTGGAAAAATCAGCTAATCACAAATGGAAAGCGGCAACTTGTGTTACACCTAAAACTTGTTCAATTTGCGGTACTACCGAGGGGGAAAAATCAAGCACACACAGTTTTTCAAATGATGTTTGTACTGTATGCGGCACCAAAAGTACGAGAACAATTTCTTGCGGTAATGTTAATTTTGAGGTACCTGTGGGAGCTGTTACGTGTAAATACGGCGATACTGTAGACGAAATAACAATTACAGATATAAAATTTGAGCGTGCGTGGGATAGTTACAGTTCATTCTATGTTTATTTTAAGACTGTATGCAAAAGCGGTTCGGGTTCCCTTTATTTTAATTATAAATTGTATGATTCAAATGGAAATGTTGTTTCAACAGGATCAGGAGGTACAAAAAATCTTTCATTTGGTGAAACCAGTCCGTCGGATTCGTTTCAGATAAATTTGCAACACGTAAACGGATCCGATTTAACACCCGGTTCAACATATAAGATTAAAATTCAATCAGAGAAGTAAAGTTTAAAATAAAAAGTCAGCAAGGATTAACAATGTTAAACTTGCTGACTTTTTTTCTAAAATTCTTTTTGTTTCTTTTTCTTACAAGAAAAAGAAACATCCAAGCATAAACTAACTATTAACTATTCCCTCAATGCTCGTGGCAATGACATTCTTCGTCGTCACAACAGCAGTCGTCTTCTTCGTCGAAGTTTTCTTCGCCGTGGCAGCCGTGGCATGAGCAGCAATCGTGAGTGCAGCCGCCGTCGTGCTGTTCAAGCATTTCCATAATCATGGGAGTAAGCTTTTCCATTTCGTCGTCATCGGGCATTGCAAACGAAAGCTCGCCGTCCTTGTCTTCCATACGCATTACGTAAATTCCGCCGTCCTCTGCATCTGCGGGGGTTGCAAGCAATGCATAATTTTTTCCGTCCATTTGGAAATTGTCAATCATCATTAAACCGATTTCATTTCCTGCATCGTCCTGAAAATAAAGTAAATCGTCCATTTGTTCGTTCCTCCGTAATTTATTCTTACTGCAATTATATAAAATATTTTGCTTCTTGGCAAGTAAATATTGAAAATTTCACCGTTTCTTTACTTGCTAATATGTCCGATTTATAATATAATATACACGAATATTATTATATAAATGTCACTATGAGGTGTTTTTATGAAATATACGTCTATTGGCGGTCAGGCAATTATGGAAGGCGTAATGATGCGCTCTCAAAAATCAATGGTAATGTCAGTCAGAAGAAGCGACGGCACTATCACAGTTCAAAAAAGAACTCTTTCCCAATCGCCTTGGAGAAAGAAAATCGCAAAAATTCCGTTTGTCAGAGGCGTTGTTGCCTTTGTAGACTCATTGGTTCAGGGAATGAAAATCACTTCCGAATCCGCTGAAATGTTCGGTGAAGATGCCTTGGAGGGCGAAGAACCCTCAAAGTTCGAAAAATGGCTTTCCGAGAAGACAGGCATTAAAATCGAAACGGTCGCTATCGTTATCGGTGTGGTGCTCGGCTTTGCCCTTTCGTTTTTCCTGTTCATTTTTCTGCCGTCACTCATTTCACGTGTTGTGTGGGCGCTGCTTGCAAAAAGCGGAATTACCGCCGAAAATGCTTCTTTGGGCATTAAGCTTTTCATTGATGTGATTGAGGGATTAGTCAAAATCGCTATTTTTATCGGCTATATTCTTTCCGTTTCGCTGATGAAAGATATTAAACGCATTTTTATGTATCACGGTGCAGAACACAAGGTTATTTCCTGCTACGAACACGGCGATGAACTGACAGTTGAAAATGCAAGAAAGTATTCCACATCGCACCCACGCTGCGGAACGTCGTTCCTGTTTATCATTATGGTCATCGGTATTCTTCTTACCGCCGTTGCGGATAATTTGTTCGGTTTAAGCACCGCAAATGCCGCCGCACTTGCAATTCGTCTTGTGGTAAAGCTTGCGCTCCTCCCATTGATTGCAGGTGTTTCCTATGAAATTCTCAAATTACTTGCAAAAAGCGATTGCCTTTGCTTCAGAATTCTCCGTGCGCCCGGAATGGCACTTCAAAAATTGACTACCCGTCAGCCCGACGACAGTATGCTTGAGGTTTCACTTACAAGCTTTAAGAACGTTCTTTATATGGACGGCTTAATGGAAGAACCCGAGGAAATTTCGGAAGAAGCAGACAACAATGAGCACGTTGAATGTGAAAATGCCGAAGAAAATACTGATGAAAACGTCGAGGCAGATAGCGACGGTGAATCTAAAACGGTCGAACCCGAATCGGAGAACAAAGATGAAAATTAAAGAAGCATTAAAGCACGCCAAAGACGTGCTTTATAACGTTCCGGACAGAGATGTGGATTCTGCGTGGATAATTTGTGCCGTTACGGGACTTTCACGGAATATGCTTCATTTTGAGGGCGAAACAGAACTGACCGAAAAGCAGGAGCAGTTGCTTGAAGCAATTCTTCAGCGGAGGGCGACACGTGAACCGTTACAGTACATTTTCGGCACGGTTCCGTTTGTGAATATTGAACTTAAAACCGATAGCCGTGCGTTAATTCCACGGGATGAAACGGCGTGTATGACGGAGAATGCTATCGGCATAATAAAGTCTAAAAACTATAAAACGGTTCTTGATTTGTGTACCGGTTCGGGCGCTATTGCTCTTGCAATAAAGAAAAATGCCGACGTTTCGGTTGTTGGCTCGGATATAAGTGAAAATGCCCTTTCGCTTGCAATGGAAAATGTCCAAAACTTAGGCTTAAACGTTGAATTTATTCAAAGCGACCTTTTTGAAAATTTGCAAGAGAGAAAGTTTGATGTGATAATATCCAATCCGCCGTATATTCCTACAAAGGATATGGAAAAATTAGAAAGAGAACTTTCTTTCGAGCCGTCGAATGCACTTGACGGAGGTGCGGACGGACTTGACTTTTACCGTGACATTGCATTGGAGGCAAAAGAGCATCTTAATAATAACGGAATGTTGATTATGGAAATAGGTTTTGACGAAGGTGACGCCCTAAAACTTCTGCTTGCAAGGAACGGCTACACCAACATAACCGTAACAAAAGACTACGCAGGCTTAGACAGAGTTGTTACCTGCTTTTATGAGGAATTGATATGATAGAAAAACTTGAAGAAATGAGTATTCGCTTGCAGGAACTTAATCAAAAATTAAGTGAGCCGGACGTTATTGCCGACAGAGCGGTATGGCAGGAACTTGCCAAGGAACACGCAACCGTAAGCGAAATAATGGCAAAATACGATGAATACAAGGAAGTTGAAAAGACGATTTCCGATGCGCAGGAACTTATTGACTTAGGCGATGCCGAAATGAAAGAACTTGCGCAGGAAGAACTTGAAGAGGCTAAGCCTAAACTTGAAGTGCTTGAAAAGGAATTAAAAGAACTTCTTGCTCCCCGTGATCCTGCTGACGACAAAAACGTAGTACTTGAAATCCGTGCAGGAACGGGCGGCGAGGAAGCGGCATTATTTGCTTCTGACCTTTTGAGAATGTATATGCGTTACGCTGAAAAAAAGGGTTGGACCTTTGAAATTACAAATATGAGTGATACGGAAATAAGCGGTGTTAAAGAAGTCGTTTGCCTTGTTTCGGGCAAGGAAGTATTCAGACATCTTAAATACGAAAGCGGCGCACACCGTGTTCAGCGAGTTCCCGTAACTGAGTCCGGCGGAAGAATTCACACTTCTGCCGCAACGGTAGCAGTACTTCCTGAAGCAGATGATATAGATATTACTATCAATCAAGAAGATTTGCTTATTGAAACGCACCGTTCGTCGGGTGCAGGCGGTCAGCACATCAACAAGACTGAATCAGCCGTAAGAATGGTGCATTTGCCCACCGGCATTGAGGTTGACTGTCAGGACGAGCGTTCGCAGATAAAGAACCGTGAAAAGGCAATGAAGGTTCTTAAATCGAGAGTTTACGACTACTATCAGTCAATAGCCGATAAGGAATATTCCGGAATGCGTAAAGCACAGGTAGGTTCGGGTGACAGAAGCGAACGTATCAGAACGTACAACTTCCCGCAGGGCCGTGTTACAGACCACAGAATAGGAATGACTCTTTACAAACTTGACAGTTTTATGCAAGGTGATATGGACGAAATGATTTCTGCACTTATCCTTGCCGGAAGCACGGGAGAATTAGGCTCAGCAGAAGAAGAATAATAAAAAATACTTTTTGTTTGGTTTGTTCTTTTCTTTATAAAGAAAAGAAC
>JAZRYL010000012.1:0-22215 GCA_045600705.1 Clostridia bacterium | reverse complement strand
CTTGAACAGAACTACCGTTCCACAAACAATATTCTTGCAAGCGCAAACGCCGTAATTCACAATAATTCGGAAAGAAAAAATAAGGAACTTTGGTCCGATAAGGGCGACGGCGACAAAATCCGTGTGGAAGAACTTTCCGACGGCAGGGCGGAAGCGGCATTTATCGTTTCGGAAATCCTCAACGGATATAAAAACGGAAATTCATATAATGACTTTGCGGTTTTGTACAGAACAAACAGTCAGTCACGTCTTATTGAAGAAATGCTTTTAGGTTCGGGAATTCCGTATTCCGTTTACGGCGGACAACCGTTCTACGGCAGAAAAGAAGTTAAAGATGCAATCGCATATTTAAGAATGATAGTTAATCCGACAGATGAAATTGCATTCAGGCGTGCTATCAACGTTCCCAAAAGAGGAATAGGCGATTCGGCTTTGAAAGAAATTTCGAATGCGGCTTTTGACAATAACGACAGTATGCTTGGTGTTGTTCTCGGAGCCGAAGATTACGGCCTTTCAGGCAGAGTAAAGAATAAAATCAAGCCGTTTTCCGAACTTATGGACGACCTTATGGTTCAAAGTATGATAATGAAGCCCAACGAATTCGTTGATTATTTGCTTGAGGCAAGCGGACTCAGAAATATGTATCAAAACGAAAACACCGACGATGCTAAGGAACGGC
Source organism: Clostridia bacterium (assembly GCA_045600705.1). Lineage (GTDB taxonomy): Bacteria > Bacillota > Clostridia > Christensenellales > QALW01 > UMGS1322. The sequence goes on along the minus strand of JAZRYL010000012.1, from coordinate 21,536 downwards.
TTGCAAACCTTGAAGAACTTACCAATGCGGCAAATTCATATTTTGACGATAACCCGGAAGCCACACTTTCCGATTATCTTGTTAATATTGCTCTCGTTTCCGAACCGGAGGAGAACGACCTTTTCGGCTCGGATAAGGGAATGGTTACGCTTATGACGTTACATTCCGCAAAGGGGCTTGAATTCAATACCGTATTCATTGCAGGAATGGAGGAGGGAATTTTCCCGCTTTCGAGAGCTATGGACAGTAAGCAGGAATTAGAGGAAGAAAGACGTCTTTGCTATGTGGGAATTACCCGTGCCGAGAAAAAACTTTTCCTTACGCACGCCAATTACAGAATTCAGTACGGCGAAACAAAAAGAAATCCTGTTTCAAGATTTGTAGGCGAAATTCCCGAAAAGTATATTGAGTCGCTTCTTCCCAAACCGATTCCTCAGTATGAACGTGAAGAAAGACGTTCACGCTTTGATTTTGATGACGGCTGGAATGATTTCGGTGCATTCTCGGGATTTGATTCGAGAGAGAAAACAAGTTATTCTTCTGCGTCTTCGAAAAAGTCTTATTCAAATACTAATGCCGGAAGTCTTAATTACAGTAAACCCGAAAAAACCAACGTTGACACAAAATGGCGAATTGCCATGTCGGTAAAACACAGAAGATTCGGAATCGGAAAAATAATAACAGTTAAGGGCGAGGGGGAACAGACTATTCTTACTATTGCCTTTGAAAACAACGGTGTAAAAAATCTTGTGGCACAACAGGCAAATCTTGAAATTATCGGAGAATAATTATGGATGAAATGTATGAACTCGTAAGCCGTCTTAATGATTTGAATTATCATTATTACGTACTTGACGAACCTATTGCAAGTGACGATGAATGGGATAAACTGTATAAACGTCTTCGGGAACTTGAAGAAAAATACCATACGGTGCTTGATAATTCTCCGACAAAAAAGGTGGGCGGAGAACCCATAAAAGCATTCGAAAGTGTTACCCACGAAAAGCGGTTGTGGTCTATGGATAAGGCTCAAAGTTTTGAGGAACTTTATGCGTGGGAAGACAGAGTAAGAAAACGTTTGCTTGAGGTTACGGATAAAAAGCCGATTTTTTCCCTTGAATATAAATTCGACGGACTGACAGTCAATTTGACATACGAAAACGGTATCTTAAAAGATGCGGTAACACGTGGAAACGGCATTGTGGGAGAACGCATTTTTGTACAGGCAAAAACGATTCGTTCGCTTCCGCTGACGATTCCGTACGACGGCAAACTTCAAGTGCAGGGTGAGGGAATTATGAAAATTTCCGCATTCAATAAGTACAATGAAACTGCCGAAGAACCGCTTAAAAATCCCCGTAATGCCGCTGCAGGCGCACTCAGAAATCTTGACCCCAACGTTACAAAAGAACGCAATCTCGACATTTTTCTTTACAACATAGGTGTGCTTGAGGGAAAAACCTTTGATAACAGTAAAGAGGCAATGGATTTCTTAAAAGAACAAAGGCTTCCCGTCAACAGTTTTTATGAAACCTATGATAATATGGACGATATTATCAAAGCGATAAATAAGGCAGAGGAAAGACGTAATTCGCTTGATTTCCAAATTGACGGAATGGTTATAAAGGTTACGGATTTTTCAATGCGTGAGGCACTCGGATATACGGAAAAATTCCCCAAGTGGGCGATTGCGTACAAGTTCTTTGCGGAAGAAGTTCCCACAAAACTTACGGACGTTATCTGGGACGTGGGAAGAACGGGAAAAGTTACTCCCACTGCAATGCTTGAACCCGTGGATATCGGCGGTGCTACCGTAAAGCGTGCAACACTTAATAACAAATGGGATATTGAACGCAAAGGCGTTAAAATCGGCGTGGACGTATGGGTAAGACGTTCCAATGACGTTATTCCCGAAATAATGGGTATTGTGGACGATTCTCAGCACGGAACGGACATTCCCGTACCGAAAATCTGTCCGTCCTGCGGAACTCCGCTTGTGGAAAAAGGAATGCTTCTTTATTGCCCCAATACCGCTTATTGCAAACCGCAGATTGTTTCCCGAATTGCCCATTTTGCGTCCCGTGATGCAATGGATATTGAAACGTTAAGCGATAAGACTGCAACTCAACTTGTTGAAAATTTCGATATTGCTGATGTTTCGGGACTGTACTCGGTCACAAAAGAACAACTTCTTTCGCTTGACGGATGGAAGGATAAAAAGGCTCAAAATCTTCTTGACAGTCTTGAAAAAAGCAAGAACTGCGTTCTTTCCGCTTTTGTGTATGCAATCGGTATTCCCAATGTGGGAATTAAAACCGCAAGAGATTTATCAAAGCACTTTGTTACGCTTGAAAATCTTCGCAATGCCACAAAAGAAGAACTTCTTGAAATTGAGGATATCGGCGAAATCGTTGCAGATTGCATTGTTGAATTTTTCCGCCGTGACAGTAATTTGGTTGATAGCCTGCTAAGTACGGGTATTGTTCCCAAAGAAGAAGCAAAAACAAAAACCGACACATATTTTTCGGGTAAAGGCGTTGTTATTACCGGTAAACTTGAAAATTTCAGCCGTGATGAAGCCGGGGATATAGTTATTTCATTGGGCGGTGAAGTTCAGTCTTCCGTAAGCAAAAAAACGGATATCCTGATTTGCGGCGAAAAAGCAGGTTCAAAACTGGAAAAAGCAAAACAACTCGGAATTGAAATTATTGACGAAGAAAAGTTTCTTTCTTTAATAAAATAATGCTAAATTGCTTGAATTTACAGTAGAAATGTGATATAATAATAAAAATAAACACGTTTGGAGGATAAAAGTCTTGAATAGTATGACCGGCTACGGAAATGCCGTAGTTGAAAAAGATGGCAGAAGTATGACTGTTGAGATGAAATCGGTTAATCACAGATTTCTTGATATAAACATTCGTATGCCGAGAACCCTTATGTATCTTGAAGATCCGTTAAGGCAGGAAATCGGAAAGTATGTTGCAAGAGGACATATTGAAGTTAACCTTTCCTATAAAAATATGCAGGAAGGTTCCAAGGAAATTACAGTTGATACGGGACTTCTTAATCAGTATGCGGCAACATTTGAAGTTCTTGAAAATATGGGATACACAAATAATATTAAAATTTCGGATATTATCCGTATTCCCGATGTTCTTAACGTTTCCGAGGGCGAGGACGACAAGGATGCAGTAGTTGAACTGATGAAGCAAGCAGTTAAGGAAGCATCCGAGGCACTTAATCGCACAAGAAAAACCGAGGGCGAAAAAATCGGTGCCGATCTTGAAAATAAACTTGTTAATATCGGAAATATTGCAAAGAAAATAGATGAAATAAGCCAAGGCAATCTTGAAGATTTCGCTTCACGGCTTGAAAAACGTCTTGAAGACCTTTTGGGAGATACACGTATTGATGAACAACGGCTTCATCAAGAGGTTGCTATTTATGCCGATAAAATTGCAATTGACGAAGAACTTGTAAGACTTGATACTCATATTAAGAATATGCGTCAGTATATGCAGGGAACAGAGTCTGTGGGCAGAAAACTTGATTTCTTTATTCAGGAACTGAACAGAGAGATTAACACAATAGGTTCAAAATCAGTTAATGCAGACATCGCAAAGCTTGTTGTTGAAGCAAAATGCGAGATAGAGAAATTGCGTGAACAGATGCAAAATATTGAATAAGGATGGAAAAGCATGACTAAACTTATCAATATCGGCTTCGGGAACGTTGTTTCATCAAATAAAATCGTAGCCATCGTTTCGCCGGACTCTGCACCGATCAGACGAATTATTCAAGATGCAAAGGAACGGGTTATAGATGCCACCTGCGGCAGAAGAACAAGAGCGGTTATATTTGCCGAAAGCGGACAGATAATTTTATCTGCCGTTTTGCCCGAAACCATTTCAAGCAGATTAAAGAGTAATTCGGAGGTTGAAAACGATGAAGAATAAAGGACTTTTACTTGTGATAAGCGGACCTTCGGGATGTGGCAAAGGAACTGTATGTAAGGAACTTTTGCAGAAAAACGACGATTATGTCATTTCCGTTTCTGCAACAACGAGAAATATGCGTCCCGGCGAAATTGACGGAGAAAGCTATTTCTTTATTACAAAGGAAAAATTTGAGGAAATGATCAAAAACGGCGAATTCCTTGAATATAATTGCGGCTATTCCGGAAGTTATTACGGTACACCGAAGAAATACGTTCTTGATATGCTCGAACAGGGCAAGAACGTTATTCTTGAAATAGAAATGAACGGTGCGGAAAACGTTAAAAAAGTTTATCCCGACGGAATACTGATATTCCTTGCTCCGCCGTCGCTTGAAGAACTTAAAAAGCGTCTTGTTGGACGTGGAAGCGAAAGCGAAGAACAGATAAACGAACGGTTCAGCGCCGCAAAAGACGAAATCAAAAGAGTCTATAATTATCAGTATATCGTCGTGAACGATAATCTTGACGATGCAGTTGAACAAGTGAATAACATTGTAAGTGCCGAAAAAGCTTCGGTTGCCCGCAATGAAAAACTAATAAATGAACTTATAAAATAAGGAGATAAAGATTATGACTTATAAACACGTTAGCCAGGAAGCAGAAAAAAGAGTATCCTGCAAGTATGAACTTACCACTTTGGTTTCAAAAAGAGCAAGACAGCTTGTTGATTTCAAGGAATGCAATGATGAATTCAAACCTGTTCTTCAGGCACTTGATGAATTCGAAGAAGAAAATCTTAAAAAAGCAGAATAATGTTGTATGCTCAGATAACCGTTGATATCGTCAATCAGGACGTTGACAGAGTTTTTACATATTCCGTTCCCGAAAATATGACTGTTGAAGCGGGAATGCGTGTCAGTGTTCCATTCGGCAGACAAGGATATCTTGACGGATACGTTATTTCGGTAAGCGACACAACCGACGTTCCCGAAAATAAGTTAAAGAGTATTTATTCAGTTAAGGATGAAAAGCCCATTTTAAGCAGCGAACAAATTAAGCTTGCCAAATGGATAAAAAAAGAATACTATGCAACAATGGCCGATTCAATTCGGCTTTTTGTGCCGTCGGAAATTCGTGGCGGAAAGGCAAAATCGAAGTATATTCAAATGGTTCGGCTTGCCGACCCGGAACAAACCGAAATGTTGCTTGCATCGCTTAAAGCGGGAAGCAAGGCGTACAGAATTATTTCCACTTTGGCGGAATACGGCGAAATGGATAAACCACAGCTTAATCGCATTGTGGGTACATGCTATGAACCGCTGAAAAAACTCGTTTTGCAAGGGTACGTTTCGGAATTTACCGAGGAAGTACAACGTTCTCCGTATCTTGATATTACTCCCGAAAGAACTCCGTGGCTTGAACTTAATGAAACTCAGCAAGGCGTTCTTGACGCAATTCTTTCCCGAAAAAATGAATTTAGTCCGTACCTGCTTCACGGTGTTACGGGAAGCGGAAAGACGGAAGTCTATATGCAGGCGATAAACAGTGTTGTAAATAACGGGAAAACGGCACTTGTGCTTGTTCCCGAAATATCGCTTACTCCGCAAATGGTGCTTAATTTCAGAAAAAAATTAGGCGACGGTGTTGCAATACTCCATTCTGCACTTGCGGCAGGGGAAAAATATGACGAGTGGAAACGAATTTTTACGGGCGAAGCAAAAATCGTTATCGGCGCAAGGTCTGCGGTGTTTGCTCCGCTTAAAGATATCGGAATTATCATAATAGATGAGGAACACGAAACGTCATATTGCTCGGAAACTTATCCGAGATACGATGCGGTTGAGGTTGCGTTAAAAAGAGCGCAATATAATAATTGCCCAATCGTTTTGGGAAGCGCTACTCCGTCGGTTGCACGGTATTATCAGGCAAAGCAGGGAAAATTTACTTTACTTGAAATGATGAAACGTGCCAACGGCAAAGGTATGCCGCCCGTGGAAATTGTCGATATGACGGAAGAATTTTCAAAGGGCAACAGGTCAATTTTTTCACAAAAACTTTACCTTGCAATGTGCGACACGCTTGAAAACGGCCAGCAGTTAATGCTTTTCCTTAACAGACGTGGATATTCAAGTTTTGTTATGTGCCGTGCCTGCGGCGAAACGATTACATGCCAAAACTGTGATGTTTCGCTTACATATCATAGCAGTGTTGACAAATTAAGGTGTCACTATTGCGGTTATGAAATTCCAATGCCTAAGGTATGCCCGTCATGCTCGAGCAGATTTATAAAACAGTTCGGTGCGGGAACACAGAAGGTAGAGGAAGAATTTAATAAACTTTTCCCCGATAAAAATACGGTTCGTATGGACGTTGATACAACTCGGGGCAAGGATGCACATTATAAATTATTAAAAAAACTTGCTGACGGCGAGGCACAAGCACTTATCGGAACACAAATGATTGCCAAAGGCCACGACTTTCCCAATGTAACTCTTGTGGGAGTTGTTGCGGCGGACAGTATGCTTAAAATGCCGGATTACAAAAGTCGGGAGAAGACTTTTTCACTTTTAACGCAGGTTTCCGGCCGTGCCGGCAGAGCCGAGCTTACGGGCAGAGTAATCATTCAGACTTATTCGCCTAATCATTTTGTTATAGAATGTGCGAAAAATCACGATTACAAGTCTTTCTATGCGCAGGAAATTGAAGAAAGAAAAGCAATGTGGTATCCGCCGTTCGCTAAAATTATTCGTATTTTATACACCTGCACCGATGCGGAAAAATCGTACAATGCGTCGGTAACTGCATACGATAACATTAAAAAAATTCTTGACGGCAGAAAGGACGAAGTGCTTTACACACAGCGTTCTCAGGCGCCTATCGGCAGATTGCAGGAAATGTACAGAAATCAAGTTTTGATTAAATTAAAAACAACCGAAAATACCCGAACGGTCGTTGACGGCATAATTGATTCCATAAAAGGAATTGCTTCGGGCGATTTGTACTGTGATGTGCAGATAAATCCGGTTAGTTTGTTTTAAGAGGTTTTATATATGGCTATTAGAAATATTTTGAAGCAGGATGAACCGCTTTTAAGAAAAAAATCACGGGAAGTTACCGAGATTGATGATAAAATCATCACACTTCTTGACGATATGAAAGAAACTCTTGCTACCGCAAACGGCGTCGGGCTTGCCGCACCGCAGGTGGGAATTCTTCGCAGAGTTATTATCGTTGATACCGGTGATGAAATACTTGAACTTATCAATCCGGTTATAGTTAAGCAGTCGGGACATCAGGACAGTCTTGAGGGATGCTTAAGTGTTCCCGGTGTCAGAGGACACGTTGACAGACCGAAAAAGGTTACGGTTCAAGGGTATGACAGAGATGGCAACCTTATGGAATATAAGGCACAGGATTTTGTTGCGACTATTTTCTGTCACGAAACTGACCATCTTGACGGAACGTTATTTATAGATAAAGCGATGGGATGCGGAAACGATGATTGATATTGTATTTTTAGGAACACCCGATTTTGCTGTACCGTCACTTAAGGCGCTTGTTGATAACGGATATAACGTTAAAGCCGTATTTACTCAGCCGGACAGACCGAAGGGCAGAGGTAATAAAATGGTTTTTCCGCCGGTAAAGGAATTTGCAATTGAACATAATATTCCCGTGTATCAGCCGGAAAAAATACGCACGGAAGATAACGCAAAAATACTTAAAGAACTTAAACCCGATTTGATGGTAACTGCCGCATTCGGTCAAATTCTTTCGAAGGAAAACCTTGAATCGGCTCGTCTTGGCTGCGTAAATGTTCACGGCTCGCTTTTGCCTAAATACCGTGGTTCTTCGCCTATTCAGTGGGCGGACATCAACGGCGAAAAGGAAACGGGTATCACAACGATGTTTACTGATGTAGGCGTTGATTGCGGTGATATTCTTTTACAGAAAAAAACAGAAATCGGCGAGAATGAAACGGCAGGGGAGCTTTTTGACAGACTTGCTCTGCTCGGTGCGGAAACACTTATTGAAACCGTTAAAATGATTGAAAACGGTACGGCAAAAAGAACTCCGCAAAATCACGAAGAAGCAACGCATTTCCCGATGCTTGATAAGAAAAAGGCATTTATTGATTATTCCTTGAATGCGGAACAAATCAAAAATTTTGTTCGTGGAAATAACCCTTGGCCCATTGCTTGGACCGGCTGCGATGATGAAATCATTAAAGTTTATTCATGCTCCGTTTCAAACATTAAAACAAATAAGGAACCGGGAACGGTTCTTTATGCGGATAACAAAAACGGCCTTGTTGTTGCTTGCAAAGACGGCGCCGTTTCGTTTGACGTAATTCAGCTTCCGGGCAAAAAGGCGATGGATTCCAAAACCTATTTTGTCGGTAATAAATTAAATCAGGATAAGTTTACAAATGAGTGAAGATAAAGTCCGTAAGCAGGCATTTTTACTGCTTGATGATATAATTTCAAATGAAAAATACTCAAACCTTACACTGAAAAAAGGGCTTGACGGCTTTCAGGAACGTGATAAGGCTTTTATTTCCGCACTTGTTTACGGAACTCTTGATAAACTTATCAGTATTGATTACGTTATTTCACTTTATGCTACCGGAAGAATTCAACCTAAAATCAAAAACATTCTTCGGATGGGCATTTTCCAAATAATGTATATGGACCGCATACCCGACAGTGCGGCGGTAAACACAAGTGTTTTGTTGGCTGAAAGTATCGGAAAGGGTATGCTTAAAAACTACATAAACGGCGTTTTGAGAACTGTTTCACGGAATAAAAACAGTATTCCGTATTCGGAATATTTTGCTCAAATGATATCGCAAAAATATAGTTTTCCCGAATTCCTCGTTCAGGAATTTATCCGTGATTTCGGAAAAGAAGAAACCGAAAAATTCTGTTCTTTTGAAAACGACCGCAGAACTTGCATAAGAGTTGACAAATCAAAATGCAATTTTGAACAACTGAAAAAAGAGTTAAACGGTGAAGACCCAAATTATTTTGACGACTGCTTTTATATAACGGGGGAGCCGAAAATATTCGACAAAGAGGGCGTTTTTGTTCAAAGCGAAAGTTCTATGGCGGCATGCCGTGCGCTTTCACCTGAAAACGGAGAACGCATTTTAGACGCTTGTGCCGCTCCGGGCGGAAAAACAGTGTATATTGCTTCGATGATTGAAAACGGCGAAATCGTTGCTTGCGATAAGCATGAACACAGAGTAGAACTTATTAAGAAAAACTCGGTTCGGGCAGGTCAGGAAAGCAAAATTGTTCCCACTGTTGCAGATATGACGGCTGAAAGTGATTTGGGACTTTTTGATAAAATTCTCGTTGATGCTCCGTGCAGCGGACTCGGTGTAGTTCACAAAAAACCCGAAATCAAAAACACCGTAACACAAAAAGGTTTGAAAGAATTGCAGGCTATTCAACTTGAAATATTGACTAATTGTTCAAAAATGTTGAAAAAAGGCGGAATTCTTGTTTACAGCACCTGCACGGTAAGAAACGCCGAAAATATTGATATTGTAAATAAATTTCTCAAAAAAAATACGGATTTTGAACTTGATTCCTTAAACGGATTTTTTGGTGAAAAATTCGAAAAAAGAAGAAAACTGTCCGACGGATATATTCAACTTTATCCGCACAAAGATAAAACTGACGGATTTTTTATAGCAAGGATGAAGAAAAATTGAAACTGCTGAGTCTTTCATTTGATGAGATTAAAAATTTAATAAAAGAACTCGGTCAGCCGGAATATAGGGCAAAGCAACTTTTTGAGGGAATTCAAAAGGGAAAACATATCGAAGAAATTAACATTTCAAAAGATATTAAAGAAAAACTTGCCGAGCTTGACTATACCGTAGGCGGCGCAGAGATTTACCAAAAGTACGTTTCCGCCATTGACGGAACGGTAAAATACTTGTATAAACTTGAGGACGGCAATATTATCGAAGGCGTTCTTATGCACTATAAACACGGCAACACGCTTTGCGTTTCCACACAAGTCGGATGCCGTATGGGATGTGCTTTCTGCGCTTCCACTATCGGCGGACTTATCAGGTGCCTTGAACCCGGCGAAATATTAGGACAGGTAATAAGTGCAAATAAGGATAATTCGGTTGACGGCAAGCGGGCAATAACTAATATAGTTCTTATGGGAAGCGGCGAACCTCTCGATAATTACGAAAATGTTGTAAAATTCCTGCATCTTGTTTCTTCCGAAAACGGATTGAATATTTCAATGCGAAATATTTCCGTTTCAACCTGCGGACTTGTTCCGAAAATAAATCAGCTTGCAGAACTTGATTTGGGAATTACTCTTTCGCTTTCGCTTCACGCACCTTTTGACGAAATGAGAAAGAAAATTATGCCTATTGCCAATGCGTATTCTCTCAGCGAAACGATAGGGGCAATAAGGAATTATGTCAGAAAAACCGGCAGACGTGTTATTTTCGAATATGCACTTATAAATAATTTCAACGACACATTTGAATGTGCTGAAAAACTTAATTCTTTGACAAAAGGAATGCAGTGCCATGTTAATCTTATTCCGCTTAATTCGGTTCACGAAAGCGGTTTGTGCGGCTCTGATATGTCAAGAGTCAAAGCTTTTAAGGATAAACTTGAAAAATTAGGTACTTCCGTTACGGTTCGCAGAGAAATGGGCGCTGATATTTCCGGCGCGTGCGGGCAGCTTAGACGAAGTTATCTTAAAAAGGAGGATGAATAATGCAGTTTTACGGTATGAGTAACAAGGGTAAAGTCAGAGGCAATAACGAAGACTTTTACCATGTTTCGGATAGCGATATAAAACTTTTTGTGGTCGCTGACGGAATGGGCGGCGTAAACGCAGGTGAGGTGGCAAGCGCACTTGCCGTTTCAAGCATAGTTGACTATATAAACAGTCATTATGACGTAGCGGACAGAGCACTTCTGCTTCGGCAAGCCATTTCAAGCGCAAACTCAGTTGTGTATAATACTTCAAGATCATCCTCGAAATACGAAAGTATGGGAACTACTGTCGTTTGCGCACTTATAGATGGCGATATGCTTAACGTTGCTAACGTTGGCGACAGCAGATGCTATTTGTTTTCGAAAAACGAACTTAATCAAATTTCTACCGATCACTCGTATGTTCAGGAACTTATTGATTCCGGTATGCTTACGAAAGAACAGGCACGTGTTCATCCAAACAGAAATCTTATTACCCGTGCTATCGGCATTGAACGGTTTGTTAAAATTGATACTTTTTGCATAGATTGGAAGCCAAATGACAAACTTTTGCTTGCAAGTGACGGACTTACCGGAATGATATCCGAGGAAAAAATGAAAGATATTCTTAACTCGGACGGAGACTGCAAAAGTATTGTTGAACAACTGATAGATGCTGCGAACAATGCGGGCGGATGTGATAATATCACGGCAGTTCTTGTTCAAAATGTTTGATGGGAGAAGCAAATGGTAAACGACGTAATTGATGAAAAATATCAAATAATTTCAAAAATCGGTTCGGGCGGAACAAGTAACGTTTATAAAGCGCTTCGCCTTTCCGATGAAAAAATTGTTGCCATAAAAGTTATACGAGAGGGACTTGAGGATTCAAAGGAATATGAAAGACATTTCCGCCTTGAAGCGGAAGCACTTTCTCAAATGGCGCACAAAAACGTCAGAAGAATATACAGCATCGGCAGATGGAACGATGCACTGTATATGGTAACGGAATTTATTGACGGAGAAACGCTTAAAGATATTATTACGAAAAACGGCCCCGTACCGATAAAAACGGCACTTGATTATGCACTGCAAATTATCGCAGGTATTGAACACGCACACAGAAAAAACATAATTCACAGAGATATAAAGCCGCAAAACGTTCTTGTTTCCCGTGACGGAACCATCAAACTTGTGGATTTCGGAATTGCACGTGTTCTTTCACATGATACAAGAACTGTTGCCGGAAAGGACGTTGAAGGAAGCGTACATTATATTTCGCCCGAGCAGGCGCAGGGAAACGAAGTGGATATGAGATCCGATATTTATTCGTTCGGCGTACTGCTTTACGAACTTTTCTGCGGAACAGTTCCGTTCAGCGGTGCTGAAGCGGTTTCCATTGCGATGAAGCACGTGAATGAAATTCCCGTTTCACCCAATGAAAAAAATCCCTCTGTTCCCAAGGGAATAAACGATATAATTCTAAAATGTATTCAAAAAAATCCCGATAGCAGATATCAGTCTGCTTCGGAAGTACGTGAAGACCTTCTTTTGTTTGTTGCGGATCCCGAACATTTTAGGGTGCTTCAAAACAGGCACGTTTCGGATTTTGAAGAAAACGATCCCGATGTTCCAGTAAGAAAAAGAAATATTTCTGATAAAAATGATGTTTATGAAAATGACGGCAAGGCAAAAAATTCGTTTGTCGTCGAAGATCCGAAAATGAAACAAAAATTTCGGAAGCGCAGAAAAATATTTATTATTGCCGCATTTGCGGTCGCTTCGGCAATAATAATCAGTATTGCGGTAAGCATCATTATTCCTTTGACGGAAAAAAATGCTACTTATGCAATTCACAATGTTCCGCCTGTTGCGGGACTTGCCAAATCAGGCGCAGTTGCAGTTTTGCGTGCCGATCAGTTTTCCAAGTTCGATTTTAAGGAAGAACCGTCAGCCATAATCGCTGAGGGCGAAGTTATACGCACAGAACCGAGTGAGGGAAGTGCGGTGGAAGTGAATACAGTCATAACCGTGTATTTAAGTTCCGGACCTAAGAAAATTACCGCAGAATCAGTAGTGGGAAAAAATATTGATGAAGCAACATCGGCATTAAAAGAGCAGGGCTTTACCGTAACCTACGATTATAGTGAAGATTCCGCCAAAGCCGACGGAACGGTTATTGCTCAAACCAATGAGGGAAAAGAACTTTCCGAAGGTGCAACGGTTACTCTTACGGTTGTCAGAAATGTTAAAACGTTAAAGCTTACCGTCCCGAATTTGAAGGGAATGTCCGTTGACCAAGCAAAGAATGCCATAGAAAGTGCCGGATTTAAGGTTGGCAGATGCACTCAGGTTAAAGTTGATTCAAATGAGAATTTGGGTGTAACTTGGCAAAGTGTTAATCCGGGAGAAGAATATCCGTATATGGAAGGCAATGCCGTTCCAAGTGTTACCATAGATTTTTCCGTAAATGTTTGTAACAGTTACAAATGCACTTACAGTTATAAAACGGAAGACGAACAAAAGCTTGATCTTGAACTTATCGTGTACGATTCAAAGGGAAATCAAATCGGTTACGAAAAGTATAACGATGTTTCAAACGTTGACTATGAATTTTCCGGCGCTACTGCAGAAAATATTACATTTGAACTTTATACGGGAAATCAAAGATTGAATAAACAAGTCATTATGGCGGAAAAGTCGGTTAACTGATATGACGGTAAAGGGAACAATTACGAAGTGCGTTGCGGGTGTGTATGAAATATTCTCCGAAAACGGCGAATATCTTAACTGCTATGCTCGAGGCAAATTCAGAAATAAAAAAGTATCACCGATGGTGGGCGATAAGGTAGTTGTTGAAAAATCCGAACGGTTAGAAGATAACACAATAATCGGGATAGATGAAAGAAAAAATCAGCTTTTAAGACCGCCGGTGGCAAATGTGGATACACTTGTTATTACGCTTGCGGTTGAAAAACCCGAACCGGACCTAAAACTTGTGGATTATCTTGTATGCTATTGCAGAATGCTTGATATTGAGCCTATAATTTGTATAAATAAAAATGATTACGGACCTGAAAAAGCAGCGGAAATAGCAAATCAGTACAGACTCAGTAACATTCGTGTTTTTATTACGAGTGCCGTTTCAAACGACGGAATTTCCGAATTGAAAGACGGAATAAAAAGCGGAATAACGTGCTTTTGCGGTCAGTCTGCGGTCGGCAAATCGTCAATGATGAATTTACTGTGCGGCGAAAAACATTTTGAAACAGGTGAACTTAGCAGAAAAACCGACCGTGGTAAGAATACAACAAGACATATAGAACTTGTCAAAATAGAAAATGATAAGTGGATAGCAGATACACCGGGCTTTTCGCTGCTTGATTTGCCGGATATTTCGCCCGATGATTTTAAGGCACTGTATTATGAATTCGACGAATTTTCGGAGCAGTGCCGATTTAACGGCTGTAATCATGTGAATGAGCCGGATTGCGCCGTAAAGCAAGCCGTTCTTGAAGGAAAAATTTCAAAGGAACGGCACGAAAGATACAAGTTGCTTTTTGAAGAAGTGAATGAAAAATGGAGGAGAAGATATGATTAAAGTAGCACCGAGTATTTTGGCGGCTGATTTTTCCGCTATGGGAGAAGCGGCGGAAAATCTTGAAAAAGCAGGAGCGGATATGATTCATTGCGATATTATGGACGGAGCATTTGTTCCGAATATTTCATTCGGTCCGGATATGGTTAAAGCGATAAAGAAACATACGTCGCTTCCGCTTGACGTTCATCTTATGATTGAAAAGCCGGAAAGATATATTGATGAATTCGTGGCGGCAGGGGCAGATTATATTACCGTTCATTATGAAGCAACCGTTCATCCTCACAGAGTTTTATCTTATATTAAATCAAAGGGCGTAAAGGCGGGAATAGTTTATAATCCCGGAACGAGCGTTGAATCACTTGAATATTTAATTGATAATACAGATATGGTGCTGCTGATGTCTGTAAACCCGGGATTCGGCGGACAGAAGTTTATTCCGAAAACCGTTGACAAAATCAAAAAGGTTAAAGAAATTATCGGCGAACGAGATGTTCTGCTTGAAGTTGACGGCGGTGTAACCGAAGAAAATGCACATCTTTGCAAAGAAGCAGGTGCAAATGTTCTTGTTGCCGGAAGCAGTGTGTTCAAAGCGGCAGATATGCACTGTGCAATCGAACACATAAGAAATAATTAACATTTAATCCCCTTTCTGTATATTATATAGGTAGAAAGGGGACTTTTTTATGAGAAAACCGAATTTCAACTGTTGCAGTCTTATCGGAATAATTTTAATTGCCGTCGGTGCCATTTTTATTCTTTTTAATATGTCTTTTAAGGCGTGGATGATTCTGATAGGACTCTTGTTCGTGGCTTTGGGAATTTTTTTAATGAAATAGAGGTCGATTGAATGAAAATTATATGTATAAAACTCCCGAAAATGCTAAAAAGTATATTTATAAATAATCAGAAAAAAACTGTTGAAAAAAAGCTTGTCAAGTGATATAATATCCTTATAAATTTACGGAGGTAGTAAAATGTCTGAGAATAAAGAAGTTATAAGTAAATCGGAAATCGGAGGAAGCATCTCGTATTCCGAAGATGTTATTGCAATTATATCCGGCCTTGCCGCAACTGAGGTTGAAGGCGTTGTAGGTATGAGCGGTGGCTTAAAAAGCGGAATCGGTGAACTTTTGGGCAGAAAAGATTTGTCAAAAGGCATCAAAGCAACCGTAACGGGCGAAGAAGCCGTTATCGAAGCAAATATTATCATAAAATACGGATGTGTGCTCAGTGATGTTGCATTGGCTGTTCAAAAAGGAATTAAAAGAGCAGTTGAAGGAATGTCGGGACTTCAGGTTACTTCGGTAAATGTAAATGTTCTCGGTGTTCAGGTTGACGCACAGGAACAGTAAGAGGCGATAAATTATGAAAATTTCCGAAAGATTATTGCTTATTTTTAATGCGATAATTACAATAGCATTCGTTGCTCTTATCGGTATTTGCCTTTGGCAGACCAATATATTTAATATGATTGTCGGCGTGGTTTACAGTTCCGTTATTATGAAAATTGCAATTTCGGGCGTATTGGCAATATTCGTTCTTCTTTCCGTAAGAGCCATTTTCTGCGGCTTGGCTGAAAAAAAGAAAGTGGCAACACTTGCGGCTACCACCAACGAGGGCGGAATTTACATAAACATTGACACCATAAGCGACCTTGCACTTAAAGCGGTTAAAAAAGTTGACGGCGTTAAAGAAGTAAGAGTTCGTTCCACAATGGGAGAAACGGGCGTAAATATTGCACTCAAATTATCTATGGTATTTGATGCCGTTATTCCCGAGGTTTCTTCTGCGGTTCAGCAGTCCGTTAAGAGCGATGTGGAATCGTATTGCGGTATAAAAGTTGAAAAAATAACCGTTCAGGTTGATAATTCAATTCAGGCACAACAGTAATTTGAAGCGGGGCAACTCGCTTCTTTATATTATCTATTCGGAGGAATTATGACTAAATTTTCGTCAAAAAGAACAAAAGCAAGAGAATTTGCATTCAAACTTTTGTTTGAAGATACATTCGGAACAGCAACCGCAACTCAACTTTTCGGAGAACTGTTTGAAGAAGAAAAAAATTGGGCGGATATTGACCAAGAACAAATTGATTACATAGTTTGGATTCGTCAGAACGTTCGTGAACATTTGGACGAGCTTAACGGAATTATAGTTGAATTTGCAAAGGGATGGACTATCGAACGTATGAACAGAGTTGATGTTTCCATTCTTCGTCTTGCACTTTGCGAAATTAAATACAGAGAAGATGTAAACGCTTCCATAGCAATCAATGAGGCGGTTGAAATCGCCAAAAAGTATTCTGCTGATGAAGGCCCTGCATTTATAAACGGTTTGTTGGGGGCATACGTCAGAAGCTTATGATTTTCTTGGGTATTGATACAAGTTGTTATACAACGTCAGTTGCGGCGGTAAATGAAAACGGTGAACTTGTTGCCAATGAGCGCCGTTTGCTTTCCGTTGCGGAAGGGGAAAGAGGGCTTCGCCAAAGCGAGGCTTTTTTTAAGCACATAAATAACTTTCCCGAATTATATAAAAAAGTAATTGATAAAATTGACCCGAAAGAAATCGCCGCCGTTTGCGTAAGCACTCAGCCACGTGGCGTAGGTAATTCATATATGCCCGTTTTCTTTGCGGGCAGACGTATTGCAGAAGCAATCGCAATGTCGCTTAACGTTCCGCTTTTTTCAACGGACCATCAGCAAGGGCATATTCAAGCGGCACTGTATTCTTGTCCAATGGACACAAATGAATTCTGTGCAGTACATCTTTCTGGAGGAACAACAGAAGTTTTGCTTGTGCATCAGCTTGAAACGGAATTCAAAATTAAAATTCTTGCTGCGTCAAGCGATATAAATGCAGGTCAGCTTATTGACCGTTTGGGTGTTAAAATGGGAATGCCGTTTCCTGCGGGCAAGGAAGTTGATAAACGTGCTATGGATAATAAAAACGGTGCGATTTTACTTCCGATAAACGCTAATTACGAGGGTTGCAGTTTCTCGGGAACTGAGGCAGCCGCAATTCGTGAATACGAAAACGGTTGCGATAAAGATGCTTTGTGCGATGGACTTATGTCTGCAATCACACGAACACTCGGTAAAATGGTGGGCGGAGCCGCATACTATGCAGGAATAAGTTCTGTTCTGATGGCCGGCGGTGTTTCTTCAAGCTCTTATTTGCGTGAAAAACTTCCTATTTTACTTAATAAAAAAGGCATGAATAATCTTAACCTTAAGTTTTCTTTGGCAGAATTCAGTTCGGATAATGCTGTGGGCGTTGCCGAACTTTGCCGCAAAAAATATTTAGCAAGGAATAAATAATTATGATTCTTGACGGAAAAAAACTCGCTAAAAGCATAAAAGACGATTTGAAACAAATAGTTGAAAAATCCGGCAAAAACGTTTCTTTGGCGGTGGTGCTTGTGGGTGAAGACCCTGCAAGTTGCATTTATGTTCGCAATAAAACCAACGATTGCAAAGAAGTAGGCATAAATTCGCTTGAATACAAGCTTCCTGCATCAACTACGCAGGACGAGCTTATGACACTTATCGATAAACTTAATAAGGATGACTCTGTTGACGGAATTCTTGTTCAGTTTCCGCTTCCCGACGGACTTGATGAGGATGCTGTTATTAAAGCAATTTCTCCCGAAAAGGACGTTGACGGTTTTTCACAAATCAATATCGGCGGTGTTTTAACGGGCAATAAGGATGCATTTGTTTCTTGCACTCCTGCAGGAGCAATGGAACTTATCAAGTCAAGCGGAATTGACATTACGGGCAAAAATGCAGTTGTTATCGGCAGAAGTAATAACGTAGGTAAACCTATGGCACTTTTACTTTTGCAGGAGGGTGCAACCGTTACCGTTTGTCATTCCAAAACGAAGGATTTGAAGAGTATTACAAAAAATGCGGATATTCTTGTAAGCGCAGTGGGAAAAGCACACATGATAACCGCAGATATGGTTAAAGACAGCGCAGTTGTAATTGATATCGGCATAAGCCGTATCGACGGAAAACAGGTGGGCGATGTCGATTTTGATAACGTTATTGAAAAAGCGTATGCAATTACTCCTAATCCCGGCGGAACGGGACCTATGACAAGGGCTATGCTTATGTATAATACCGTTAAAGCGGCAAAACTGTTATGAAAGTTTCGGTTTCACAGTTAAATGCATACGTAAAACAGTGCTTCAATCTTGATACTGTTTTGAGTAATATTACCGTATGCGGTGAAATTTCGGGATTGAAATTTCATTCTTCAGGACATATTTATTTTTCATTAAAAGATGAAGGCGCAGTTATCCGCTGCGCCTTTTTTAAGCCACATTCGCTTAATATAACCTTTAGACCGGAAGACGGAATGAAGGTTATCGCAAAAGGCAAGGTAACTCTTTTTGAACGTGACGGACAGTATCAACTGAATGTATTTTCAATGGAACAGGACGGTACGGGAAATCTTTATAAAGAGTTTGAACTTTTGAAGAAAAAACTCGGTGAAGAAGGACTGTTTGACGAACAGTATAAAAAGCCTATCCCCAAATATGTAAAGAAAATCGGTGTTGTAACTTCGCCTACCGGTGCGGTAATAAGGGATATCATTAACGTTTCAACAAGAAGATGTCCGAATATTCAAATCTTGCTTGCACCCGTTTCAGTTCAGGGGGAGGATGCACCCCGTTCCATTTGCGCCGGTCTTGATGCACTTGAAAACCGAGATGATATTGACGTCATTATTGTTGGCCGTGGCGGCGGTTCGATGGAAGACTTGTGGTGCTTTAACAGTGAACTAATTGCACGAAAGATTTTTTCGATGAATACACCGGTTATTTCTGCCGTAGGTCATGAAACTGATTTTACGATTTGTGATTTTGTTTCGGATTTACGGGCGCCAACACCGTCTGCGGCGGCAGAACTTGCGGTTTTTGACTTTTTTGATACGGTACAAAACGTTGATTATTTAGAGAAAAATTTGGAAAAAAGCATATCGTATTTAATAAAGGACAAATATCTTAAACTTTCCGGAATTTTTTCAAAATTTAAGGATCCGGAAAATTTGCTTGTAAATCAGCAGAGAAAAATTGAAATTCTTTCTTCAAAATTAGATGAATGTATCAACGAAAGGCTGAATAAAGCACAGAATTCTTTTCTTATTTCAGTAGAAAAAATTGAGGCACTTTCGCCTATGAACGTGCTTAAAAGAGGCTATTCGGTTGTGTTTGACAAAGACGGAAAAATTGTTTCCGATTCAAAAAATGTGAAAAAAGGTGACGGAATTTCCATAAAATTGAACAACGGAAATATTGTTGCGGAGGTTAAATGATGGATATAGAAAAACTTTCACTTGAAGAAACTATGAATTTGCTTGAAAAGACTGCACAAGAACTTGAAAACGGTGATTGTACTCTTGACAAATCAATAGAAATGTATGAAAACGGTGTAAAACTTGCTTCTCATGCAAGAACACTGCTTGACGGCTATACCCAAAAACTGACTGTTCTGAAAAAAGAAAACGGTATAATTAAAGAAGCAATCATGGAGGGAAAAGCCGATGACTGATTTTTTGTCAGCACAACTTGAACGGTACACTGAACTCGTTAATAATAAAATGACCGAGTATTTCTCGGACAATGAAATTCCCGAAGATTTAAGGGAAGCAATGGCATACAGTGTTTTTGCCGGCGGAAAACGTTTAAGACCTGCATTGATACTCGCTTCGTGCGAATATTGCGGCGGAGATATTAACAAGGCACTTCCTTTTGCGTGTGCAATGGAATTTATTCATACATATTCGCTTATTCACGACGATTTGCCTGCTATGGATAACGATGATTACCGACGTGGCAGACTGACTTCACATAAAAAATTCGGTGAGGATAGGGCAATTCTTGCAGGTGACGGACTGTTAAGCTTTGCTATGCAGATAATGGTTGACAATATCTGCGATCAGGGAACGCTTAATGCTTCAAGGGCTATTGCAACGGGCGCCGGCGTTAAAGGAATGGTTGCGGGGCAATGGGTAGACGTTACGCTTAACGGAAGTGTTTTTGACCGCAAAACGATGGAGTACATTCATTTGAATAAAACTGCGGCGATGATAATTGCAGCGGCAAAAGCGGGCGCATACTGTGCAAATTGCGATGAAGAAACAGTAAAACTTTTTGAAAAATATGCGCTGTATATCGGATATACATTTCAGATTATTGATGATATCTTGGACGTTGAGGGGGACGAAAAGGAACTTGGCAAAGCAGTAGGAAGCGATAAAGAAAATCAAAAAACAACGTACGTCACTCTTTACGGAATTGAAGGTGCAAGAAAAGAAGCAAAGGACTATACGGAAAAAGCAAAGCAGATTTTTGACGAAAAAAATGAAAAAGCAAAGTTTTTTGTTGAACTTGCGGAATATTTGTTTTTACGAAAAAATTGACAATAATGCTCGAAATAAAATGTTTCGAGCATTATTTTTATTTATGTGTAAATAATAAATATATGATTTATTTATACGTGATAACGTTTTTGTCAGGGGCTGTAAACAGTATATTGGGTGCCGGAGGGGGTACTGTTGCGATTATAGCACTGATGAAAATAATAAAAAACAAGCAAAATGTGTTCGGCACACTGTGCGCATTTGTTCTGCCCATAACGGTAATCAGTGTTGCAATGATGAACGAAAAATTACCGCTCAGCACAGTCGTTCCGATTTGCATAGGTGGAATAGTCGGCGGTTTTATCGGCAACAGATTGATTAAAAAAATTAAGTCGGACTATCTTACGGCGGCATTTGCTCTGCTGGTAATTTTTGTGGGAGAGAAATCGTCATTTTAGTATCGTTTCTTATAGGATTTGTTTCATACTTGCTTGCAGGGCTCGGCTTGGGCGGGGGAGTTATTCTTATTCCCGCAACTGTATTTTTTCTGAAAATTTCTCCGCAGGAAGCAAAATATCTTTCCCTTGTGGCTTATATTCCGTCTGCCGTTGCGATGATTGTTTCCGGCATCCAAAACAAAAATATTGAATTTGATAAAATTAAAAATTTAATTCCGATTGCGGTTTCAGGAGCTATTGCAGGTGGATTTGTTTCCCGTTTTATAAAAAATGATTTTTTTAATTTGATTTATTCTGTATTTTTGATTCTTTTCGGCATTTATATGCTGATTAAATCCATAAAAAATATGCGCAAACACCGTGATTTCACATAAATAATAAAATTTTTTGTAAATTTTGAAAAAAAATTCAATTTGGGTATAGATTTTTTG
>JAZRYL010000011.1:0-3598 GCA_045600705.1 Clostridia bacterium | reverse complement strand
GATAGTTCTATTCTATATCCTGTAAGACTTTTTTCCACTCTTTTCTTAAGTGGAATTTCCCGTAAGACTAAATTCCATTTCATCCCCTTGAGAGTGGAATTTAATTTTTCACTTCAGCCACTTTTGATTGACACAAACGTGGTACAGCATTTGGTTGACGGAAAAAAGAAAAACGTGTATAATAATGAACTGTATAGTTAAAAAATGTTTGAGGTGTGAATTTATGGCAGAAGTTTCAAATGTCGGCTTAAATATATCTGAAAAATCTACAATGATATGGAATGTGGCGGATATGCTTCGCGGACCGTTCAAACCGCACGAATACGGGCTTGTTATTTTGCCTATGACGGTAATAAAGCGTTTCCACGATTGTCTTTTGCCCACACACGGTAAAGTCCTTGAAACTTATGAAAAGGTAAAACATCTTGAAGTTGTTGACGGCTTTCTTACAAAGGCTTCCGGCTACCAGTTTTATAATATTTCCAAGTTTACATTTGAAACACTTCTTTCAGCTCCCGAGAATATAGAAGCAAACTTCCGTGATTATGTTGCGGGGTTTTCTGCCAATGTTCAGGATGTGCTTGCAAAGTTTGAATTCGATGCTATTGTGAAGCGTATGGTTGAAAGCAATACGCTCTATCTGGTTATACAGGAATTCAATTCCCCCAAAGGCTATTTTGGTCCCGACAAGATTTCCGCCGTTGATTGCGGATATGTTTTTGAAGACCTTGTTCGCCGGTTCAACGAAAGTTACGGTGAAGAAGCCGGAGCGCACTTTACAAGCCGTGATATTATCTACCTTATGACGGATGTTCTGCTTTCCGATACTTCATTTTCAAAGCGGAATCTTACAGTTTACGATATGGCAATGGGTACTTCGCAGATGCTTTCGTGTATGGAAGAGCGTGTTCATACACTCGATTCCGAAATGAATGTCGTCTGCTTCGGTCAGGAGTTTAACCCCTCTACTTTTGCTATTGCCAAAGCCGATATGATGATACGCGGCGGAAATCCGAATAATATGCGGTTCGGTGATACGCTGTCGGAAGATAAATTCAAAGATTATCAGTTTGACCGAATAATAAGCAATCCGCCTTTCGGTATTGACTGGAAGCGTGAACAGGCAGCAGTTGAAGCGGAAGCAAAACTCGGAGAGAACGGCAGATTTGCACCCGGTTTGCCGAAAATAAGCGACGGTCAGCAGTTGTTCGTTCTTAACGGTATTGCTAAACTTGCCGAAGACGGTAAAATGGCAATTATTCAGAACGGTTCGCCTTTGTTCAGCGGTGATGCAGGTAGCGGTCCTTCAAATATCCGTCAGTATATTCTTGAAAACGATTGGCTTGAAGCAATTATTCAGTTGCCGACAGATGCCTTTATGAACACGGGCATTTCTACATATATCTGGATAATCAACAAAATGAAACCTTCTTACAGAGCGGATAAGGTTCAACTTATTGACGCTTCACATTGCTATGAGCCCCGCAGAAAGTCTATCGGTACCAAGCGTAATGATATTACCGATGCCTGCCGTGAAATAATAGTCAGGGCTTATGATGACTTTGAAAACGGCGTTTACGGTGATAAGAACGGCATTTACTGTGAGAGTAAAATATTCGAAGCAGTCGAATTCGGCTACAATAAAATCGTTGTAGAACGCCCGCAGATTGACGAAAACGGCAAACCTGTTATGAAAAAAGGCAAACCCGTTGCGGACAGCAGTTTGCGTGATACCGAGAATGTACCGCTTACCGAAGATATTGACGAATACTTCAAGCGTGAAGTGCTGCCTTATGCACCTGATGCATGGATTGATAAAAGTAAAACGAAAGTCGGTTACGAGATACCGATGACGCGCTATTTTTATGAATACAAAATGCCCGAAGCAAGCGAAGATATTCTCGCACGCATAATCGGGCTTGAAAATGATATTTCGGCGTCACTCAACAGCCTTTTCGCACAAGGGGGTTAATTTCATGCAGGATATGAACAGGGAAATGAGAATGGTATTGTATCATTCTGATGAAAGCGATGTTTCTGTAAATGCAATTATAAAAAATGAAAGTCTTTGGATCACTCAAAAGGCTATGGCTGAATTATTCGGATGTTCTGCTGATAACATTTCGCTTCACTTAAAGAATATTTTTGCAGACGGTGAATTAGATAAAGATTCAGTTACCGAGAAAATCTCGGCAACTGCTTCTGACGGTAAAAACTATCTTACTCAATTTTACAACCTTGATGCAATTATTTCTGTCGGCTACCGTGTTAACTCCAAACAGGCGACAAAATTCAGAATATGGGCAACGGAAATATTAAAAGAGTATATGGTAAAAGGTTTTGTTCTGGATGATGACAGAATGAAACAGGGCGAAAGCATATTCGGCAAAGACTATTTCCGTGAACTTCTTGAAAGAGTTCGTTCAATAAGGGCGAGCGAAAGAAGAATATGGCAGCAGATTACCGACATTTTTGCCGAATGCAGTATTGATTATGACAAAAATTCGGAAGTGACACAGAGGTTTTACGCAACTGTTCAAAATAAATTTCATTATGCCA
Organism: Clostridia bacterium; assembly: GCA_045600705.1. Lineage (GTDB taxonomy): Bacteria > Bacillota > Clostridia > Christensenellales > QALW01 > UMGS1322. The sequence goes on along the minus strand of JAZRYL010000011.1, from coordinate 1,039 downwards.
TTACAAAGCATACCGCCGCAGAAATAGTGTATTACGGTGCAGATCCTACAAAAGAAAATATGTGGCTTACCACATGGAAAAATGCACCTGACGGCAGAATACTGAAGTCTGATGTTTCCATTGCGAAGAATTACCTTGAAGAAAAGGAAATAAGGCAACTTGAAAGAACCGTTTCGGGTTATTTTGACTATATAGAAGACCTCATTGAGCGCGAAAACGCTTTTACTATGGAAGAATTTGAAAGAAGTGTAAATGAATTTCTTGCGTTCAGAAGATATGATATTCTGCCCGATAACGGTAAGATTTCGGCAAAAAATGCCCGTGAAAAAGCAGAAGTCGAATATGATGTTTTCAACCGCACGCAAAAGATAACATCCGATTTTGATAAATCGGTACAAAAACTTTCTGAAAAACACGAAGAAAAAAAGAAATGACAGATTGCAATGCGGAATTAAATCGTTTTAATTACAGTTGACGGAGAAATATATGACAGAAATTTATAGATTTATTTTTGATTGTATCATCGATAAACTATCTTTACCGCTCCCGCAAATTTTAGAAGCAGTCGTTATGTTTATTATCGGTGAAATTGCCTATCATTACGCTTTTAAAAAAGTAGGCTTTTTATATCGCACCGGTGTAATATCCGGCAAAGGTGCAGGAAAATTTTTACATTGGACTATACGTATTGTTTTTTATGTCGGTGCTTGGGCGGTAGTAAGTGCTGCTGTTGCTTATTATAATTTTTTCGCTGTACACAGGCTTTTGGTATTTCCTCTTATATGTGTATTTGACCTTGTGATTTATTCCATTGAGTCTTTGCAGAAGGAGTTGAACAGCAATGCGTGAAATGAAAGACAGCGGTATTGAAAGGATTGGCGAGATAACGAGTGAGTGGGGAACGAAACGACTAAAAGCACTTTTTTGCGAACGCAAAGAAAAAAACGATCCTGTTAAAACTGATTTTATATTATCGCTTGGAGCAAACTATGGTGTTGTTCCTTATTCAGAAAAAGACGGCGGTGGGAATAAGGCCAAA
>JAZRYL010000010.1:0-40034 GCA_045600705.1 Clostridia bacterium | reverse complement strand
TGCGCCGTTGAGCATCATATTCATACAGCCCTTGCCCTCGTATTCCCAATGGGTGACTACGTTGCCGGTGGTGGAAAACATTACATCGGTGTCCCCTATTTTTCCGGGCAGAGGATATACGCCCAGTGCGGAAACAAGTCTTGTTCCGTCGAACACGCCCAAATGCTTGCCCATATATTCGTCGTTTCTTTTCCACATATTGGGAAGAAGTTTATCAAATTCAATTTTTGAGCCGCGCTGTCTGCCGAACACGTCGTTCATCAGTTTCAAAACTTCGTCGAAGTTTTCTTCTTTGAGCCGTCTTAATTCCATATTATTTCCTTCCTTTAATAACGGGCGAAATTCTTTTGTAAACCGCAAACGTTATTGCCGAATTTATTATAAACTTAAAAAGTGTAAAGGGCAAATTAAAAATCAGCAATGCGCCGTCAAGGGTTTTAATCGTGGGAATAAATACTCTGTATGCGCCGAGAATTGCTTCCTCGCTCATAAAATTCATATAGAACGGGTATGTTACGAACTTGTTTATGGGAAAACTTATGCACGCCGCAACGACAGCACCTATTATCATTCCCAAAAGAGCAAATGATTTTTTTCTTTTCGTGCTGTAAATAAGGCAGGAAATTCCCACAAAAGATGCACCGATAATAAAGTTTGCAAGTTCGCCCACTCCGCCGGTGGTGGTTGCGGTGAGATGAAGCAGATTTTTAATAAGACATACGGCTATTCCCCACAACGGGCCTGCCGAAAATCCGCAAATGAGCGCAGGCAATTCGGAAAAATCAAACTTGATAAAATCGGGAATCACAAACGCAAGAGGAAATTCCAACAGCATCAAAACAAATGCAATTGCGGAAAAAATGCCTGTTAAAACTAATTTTCGTGTAAGTTTCATTTTTAACCTCCTAAAAAATAATCCCCCTGGTATTCAGGGGGAACGGTTTTATATGTGAGATTTCTCCCATCCGGACTGTACCGTCGGTAGCAGATTTCCACTGCTTCAACCTGCTATTGCAGGCTCACGGACTTATGAAAAAGTTTTTCAATCACCGTCGGTCGGGGAATTGCGCCCCGCCCTGAAATTACTTTATATTGTAAATCCTTTAAGTGCATAAAACCGTTAAAACAGTCGGTTTAGTGCGTGGTTCGGATTTATGTTATTACACTGTTGATTATATATCCGTTTTTTGCTTCTGTCAACGGTTTTATACCTGTTCAATGTCATCTATCAGCCCGTTTTTCAGTGCAAAAGTAAAAATTTCATACACATAATTCCATTTGTCGGTCTTGTATCTGAGGGCAACGGAATTTTCCCGCTTTATTCCGTAGCGAATCACGTCCATTTCGTCAAAATTGCCCAAAAATTCACGAATTTCCGTAAATTTCATTTCCGCTTTCAGCGAAGGTGTAATAAATTCATCGGCGATTTTTTCCATATTCAGCCGAACCGCCTGACAAAAACAACGAATTTTGTCGTCAAACGTCTTGGTTTCGCTTTTCACTACTTCGTTTCCGATAACCGTCATTTCCCTCGTTTCGTATTGCTGCAACACGGTAAAAAAATCCATATTCCCCGGAGAAAATTCAAGTGACAGCACATTTCTTTCCACTGAATACTTTTTTACGTTTTCTATTCTCAGTTTTTGGCGGCACGCTTTATCCGTAATTATTACCGTGTTTTCTTTTTTAATCAGCGCATACTGTTCCGAAAGAATTTCATAACCGTCCGCCTGCTCCGGAAAATATTCGCTTCTACCGTCAAATTCCGTGCAGAAAAAACCGCCGCATATTCCCGCATACCCCTTTCCCCACATGGTTTGGCGTGTTATTATCGGTGCAACGGGAATATATGTTTTTTCCGGAACGATTTTCAGTTCATACATTTCCGAATTCCATCTGTAAAGTTCACTTTTTCCGCCGGAAATTCTCGGATTTCTCGAAAATTCGAAACACAACGGGCAATACGCTCCGTCAAACGAAAAATAATTTATTACCGTCGTTTCGCTTCCCAACGGCACTGTTATGCTGTTGTTTTCGCATACCGAAAAAAATCCGCCGTTTACAAATATACACCCCTTGACCGTACTAACAATCATCACCGTCGCCATACTGTTCTCCTCTTTCCGTAAAAATCACTCGCATAACAGTATATGAAAAATTTGTAATTTGTATGAGCAAAGATTGTTAATTGAGAAACGGATATATCTGCGTAAAAAAATCGGAGCAAAGCGAACTTTGCTCCGACGTGGTGGAGATGATGGGATTTGAACCCACGGTCTTTCGGATGCGAACCGAATATTTTACCGGGCTAAACTACATCCCCGAGTTACACATATATTGTACCACATTTTTGCAAATGAGCAAGCGAAAATTATAAAAATTCTACACTTTTTTCTATACTTTTAGAGCGAAATATGATATAATGATAATACAGTTAAAATATAACGTACAAGGTGATATACAATGAAGAGATTATCAATTATGCGGATATTATCCGTTTTACTGCTCACGGTGTTACTATTCAGCGGATGCGGCAGGAAAAAGACAGTATCCGTTTACGGAATAACTGACGGAATTATGGTAGAAAACCTTATTGATTCCGAAGCGATTTCGGCGAACGGCTTAGTGTCTATGCTTGCGGAAAAGCAAGTTGTTCCGGACGGCACGATGGTAACGGGGTTCAAGAACGAAATGCACAACGGCACACGGCAGATAACCCTTGATTTAAGCACGAATTTTATTTCCGACTTTTATCAAAAAAGCGACAGTCAGCAGCGAATGGCTGTTCAGTGCATTGCGGACACATTCATAAAAAGTTACAGTGTAGACTGTGTTCTTTTGACCTGCGGCGGTGAACCTATTGAAGTAAGCGGTTCAGAATTCGGAACTCCCATAACATTTTCAATAATAAACGAACCTATTTCAATTGCCACGCCCACGGCAACGGCAGAACCGACACAAGTTCCCACGCAAGAGCCCACTCAAAATAACGGAGCAACACCCAAGCCCACTGACAGCAGTCCCAAGACGACTCCCGTTCGCACTGACGGCAAGAAATACATAGCCATTACATTTGACGACGGTCCAAGCGCCGAATATACAAGAAAAATCGTTGACAAATTAAAAGAACATAATGCTACGGCAACATTTTTCGTTGTAGGTAACAGATTTAACGAAAAGACCATCGACGCAATGAAATATGCGGTTGATAACGGAAGCGAAATTCAAATTCACGGCTACACACACAGTGTATATTACAATTCGTGTTCCGATGCGGTGTATTCGGACGAAATGACTAAAACCCACGATGCCATTAAAAATGCCGTAGGAGTTGCACCTACACTTATGAGGCCGGTTGGCGGAAGCATTACAAAAGAAAGAATTGCATCGTCGCCGTACAGTATTATTCTTTGGAACATTGATTCCGAGGACTGGAAGCACAAGAAAGACGCAAATTGCGATACTATCGTCAACAATGTTATGAAAGATGTAGGCGACGGAAAAATAATTCTTATGCACGAAATTTACAAGAATTCGTACGATGCGTTTTGTATAATAATTGATAAACTTTATGCGCAGGGTTACGAAGTAGTTTCGGTAACAAACCTTTTCGGAAAAGACAACCTTAAAACCGGAACAAGATATTACAGCGCAAATTAAAAAAATCCCGAAGTCAGTAATGTTTATGACTTCGGGATTTTTTTAATTATGCCTGCGCATTGCAGGGCTATAATAACGGGCACGCATATAGATTAAGCCGTTACGGTCGGTTATTACACTGTCCCGTCCGTTATAGTTCAAAAGTAATATTTTATATTATAATTGTATCATACTATTCTTCCTTATCCAAGGCAAAAAAGAACGGCTGAATTTCAACCGTTCTTTTACAAAGTATGATTTACAGAATAATAATTGCAATGACGGTGGAAACGATTATTACGGCAGAAGCATTTGCAATGAGCCATATCCACAAGCGTTTTGAACCATTTTTAAGTGCAAGTCTGATAATTCCCCAAATCACAATAAACAAGGGCAGCATAAAGAGCAGGAGCACTGCCGCCGCCATAACCAAAATATCGGCTACCGATGCGCTGGAAACAAGAAGTGAATTGTCTTCCGGGCTCACATACTGTGAAATTTCTTTTGAACGTTCATTCAAGTCGTTTTCCATAATTTCGAGTGTTTTCCATACTGAATCGGGAACCTTTTGCATTGTGGCAACACGGTTAAATCCGTATTCGGGTTCGAAGCCGTATGAGAACGGAGCGTTCTCCATTTTTCTGTAATCGCAGAAATATGCTTCGCCGTTTTCGAAGTCAGTATAGAACGTTCCGACTTCCGCAAAGAACAGATGATTTTCGTCATATTCGCACAGATTTTTCGGCAGGTCACTGTATTTTCTTCCAAATCCGTAATTAAATTTTTCCTTATTTTCCGGCGCCTGATTTATAAATTCAACAAGTTGTCCGTCAAGTTCCTTTGCGAAACAGTTGTCATACGCAAGATGCAAACAGTAATTTCCCGACGGAGTAAACGATTTTATAATTTCAGTATATTCATCGACTTTATTTTCCTTGCAGTACAGAATTGCAAACGAATCGTAATCGTATTCAAATTCCGATGCTTCGGAGCGGTATCTTGCAAAATTATATAAATAAACAAGGTCGTTATCCTCGGCATTTTTTACGCCGTAAATTCGATATCCGTCAGCATCGTGCTGATCCGATGCTTCGCCGATGAGTTCATCTATTGCGGTGTGATATTCACCCGTGTAAAAGGGAACATATTTTATTCCGTTACATTCAAGTTCGCCTGTATTAGAGTCGATTTTCCACTGTGTATTTTCTCCTGCACCGAACACGCTGAAGGGCAGAACCGCAACGGCCAAAATAATGGCAGCAATCAAATATCTTAATTTTTTCATTACCCGTTCCCCCTATGCAATATTGATTTTTTTGCGAGTCAGATATGTATTCAGTCCGCAAAGAACGGAACACAGTCCCAGCAGGCAAATTATAACAAGGACAAACATCATCGACACAACGCCCTTTTGCATCGTTTCGGTAAGCAAATCCATTCTTTGCCAAAGGCTTGAATCTACAAGCGCAATCAAAATTATCCAGAGTATAGGCGCACCAATGGAGTTAAGCGCATAATAAACGCCTATTCCCATAAGAACCTTGTACTTCTTTACCAAAAGCGCACCCACGGATATGCACGAATATCCTATGAGAATTGCAAGTGCATTCATCAGCACGAAAATAATGAATACTTCGGCTATATACTGAAGCCAGAATCCGCCGAACATATCAAAGCCGTCGGAAAAGAATTCGGATATGCCTTTTACAACATCCGCATTGATAAACGTACCGTATTTTCCGAACAGAGAAATAATGAGAATTCCCACTGCTGCAACCGCTTCCGCCGCAAGCATATATATTTCTCCAAACACAAGTTTTGATGCAAATATTTCACGGCGCTTTACCGGAAGCGTAAATGTAAGATATCCTTGGTCCGTGTACAAATGTGTGTAAAAACGTCTTAAAATCAGAATAAACATAAAGGTTATGTATGCGCAGAACGCTACCGTTGTCAGTCCGATTCCGATTTCGGCAAAGGTACTGAGCAAGCCTATCTGCGCCGAATACTTCACCGCATATCGGTAATGCGTGGTAATTTTCATGCACGCCGTACCGAAAAGAGCAAATATAAGTAACGATGCCGATGCTATCAAAAATATCGTCCGCATTGAACGAAGATCGTATTTTAACAGTTTTCGCATTTGAATACCTCCCTGAAAAGTTCGTCAAGAGAACATCCGTTTGTTGCTCTTGCGTCGTCTGCATTTCCCTGCATAACTATTTTTCCGCCCTTGGTCATAAATGCAAATTCATCAAGCACCGGCTCGATATCATGAATAAGGTGCGTAGTGATAATCACCGTCGCATCCTGCGCATAGTTTCCGATTATGGTGGAAAGAATATACTCTCTGCTTGCCGGGTCCACACCGCCGATTGGTTCGTCAAGAATATAAAGTTTTGCACGTCTTGACATTACAAGCACAAGCTGAATCTTTTCCTTTTGTCCCTTTGAATAGGCTTTCAACGGCCGTGAACTCGAAATTTCAAGGTCCGAAAGCATCTTTTCCGCTTTCAATCGGTCAAAGTCCTTATAGAAATCCTCAAAATAATCAAGAAGTTCCTTTACCTTCATTGACGGGTTGAAATACGTTCTTTCGGGCAAATACGAAATATACTTGTTCGTTTCGTCCGATACGGGCGTTCCGCAAATCTCTATTTCTCCCGAATCAGCCGTGAGCAGTCCCGCCACAAGTTTCAGAAATGTGGTCTTGCCGCATCCGTTAGGTCCTAATAATCCGATTATTTTTCCGCTTTCAAATTTAATGTTAAAATCCTTTAACACCTTGTTGTTCCGTCCGTAACTTTTATTTACGTTCTTTGCTTCAAGTACGGTCATCGTTCCATTCCTCCTTGTCCTCTATCATCTTTATTAACTGTGCCTTTGTCACTCCCAGTGACTTTATTCTTTCAAGCAATTTGTTCGTTTCGCTCTCTATCGTCCGATATTTTTCGTCCTCGATAGCCGTCTGTTCGCTTGTCACAAACCGCCCTGCGGTGCTTCTGCTTACAAGCAAGCCTTCGTTTTCAAGTTCGGAAAGTGCCCTCTGCATGGTATTCGGATTAACCTTTGCTTCAAGTGCAAGTTGTCTTACGCTCGGAAACGGTGCATCCGCCGAATACTTTCCCGCAAGAATTTCACTTTTCAGTTTTCGGGCTATCTGAACATAAACGGGTTCCTGCGATGCGAATTTCCAACTCATATTTACCCTCCTTTTATTGTATTACTGTACTAATACAATAATACAATTTTTACCGTTTGTCAATAGTTTTTTTGACTCTTTTTTTCGAAAGTGGTATAATCAAGCATATATAATATGTAGCGGAGATGATAAAATGAGCGAAAATATTGAGAAAAAAGTGGTTGACCTGCTTATAAAAAACGGTCTGCACATCGCTTTTGCCGAATCCTGCACCGGCGGTCTTGCCTGCGGTCGGCTCGTGAACGTTCCCGATGCTTCAAAGGTGCTTGATGCGTCAGTTGTGACCTATGCAAACGAAGCGAAAATCAAATATTTGGGTGTAAAAGAGGACTCTATAAAAAAATACGGTGTTGTCAGCGAAGCCGTTGCGGCGGAAATGGCAAAAGGCGTTGCCGAAAACAATTCTGCGCAAGTTGGCGTGGGAATTTCCGGCATTGCAGGTCCCACCGGCGGAAGCGCCGAAAAGCCCGTCGGCACGGTTTGTTTCGGTTTTTACGTTTGCGGTAAATTGACATCGGCAACCGTTCATTTCGGTGATTTAGGCAGAAATACCGTTCGTGAAAAATCCGTTGAATACGTTTTCGAAACTCTATTCAAAATACTCCGCGGACTTTGAAAAAAATTATTGTTCGGCTATTTACTTTTCATAATATTTTTAGTATAATACATATTGTATTATTTGATTAGTGTAACAGTACACATTCAAACAGATTTGTATTTTTGCTGTTACTCTGCGGTAAACAGATTGGAGGATTTCTATGAAAAAAATCGTATCGCTATTGCTTATCTTTGCAATGGCAATTTCCCTACTTTCCTGCGTTACGTTCGCAGAGGGTGAAATTGTCAATCTTTTAGACAGCACCGCCGCCACGTTTGAAACCGATTCCGTTCCCAAGGGTTGGAGCGTTATCGGCGGCGGAAAAGTTGAAATTGCCGACAATCCCGCCGGCGAAGGCAAGGTACTTAAATATTCGGGTGCGTCGCAGTCATATTCCACGCCTGCGTTTGATATCCGTCCCATAGTTCAGGAAAAATTCAAGTCGGGAACTACCGTTTATTTTCAGTTCGACATTTTCGTTGAGGGCGACGAATCGGTAGTTTTACGTATCCGTGACCAAAAAGCACTTCTTTCCGCACTTGAGGGCAAAACATATAATACGGTGGAAAAATTTGTATTGCCCGGCAATGCATGGGAAACTGTAAAAGGTTCTTTAGACCTTACCGACGAAGATCTTGCAATATCCGAGGGCAACTGGAACGTTTGTCTTGATAACCTTATGGGTTCAACCGAAAACGCATACATCGACAACTTCTATCTTACCGAGGAAGAAATCGAAACGAAGACCGATAATGCAGGCACTATTCCCGAAAAAACGGAAATCACCCGTTCGGAAAAGACGCTTATCGGTACAATTCGCTGGGACGCATTTGAAGAAAGCACTCGTACCGGAACAAATCCCCCGTCACAGGTCGCAAGAGTTGTTTCTCCCGCTAAATTCCATTGGTTAGCTCCTTTCTTCGCAAATATTGAAGAAGACGGCACCGTTTCATTCCCCGAATATACCGTGGAATCGTGGGAGCAGGAAGCAAAATATGCCGTTGAAGGCGGTCTTGACTATTTTGCATACCTTTGGTACGAATCAGCCGATATTATGAGCAAGCCCCGCAAGCTTCATCTTCAAAGTGAGAAAAAGGATACCATAAAAATGTGCGGTATTCTTGAAAGTATCCATAGCAAAAAAACAATGAATGAACTCTATGAAGCAATGAAGGATTCCTGCTATTTGCGCCTTAACGGTCGCCCCGTGTTGTTCCTTTACAACATTTCCGGCGGAAAGTGGGACAATAAAGCTATTGAGCAGGTTCGTCAGGATGCGGCAAATGCAGGCATTACCGAATCGCTTTACATCGTAGGAATGGACTCCAGCAAGAACAACTATCTTACCAATGCAAACAAGGACATTGACGCCATTTCGTGGTATTCAATCGGTGCAAACGAAACTGCCGAAACGTATGCTTCTCTTGCTGAACGTTGCGAGGCGGCAATAAACAGCATCGGCACACTTTGCCGTACTTCCGCCGGCAAAATCAATCTTATTCCCTCGTTTACCGCAGGAAGATACGACCTTCCCCGAATCGAAACAAGCGTTTCATGGATAAAGGGTGATCCCAAAGCTGAAAAGGACGAAGATAAGCCCTACGGCAACAAATACGCACTTCCGCCCACAATGGATGAACTGAAAGCACATATTCTTAACGTGTTCAGTTATGTAAAGGATAATCCCGACGTAACAGTTCCCAATATGATTTGTTCATACGGCTGGAACGAACATGAAGAGGGCGGCTGGCTCTGCCCCACACTTGCGGTTGACGAAAACGGAAATCAGCTTTTCAACGAGGACGGAACAAAGAAAATAAATAACGAACGTCTTGAAACGCTGAAAGCGGCTATCGACGAATTTTACAGTTCTTCTCAAGGCACGGAAGCAACAGACGAACCCACGCTTATCGCAAAGGAAGAAAGCAGATTCAACGTGCTTTATGCGGTAATTCCCGCAGGTGTACTTGTGGTTGCAGGCTGCTGTGCGGCTTTGGTAATCAAAAAGAAAAAGAACAGTAAATAACATAGTGCAACAGTGCGAATTTATACTGTGATACTATCAGGATACGAATTTTATTCGTATCCTTTTTTTGAAAATATAAAAATTTTTACGGATATTACAAGTCGAAAATATTGACATTTTTCAAAAAAAAGCATATACTTTTTGTGTTAATCTGATAATATTAGGAGATTATTATGGCAGTAAAAAGATTATTTCAAGATGAACATTTTAACAACGGTTTTATTTTAACGGCTCGCCGTCACGGCAGACACGGTGTAAACGTGGAAATCGACAGAATAAAATACCCCTGTTCAAAAGACGAACCGAAATGGTTTTTGGAGCAATGGCATTCAAGGCACTGTGTAAAGAAAGAACGCTTTGAAACAGATGCTTATACTTTGGCAAACGCCGCAAAATGCGTAAAGCTTGATCCGAAAAACAACGTTTTATCAATGACTCTTAACGGCAGTGCGGAATACGAGGGCAAGCCTCACAAGGACAAGCGCGTGCTTTGGCCTCATCTGTTGCTTGAGCAGGTCACCTACGATAAATTCGAACTTATTCCCGAAGACGAAAAACCGTTTTATAACGGCGATATGAAAAAGTTGTCGGTGGAATTGGACATTCGTATGACCGACTACAAGGGCACTGACGTTACCGAGGGTATTCTGGCATGTCAGTATATGGCTTATTTCTACCTTACACTTAAGGACGGCAGCGGATTCATTTATTTCGGAATAAATTTGTTCGACAGCCGTGGAATTTTCGACAATTACTGGGCGCTTGACGTAGAAGGCAGAGCAATGATTTATCTGCTTAACAGTGTAAACGCCTTCGGAAGCAAGGAAGCTTCGTTCAATAGCAGCGATAACATCGTTGCCGACAAAAAGTGGCGCCATGTAAATGTGGATTTGACGCCCCACATCGAACACCTTATTGAAAAAATCAACAATGAAAATGTTTTCGGCAGACAGGTAACGAGAGACGATTTCTTTGTACGCGGAACGAACATCGGCTTTGAAACTCACGGAAACATCGACTGCACATTCGAAATCAAGAATTACAATTTGGTATCGGAAATCTAAATTGAAAGCATAAAATTAAGCCGTTGGCATTTGTCAACGGCTTTAATTATATCTATTTTTTTATTTGGAAAAGATTTTTGAAATAAGTTTTACCGTCTGTCCCACAAGGAATGCGGCAAGAATAGTACCTATTCCCACAACGCCACGGTCAATCAGGAATGAAGATATTCCGAAAAATACAAACTGTAATACGGAAGCAATAACGATCAGCGAAACGTCAACGATGGATTTGCAGCTTCCGAACGCCTTGCCCGTCTTTTGCGATATTGCGGCGGCAAGTCCCTCAGCAGGCATAGGTGTGAGCTTCGGACGAAGATAAATGTAAACGCCTATTCCCAAAAGGATTATTCCCGCAAAAAGATATACGAAACGCATAACCGTATTTGCAGGTTTCGGGAACGAATACAAAAGTCCGGTAAATTCTTTATTTATGCCGATAGGAAGTCCGCCCACGGTAAGTTTGAATTTGGCAATTCCGAAAAAGTCAACGAGCCAGCCGAACACGATTGCAACGGGAACACCCAAAATATTTTTCACCTTAAAATCTTTTCTTAATACTATTAACTGAGCAAGAACAAGCAGGCAATAGATGATAATTACCATACTGCCAAGTGAAAAGCTTGGGAATTTCTTTGCAAGTACGCCGGGAGTAGAGCTTACGGGTGCAATACCGAGTCCCGACATTTTTGTGGTATTTATTCCTACGGAAATAATTATAAGACCGATTATATAAACAAATAACTTGCCTAAATATTTCAAAAACTTCATTTTACATTCTCCTACATTTTTTCTTCGTAAGCGCTGATTTCGGGAAGCAAGAATGACAAGTCCTCACCCCAAATGCGAACGTCTTTAAGAATTGCCTCGGTAGTTTTGTCGTCAAAATACTTGGAATATTCGTCTTCGGGTGAGAAATACCGATAAAATTCTATTGTGCAGAAAAGTGAAAATACAAGGTGCTTTGGATTTCTTTCATTTATCCGCACGTATTCGATAATAATGGGAACGATTGATTTTGCAAACGTTTCCGCAAGATTATACGCAAGGTCTTTCCAGAAAACAACGCATGAATTATTTGAAAATCTGTTAAGCATATCCATCGAATACACTTGAACCGCTTCAAAATTGCAATGAAGTGTGGGAACTATTTCTTCAAAAATCGAAACTGTCATATGCTTTGCGATTTTTTGTTTTGCCATAAAAGACGATACCGTTTCGATATCGTGAAGCATCGCATAACCGCAGCTTGATGCAATCGCACCGTTATAAATATGCTTTCTAAGCATATAATATTCGCCGATTTCCCTTTGAACAACAACGTTTTTGCTTTCCGAAATAAATCCGTCGCTTCTATCCATTACAAAAAGAAGATATTTTTCGGCATACACCGCAAAACCGCGGTCCGTCATATTTTCGCCTTGCGGAATGTTTTGAACAACCGTGTTTACGAAAATATTTTCGAAATTCAGCCAGTTTATGAAATCCATACCCAATTCACGAACGTTACTGTATTCGATAACGTACTTTTTCAAAAGATCGCCGTTGCAATCTTCGTCCGTCATAGGAATTATCGTAAAGCCGTGCATTTCAAGACAAAATCTCCTGAACAAAAGCATCGTCAGTTGAGCAAGCGGATTGTGCATTTCATTTTTAATTTTTCCGTTATTAAGCAGCCACGTGTTTTCCTTTGGCGCCCACATAACAGTTGAAATATCCTTATTGTCCGCAAGGGATGAAAGCGAATCAAAATCGGCATATCCGTCTATAACGTCATTTACAAAATTTATGTCACATTCCGTTTCGCCCTTTGCGCCTTTAAGAATGATACGGTAATTTTTATTTATCCGTTCGTTTTCTCCCGCAGGATTATCACGCACCATAGTGCAGTTGAATGACTGTGTTTGATTTAATTCATAAAGAATTCTTCCGCAAACCGAACGAGAAAAAACATTGTCGCCGAAGATTACGGCTTTAAGCGGAGTCTTATTAGATTCATCCTGTAAATTCTTTCGTTTCATCTTGCACATCATCCTTTTTTCTGCAATTTTTATGTAAGTATAGCATATTTCTTCATATTTTTCAAGTGGGTTTATAAAAAAAGCACCGTGCTTTTTGCACGGCGCTCTTAAATACTGTTAGTTCTTTTTAAGTTTTGCTCCACAGTTGGGGCATACGTATTCATCCTCTGCAAACTCGCCTGAGAATGAAACGATTTCGTGACAATTCGGGCATTCGTATTCTTCATACTCAAACTCGTCGTCACAATCTTCGTCGCAACAGCAGCAACCGTCGTCACCGCATTCACATTCGTCGCAATCGTCCTCGCAATCGCAGTTTTCGCAATCGCCTTCACATTCGCAGCCTTCGCAGCGCTCATAGTCGCAGCAACCGCAATCGCAGTCATCATCGCAATCACAGTCACAGTCGCAATCACAATCGCAATCACAATCGCAATCGCAATCGCAATCGTCATCGTCATAAACGTATTCTTCAAGCTCAAGAAGGTCGTCATCAAGTTCTTCTACGTATTCTTTTGTATCAACAAGTTCATCGGAAATTTCTTCAAGAGTTTCAACGATGGCAAGAAGAAGTTTTCCTTCGGGAGTATCTTTCGTGATATTAAGACCCTCTGCAAGACCTGAAAGGTACGCAACTTTTTTTTCGATTGACATAGATAATTACCTCCTAAAAAATTCGTAGGGGATTATACACGGTCCATGTATTCGCCTGTACGGGTATCAATTCTGATTTTGTCGCCAACGTTTACAAACAAAGGTACTGCAACAGTAAATCCTGTTTCGATAGTAGCCTGCTTGGTTACGTTTGTAGCGGTATCACCCTTAACGCCGGGCTCAGCGTCGATGATTTCGAATTCAACGAAGTTAGGAGCTTCTACTGAGAAAGCAGAGCCCTTATAGAATTTGATTGAAACAACAAGACTGTCCTTAAGATAAGGAAGTGCTGAGTCAACCTGTTCCTTGTTAAGAGCGATCTGTTCATAGCTTTCGTTGTCCATGAAGTAATAAAGCTCTTCGTCGTTATACAGATACTGCATTTCCTTGCGTTCGATGTGAGCAAGGGGATACTTTTCGTTGGGGTTGAAAGTACGTTCAAGCACCTGTCCTGTCATAACGTTCTTAATTTTTGTACGAACAAAGGCAGCACCTTTGCCGGGCTTAACGTGCAAAAAGTCAACGATAATATAAACGTTGCCGTCAATTTCTACTGTAATGCCCTTTCTGAATTCACCTGCTGAAATCATTTTTGAGTTTCCTCCTGTTATATTATTATAAATTTATCAATTTTTTATCCGCTTCAGTTAAATTTTTCTTACCGAAACGGTTAATTGCATACATATTTTCGATTCTGACACCGCAAAATCCTTCGAGATACACTCCCGGTTCAACGGTTACGATGTGTCCCACGTCAAGAACGGTGTCGCACCGTGACGAAAGATTAGGCAATTCGTGAATTTCAATGCCCACGCCGTGACCTAACGAATGTGCAAAATACTGTTCAAGGTCGTATTTTTTAAAAATCTCTCTTGCTTTTTTATCAACGTCCGAGCATACCGCACCCGGCATAAGCAATTCCGCCGAGGCTTCGTGCGCTTCAAGAACCGCATTGTAAATTCTTTTCATCTCGTCCGAAATTTGACCTACCGCAACGGTGCGGGTCATATCCGAATCGTAATTATCTTTTCTTGCGCCGAAATCGAAAGTGATAAATTCGCCCTTTTCGATTTTTTTGTCAGTGGGAACCGCATGAGGTTTTGCGCCGTTTGCGCCCGATGCCACAATGGTATCAAATGCAAGCCCGTCAGCGCCGAAATCGTAAAGCAAATATTCGAGCCTTGCCCGAAGCTGCTTTTCCGTAACGCCCGGTTTGACGTATTCAAGCAGTTTTTCAAACGCCTTATCGGTGATGATTTGCGCTTCCTGAATTTTTTCAACCTCTGCATCGGTCTTTTTCCCGCGGAGTGAAACAAAAGCATTGCCAACAAATACCGGCTGAATACCGCAATCCGTAATCATTTTATGGTCTTTTGCGGAAATTATATCTTCCTGGATACCAACGGAAGTAATATTTCTGTTTTTTATCTCTTTAAGAACGTTTGCGACCGTTCCGCCGTCAAGGCACACGGTGCAGGAACATTCTTTTGAAGCTACTTCATACCGTCTGTCGGTAAAAAGCACGGAATTTTCACCGTAAAGAAGGACACTGTCCTCGCAGAAAAATCCCGTCAGATAAAAAATATCCGCAGGGTTTGAAACGATAAATCCGCCCACTTGCGGAAAATGAGTTTTCAAAATATCATACATACACTTAAATAATACCACATTTTTTTATTTTTGTATATATTTTTTTAGCAATAAAACGTGTTTTTGACCCGATTTTTTATTATTTTTCGTCATTTTTTCCGAAAATAAACCGCCAAACGAGTTTTTCACGGCTTCGGTTGAACACTTTCGTGCACCACCATTCTCTTTTTTCAAGGGGAACGGTAAGCACGCTTTTTGCTTTTATACTGTTAGCAAGCTGAATATCCGTAAAAAGCTGGTCGCCCACCATAAGCACGTTTTCGCATTTTATGCCGTATTCCGAAACGACCTTGAGCGTTTCTTTCTTAAACGGCTTTACAGCACCCTTATGCACGTTTATGCTCGCTTTTTTTCCGATAAAATTCGCATTTTCGCCATTACTGTTAGTCAGAAGTGCGACCTGTATTCCGTTTTCCTTTACAAGGGAAATCCACTTGATAAAGTTCTCCTGCACCGCGTCGCTATGCCACGGTGCAAGAGTGTTATCCATATCAAGAAATACAAGTTTTATTTCGTTTTCCTTCAAAAATGCAAGGGGAATATCGCTTAATCGGCAATATCTTGCCGTAGGACGTAATTTCATAATCATTTGTTAAGTGAGGCAATACGCTCGTTGATTTTTTGAAGCATTTCGGTGTATTTTTCAAGCTTTGCCTTTTCCTCGTCAATGAGCTTCTGCGGTGCTTTTGCAACAAATCCCTGATTGCTGAGTTTTCCGGAAGCACGCTTGATTTCGCTTTCTACCGTTGCTTTTTCCTTAGTAAGACGTGCAAGTTCCTTTTCGGTATCAACAAGCTCGCCCATAGGAATAAAGCACTGTGCTTCGCCGGTAACTACCGATGCAAAGTTGTCCTCGTCCTGCGGCTTTTCGGAAATAAATTCAACCTTATTTCCGTTTGCAAGTTTTTCGATATACTGTTTTGAATTTTCAAGTTCAAGCTGTGTAAGCACGAATATATCGGTCTTTACGGAATTGGGAACGTTCATTTCAAGACGAATGTTTCTGATACTCTTGATAATTTCAACCACCGCATCGAAATTGGTTGCAAAGTCAAGTTTTTCGTCCGCTTCGGGCCAAGAAGAAATCATAATACTTTCTCCCGTATTGGGAAGTGAAGTCCAAATTTCTTCGGTAATGAACGGCATAAGCGGATGAAGAAGCTTAAGCGTGTTCGCAAGTACGTAATTAAGTACCGTGCAGGCAGTAAGCTTTGCCTTATCGTCGGTGCCGTACAGACGGGGCTTTGTAAGTTCAATATACCAGTCGCAGTATTCGCTCCAAATAAAGTCGTAAAGGTTCTGTGCCGCAATGCCGAGTTCGTAATTGTCGTAACTCTTTGTAACGTTCTTAACAAGCGCATTGTATTTTGCCAAAATCCATTTATCGCTTTCGTCAAGTTCGACCTGTGAAATATCGGGGAGTTCTTTATCGTCAACGTTCATCTTGACAAATCTCGAAGCATTCCAAATCTTATTTGCAAAGTTTCTGTATGCTTCAACACGTTCCCAATAGAAACGCATATCGTTTCCGGGCGAGTTGCCTGCCGCAAGTGAAAATCTTAACGCATCGGCGCCGTACTTGTCGATAACTTCAAGAGGATCAATGCCGTTGCCGAGGCTCTTAGACATCTTTCTGCCCTGTGAGTCACGGACGATACCGTGGATAAGAATATCCTTAAAGGGAACTTCGCCCATCTGCTCTATACCTGAGAACATCATTCTTGCTACCCAGAAGAATATAATATCGTAGCCGGTAACAAGCACGCTTGTGGGGTAATAATAGTCAAGTTCGGGTGTTTTGTCGGGCCATCCGAGTGTGGAGAAAGGCCAAAGTGCCGACGAGAACCAAGTATCAAGAACGTCTTCGTCCTGGTGGAAATGAGTGCATCCGCATTTGGGGCACTTTTCGGGCATTTTGCTGTCAACGACTGTTTCGCCGCATTCGTCGCAGTAATATGCGGGAATTCTGTGTCCCCACCAAAGCTGACGTGAAACGCACCAGTCACGGATATTTTCAAGCCAGTTGTAGTAAATCTTTGAAAATCTTTCGGGAACGAAGTTCGTTTCGCCCTTTTTAACCGCTTCAAGAGCGGGCTTTGCAAGTGATTCCATTTTTACGAACCACTGTTTTGAAACCATAGGTTCTACCGTGTGGTGGCAGCGATAGCAGGTTCCTACGTTATGTGAATAGTCTTCAATTTCAATAAGGCAGCCGCATTCCTTAAGCGCCTTAACGGTTGCTTCACGTGCTTCTTCACGGGTAAGTCCTTCAAACTGTCCGCCGTTTTCGTTTATTGTTCCGTCATCGTTCATAACACGGATAACGGGCAGGTTATGACGAAGTGATACTTCAAAGTCGTTAGGATCGTGGGCAGGTGTGATCTTAACCGCACCGCTTCCGAAATCCATTTCAACGTACTTATCCGCAACAATGGGAATTTCTCTGTTCATAAGGGGCAGAACTACCGTTTTGCCTACAAGGTCCTTGTATCTTTCGTCGTCGGGGTGAACCGCTACCGCAGTATCGCCCATATATGTTTCGGGACGTGTTGTGGCAACCGTGATAGACTGTTTTCCGTCTGCCGTGAAATAGCGAAGATGCCAAAGATGTGACGGCTGTTCTTCGTATTCTACTTCAGCATCGGAAAGCGCCGTCTTACAAACGGGACACCAGTTGATTATTCTGCTTCCGTGGTAAATAAGATTTTTTCTGTAAAGTTTTACGAAAACTTCAGTAACTGCCTTGGAGCAGCCCTCGTCCATAGTAAAGCGTTCTCTTTCCCAATCGCAGGAAGAACCGAGTTTTTTAAGCTGTTCTACTATTCTGCCGCCGTACTGTTTTTTCCAGTCCCAAGCACGCTCTAAGAACTTTTCTCTGCCTAAATCTTCCTTTTTGATTCCCTCTTTTGCAAGTGCGTCAACGATTTTAACTTCGGTTGCGATGCTTGCGTGGTCTGTTCCGGGAACCCAAAGCGCCGAATATCCCTGCATACGCTTAAAACGAATAAGCGCATCCTGCATCATATTGTCAAGGGCGTGTCCCATGTGAAGCTGTCCCGTAATGTTCGGAGGGGGCATAACTATTGTAAACGGCTTTTTATTCTTGTCGGGTTCTGCGTGAAAATAGCCCTTTTCCATCCAGGTTTTGTAGAGTTTTTCTTCTACTTCCTTCGGATTGTACTGTTTTGCAATCTCTTTCATTTTATATTCTCCTTAAAAAAATAAGCGCCCTTTGACAAAACAAAGGACGCTGAATATTGCGCGGTACCACCTTAATTTTCTGCATTTTGCAGAACACTTTACGGGAAATATAACGGTTTCCTATCCGCCTGCACTACTTTGCCGCATTTTGCGGTATTCACGCAGGTCGCTCAAAAGCTACCTTCAAAAGCGCCTGAATTGCGTTCTTTCAGCCGTGAAACGCTCTCTTTTAATTCGGTGTACTTTTTACTCCTCTTTTTCATTGCGAAAAATATTTTTTATTATTATAACCCCTATTGTTTCTTTTTGCAAGCAAAATTATTCAATGGGCGTAATTATAATGTACGTTCCCGTATGTAAGCCCTTATAAACGTCAACCGTTTCACATAAAACGCACTTGCCGTCGGGAATTTTTGTAACGATTTTATTGCTTTCACGGTATTCCTCGCCGTAAACCTTAAGCTTAAAATCCGCAATATTATTATTAAAAAGCGGAACAGCCTTTATGCCGTCTATTTCGTACCCGTCAAAAGAGCCGATGTTTGCGGCATACACGGAATAAATTCCGCCCTTTTCGGTAACAGTAACAACGTAGCGGTCATTTGAATCGTACCAGCCGTTTGTTACACCGTCATACAAGTTTCTTGTAAACGAAAATTTGTATTTTCTTATAACCGTTTCGCCGTCATTATAGAAATCGGACACGTTAAAGCAGTCAAAAATGTCGCTTAGCGAATAACCTCTTATATCCTCAACGCCCAACTTATTTATTGCGTTTTTTGCATCTTCCTTAAAATAACGGGCACTTTGCTGATAAAAGTATAACGGGTCCGTGTCGTCCGAGCTTTTAAGCTTTTCGGGAGTATCAAGTGTGATTTGTCTGTCGGCAAATTCTTTTGAATTATCCTCAAACCCTACCGTTTTGCCGTTTTTGACGAAAATTGACTTTCCGTTTTCGTTCTCGTAAACGTCAACGTATTCCCAATCGTAAAGGGGAATAAACGAATTCTTATATGTAAAATCAAGCGTTTTGCCGTAAATATCATCGGTGACCGCAGTGCCTTTTTTGCCTTCGTCGATTATTCTTTCTTCTTTCCACGGCGAAACAAGTTTATCTTCTATTCCGTCGGTGAGTGATTTTTCTAAAGCAATTACCGTATAATTTGCTTCAACGTCGGTGTTTATTTTTCTTTCGGCAACAGTTTTTTCCGTGCCTTTTTGCTCACATCCCGCAAAGGCAAATGCAAGAATAAGAGATAATGCAACACAAAAAAGTTTTTTCATAATATTTCTCCTCTTTGTATCAAAACAGAAAAGCCGAACATGTATCCTCTACACATAATATATCACATACAAAGAACGATTTCAAGAGTTTGAAATGTAAACTTTTTATAAACAAAAACGTGCATTTCATACATCTGCACGTTTTGTAAATTTAATTTTTTCGTCTTTATATTTTCAAGGCGGACTCGGACATACTGCGCTATTCGGCAGTCACTTTTACTTCGTCGTCAGTTTTATTTTTTTCTTTCCGCAAAGTAAAAAAAGCATATTGAAAAAGTGAAATTATGCTCATTCCGACGGCAATGTAAAGCACGATTGTAATCGGCTTTGATAAGAATTCGAGAAAACTTTTTGTAAAGAACAAAAGACAAAGTGATACGGAAGTAAAGAACGAAGCAATTTTTCCGAACACGTTGGAATATACCATTTCTTTTCTCTTTTTGGAAATAATTCCGCCGCCGATAAGCATAATAAGTTCCTTAGCACCCATAACGATAAGCACGAAAAGCGGAATCATTTTTTGCAGCGTAAAGCAGACCACTGCCGAAAGCTGAAGGCATTTATCTGCTACGGGGTCAAGAATTTTGCCCAAATTACTGATTGCATTGAATTTTCTTGCCAAAAAGCCGTCGAACACATCAAGAATAGACGCCGCCGCAAACACAATAAAAGCGCTTACGGGCGAATAAACAAAAAACACATAAATAAAAACGGGGCATAAAATCAGTCGAGTTGCCGACATAATATTGGGAATATATTTCATATTTTTCCTCTACATCATTTTCTTCATTCTTGCAAGAGCGCCCTTTTCAAGCCGTGATACCTGTGCCTGCGAGATGCCTATTTCGTCTGCTATCTCGGTTTGCGTTTTCCCCGAAAAGTAGCGCATATTTATTATATTATACTCCCTTTGCGTAAGTTTTGTCAATGCATCACGAAGCGCAACTTTTTCGCACCAAAAAGAATTCTCCGTTTTAGGGTCGCTTATCTGGTCCACAACGAACACCTGTTCGCTTCCGTCTTTGAACACGGGTTCGTAAATAGACACTGGGTCCGTTACCGCTTCAAGCGCATTTTCCACTTCAAAAAGCGTAACGCCGAGAATTTTTGCGATTTCCTCGTTTGTGGGTTCCACCTGCTTTGTCAGCATTATTTTCTCCCTTGTCTGAAGCGCACGGTACGCAAGGTCACGTACGGAACGGCTGACTCTTATACTGTTATCATCCCTTAAAAATCGCCGAATTTCCCCGATTATCATAGGTACGGCATAGGTGGAAAATTTTACATTGTGGCTTGTATCAAAATTTTTGACCGCCTTTACAAGTCCTACGCACCCCACCTGAAACAAATCGTCCGGGTTGTCGCTTCTTGACATAAAGCGCTGTGAAACCGAAAGCACAAGCCGCAAGTTTGCGAAAATAAATTGTTCCTCGGCGTCTTTATCCCCACGTTTGATTTTTTCTATCAAGTCAATGGCTTCTTTTTCCTTTAATCTCGGTAATTTTGAAGTGTCCACTCCGCATATATTTACTTTGCCGTAAAACTGCATTTTCCCCTCCAGATTTAGTAAAAATATGTATACGGAAATGAACGTTCATATTATTTGCCGAAATCGAGTAATATATACGTTTCTTTATACATACATTACATTAAATGTGGGAAAAATCGCTTGCCATATTCAACTATGAGTTGTATAATATGCGAAACGGAATTATCTTCTCAAATAACCGTTTACCGTTATTATTAGTGATTTTTCACTATGCACGGAAAAAATAAATTATTGGCTTACAGGAGGCTGAACAAAAAATGAGAGTTTACAATTTTAGTGCCGGTCCGTCCATGCTGCCGGAATCGGTTTTGAAAAAAGCTGCAGCAGATATGCTTGATTACGAAGGTTCAGGCATGAGTGTTCTTGAAATGAGCCACCGTGCAAAGTGTTACGATGCGATCATTAAAGAAGCTGAATCTCTTTTGAGAGAGCTTATGAACATTCCCGATAACTATAAGGTACTTTTCGTTCAGGGCGGTGCTTCGACACAGTTTGCCTGCACGGCGCTTAACCTTCACAAGCACGGAAAAGGCGATTATATCGTTACCGGTAACTTCGCTTCACTTTCCGCAAAGGAAGGCGCTCGCCTTACAAATGCAAGAATCGTTGCTTCAAGCGAAGACAAAACCTACACTTACATTCCCAAGGTTACAAAGGATATGATCGATCCCGAAGCTGACTTCGTTCACATCACCTTCAACAACACCATTTTCGGAACAAAATACAACTACGTTCCCGAAACCGGTGACGTTCCGTTGGTTGCCGATATGTCGTCAATGATTCTTTCCGAACCCGTTGACGTTTCAAAATTCGGTGTTATCTACGCAGGCGCTCAGAAAAACATCGGTCCTGCAGGTGTTACCGTTGTTATCGTTCGTGACGATCTTCTTGAAAACTTCAAGGAAGACTGCCCCACAATGCTTAAATGGAAGACTCAGGCCGACAAAGACAGTCTTTACAACACTCCTCCCTGTTACAGCATTTACATTTCAATGCTCGTGTTCCGCTGGGTAAAGGAAATGGGCGGTGTTGAAGCTCTTCATCAAATGAACATCAAGAAGGCAAAGCTTCTCTATGATTATATCGACAATTCTTCTTTCTACACCAACAGTGTTGCTAAGGAAGACAGATCTCTTATGAACGTTCCTTTCGTTACTCCTTCTCCCGAACTTGACGCTAAGTTCGTTAAAGAAGCAGGCGAAAACGGTCTTGTTTCAATAAAAGGTCACAGACTCGTTGGCGGTATGCGTGCTTCCATTTACAACGCAATGCCCTACGAAGGTGTTGAAAAACTCGTTGCTTTCATGAAGAAGTTTGAGGAGGAAAATAAGTAATGACTGAAATTCTTAAACTTAATTCAATTTCTCCCGTGGTTAAGCAAAACCTCACGGAAGATAAATACGTTATCACCGAAGACGCAAAAAATCCCGTTGGTATTCTCGTTCGTTCGGCAGATATGCTTTCCTACGATTTCCCCGAATCCGTTCTTGCAGTTGCAAGAGCCGGTGCAGGCGTAAACAATATTCCTCTTGACGTTTGTGCTGAAAAAGGTATCGTTGCTTTCAATACTCCCGGTGCTAACGCAAACGCAGTTAAGGAACTCGTTATCGGCGCTATGATCATGGCTTGCAGAAACGGTATCAAAGCTTCCGACTGGGCAAAAACCCTTAAAGGAAACGGCGAAAACGTCGGCAAAATGGCTGAAAAAGGCAAAGGTCAGTTCGTTGGTCCCGAAATTAAGGGCAAAACACTCGGTATTCTCGGTCTCGGTGCTATCGGCGGTCTTGTTGCCAATGCCGCTCTCGCACTCGGTATGAACGTTATCGGTTACGACCCCTACGTTTCGGTCGATGCCGCTTGGCACCTTTCCGAAGGCGTAAAAAAAGCCGAAAGCCGTGACGAAATTTACGAAAAATCCGATATAATCTCCATTCACGTTCCGCAGATCGCATCTGACGATCCCAACGTAAATACAAAGGGTATGATCAATAAAGATACCATCGCAAAGATGAAGGATAACGTTATTATTCTTAACTTTGCCCGTGGCGGACTTATCAAGGATCAGGACGTTATTGATGCTTGCAACAGCGGTAAAATTTATAAATATGCTACCGACTTCGCTTCCGATGCACTTCTTGAGCAGAACAACATTATCGTGTTCCCCCACCTTGGTGCTTCCACTCCCGAATCGGAAGACAACTGTGCTGAAATGGCTTCTGCCGAACTTCGTGATTACATCGAAAACGGTAACATCAAGAACAGTGTAAACTATCCCGCTTGCGCAATGCCCAGAAGCGGAAAAGCAAGAATTACCGTTCTTCATAAGAACATCAGCAACATGGTTGGATCTATCACCGGTATTATCGCTTCAAACGGCGAAAACATCAGCGGTATGATCAATGCTTCCAAGGGCGATTACGCTTATACCATTATTGATATCGACAACGAATGCAAAAATGAAATCGTTGACGCTATCCAAAAAATCGAAAACGTTATCCGTGTAAGAGTTATCTGATAATAAAATTAGTTTCATCGGCGTTGTGTGAAAAATCATACAACGCCTTTTTAGCGTAACAATACAAATCCGTTCGGATTTGTATTGTTACGCTATTCGTATTTGGGATGTTTTTCGATATATTTCAGTCTTGAACAATCTAATTTTCGATGATATACTATTACAAACGTTTTAGAAATCCGAACTGTAATGTTACGGTAGGAGGCAAAATGAAAATACTTAATTTCGGTTCGTGCAACATTGATTATGTTTATTCCGTGAAGCACTTCATTCAGCCCGGCGAAACACTAAGCGCCGACGGAATGAATATCTTTCCCGGTGGAAAAGGACTTAATCAGTCCATTGCCGTGGCAAGAGCAGGCGGAAAAATATATCATGCAGGTTGTATCGGTTCCGACGGTGAATTTTTGAGAAATTTACTTAACGAATCAACAGTGAATACTGATTTTCTTAAAACGGTTGACCAAAAAACGGGACACGCAATAATCGAGGTCACCCCTGACGGCGAAAACAGAATTATGATTTTCGGCGGCGCAAATTATGCCGTTACAGAGGAATGCGTTGATAGCATACTTGCACATTTTGAAAAAGGTGATGTGCTTATGCTTCAAAATGAAATTTCATGCCGAAAATACATTTTGAAAAAAGCAAAAGAAAAAGGTATGACTGTCGTATTCAATGCTGCCCCCTTTGAACCCGAAATTGCCTCGGAAGACCTTTCGGCGGTAAAATATCTTATCGTAAACATGACCGAAGCAGAAGGTCTTGTGAGCAAAAGCATCATAAACGACATCATTTCCGAAATGACCTCTAAATACAAAAACACAAATATTATTTTGACACTTGGTAAAAACGGGTGTATCTATTTTAACAAAAATGAAAAAATCACCCAAAATGCGTTCAGTGTTAAAGCAGTAGATTCCACTGCCGCCGGAGATACTTTTATCGGCTACTTTGTTGCGGGAATAGCTCAAAATCAAGATATTCGCAGCATACTCAAATCAAGTTGCTGTGCCTCAGCGCTCAGTGTTACAAAGCCGGGTGCGTCAAGCTCTATTCCGAAAATCGGCGAAGTGTTAAAAGCGCAAAAATGCCTAAAGCCGATAAAGCCCGACATTTTTACTTCTGTGGCAAAGGATTATATTGATGAAAACCTAAAAACCGCATCCCTCGGCGGACTTTCCGAAAAACTGAATTACTCCAAATCATACGCAACAAGGAAATTCACCGAGGCATTCGGAATGCCCTTTTCCAAATATCTTCAGCATGCACGGTGCGAAGCGGCAAAGGACCTGCTGATAAAAACGAATCTTTCCGTTTCCGAAATTGCAAACGCCTGCGGTTACGAAAGTGACGGACATTTCAGAAGCACATTCAAAGCGCACACGGGTTCAAATCCCCTTGAATTCAGAAAGAAAGAAGGCACTATAAAATGACCGAGCAACAAAGAATAAAAAACTTAAATTCACCGCAGCTTCCCGTTGACGTGATTTTAGACACGGACGCATATAACGAAATCGACGACCAGTTTGCGATAAGTTATCTCTTGAAAAACAGTGACAAACTTAGCTGTATCGGTTTGTGTGCGGCGCCGTTTTTAAACGGACGTTCCGTTTCTCCCAAGGACGGAATGGAAAAAAGTTTTGAAGAAATAAAAAGATTGCTGAAACTTATCGGCAGAGAGGATGTTCCCGTTTTTTCGGGCAGCGAAGATTACCTTAAAGACGAAAGCACACCGCAGATTTCGCCCGCATCTCGGTTCATCGCCGAAAAAGCAAAAGAATACTCTCCCGAAAAGCCACTTTACGTGGTGGCTATCGGTGCAATAACCAATGTTGCATCCGCTATTCTTCTTGCAGAAAAAGCCGCCGAAAACATAGTTGTGGTATGGCTTGGCGGTCACGCACGGCAGACGGAACGTTCCGATGAGTTCAATATGATGCAGGACTATTCCGCCGCAAGAGTAGTTATGAGTTCGCCTGCAAGTTTTGTGCAACTTCCCTGCCTTGGCGTCGTTGACGTTTTCCACACCAACGAGCCGGAATTGAGAGAAGAACTTTTCAGCAAGACTCCTCTTTCCCACTATTTGGCGGAAAATACAGTGAAATACTGCAATCCTACGGGCGAACGTCGCATTTGGTCGAAAGTTATTTGGGATGTTACCGCCATCGGTTGGCTTTTGAATGAAAACGGAAAGTTTATGGAATATTTTATTACCGACACATACCTTCCCGATAAATCGGGCAAGTATGAAAAAGCACCGATAAATAAGAAAATGTGTTACGTAATAAGAATTTACAGAGATAACCTGATGAAGGACTTGTTTAAAAAAATAACCGAATAAAAAAACAGGACTTTGAAGTCCTGTTTTTTACATTATGTATAAAGATTTTTCGTTCTTCTTACGGGTTCGCAGGTGAAGTTTACGCCCAGTTTTTTAAGTACGTTTTCAATTATTATGCAGACTATTTCAAAGCTTTTTTAATGCAATCCAAGCAGCACCATGCATCTTCATCAATGTAGCAATTGCAATTGTAGCATTTTTTTGAATGAATTGTACAACAATTTGTATCTCCAGAAGATGCTATATAATTATTGCATCCAGAATGCGCACATTTGGTAGTTGAAGTGCCATATTTGTTAGTAAACGAAGTTTTTTTACTCGATTCATAACTGTCATAACTACTGTAACTACTTGAATACGAAGAGCTTTTTGATTTATTATTAGCATAATTTTTTTCTTTACTTGATGAACCAACAACAAAACAATATACTATTACAATTAACACTATAGTTGCGGTAATAATAATCAATTTTTTCATTTTATTATTTTCTCCTATTTAAGTTTTAATTTAATCTTATTTACTGAATCTTCTAATTCTGCTATTTTTATTTGCATACTAATATAATCAATCATACACTGAGCCATATTTGTAGTCGACAACGAAGCCGCATTTGAATCACCTTTTACCATTGCATAATAAAAATCCGAGTTATATTGTCTTATATTCAAAACACATTTTTTATAATCGGAAATCATTTCTGCATTTTCATTGTATTCATTTATCACTTTATAAACCTTATTAATATTCAAATTAACATTTACCGACCATGCCAATATATCATTAAAGCTTGCATGTTCGTTTGGAACTTCTAAAAAAATATTCATACTTTCTTGCGTGTTTTTATAAGCAGAATATATCTCGTTATATTCAATATACTTTTCCAAACAAACTATGTTATCTATGTAATTAATTGTAGATCCTTCAAGTTTTGATTTAATATTGATACTATTAACCGTATCTTTTAATTTTTTGAAATATTCAACGCTCGCTTTGTCTACCAAATTTGATGTATCAGCATATTTATTTTTCTTAACAACAGAGCCAAAAGATTTTGAAACTTTTTCAAAATCAAAATCATATTCTAAATCGAGAGTTTGAATAATTCTATTAATACTCTTTAACTGGTTATTCGTTTGTTCAACTGACGATTTATTGTCAAGTTTGTCAATCAAATCCAAAGTTATTTGCAATAAGTTGTCATTGATTTTCTTTTTATAAACCTTATTATATAAAAAATCTTTTTGGTTATATAGTTTTTCAACATTCTCAATTTCAATGTTATATACTGCTGCTTCAAGTTTTATATTTTTTTGTTTGTCAAAGAAATATAACAGAGAAAGCACAGAAATAGTAATTAAAAGAATACATGCTACTATTATAAATACTTTTTTCATCATATTTATCCTTTTTATTATTAAAAGTCAAATTAAAACTTATGATGACATTCTCGGCATTCATAATGGTTAATAACTTTATTAGCAGCAAAAACACCCCACATAACAATTGAAGCCGCTTTACTCGCCCCACTTATAACTTTAACATTTGTACTTCCACAACGTGGGCACTTAACAATATCATTATTAACAGGTTTAAAGGGTTGCCCACATCTAGGACACGCCGCTGCGTTTGAAGATACTTGATTGCCACATTCAGGGCATTTTATTAAAGACATATTTTCCTCCTATTTTTGACATTCACTGAATGTCATATTTGCACGTATTATAGCATATACTTTTACTGTTGACAAGTACTAAATGTCAAAAAAGAGGAAATTTATGTTTATAAATAAGACTATTGATAATAAAAACAATATTTGTGGTGAAAACATACGAATAATTCGCAAGAATATGAATATTTCTCAAAGAGAACTTGCGGATAAACTTCAGTTATTAGGGCTCGATATTGATAAAAATGCAATACAAAGAATAGAATCAGGTCAAAGATTTGTTACAGATATTGAGCTTATTTATTTGTCAAAGGCACTGAAAAAGACTCTTGATGAGTTACTTATGTCTTGCAATATGTAAATTTCGAATAGAACTGAAAAAATTCACAAATAAAAAACAGGACTTTTCAGTCCTGTTTTTATTACATATACAAATTTTTCGTTCTTCTTACGGGTTCGCAGGTGAAGTTTACGCCCAGTTTTTTAAGTACGTTTTCATCTGCTTCGCAAAGCATAACCGATGAATGAAGTTCCATACCTCTAAGTCTTGAAATAGTTTCAAGGGCCTTGCTTGCCTGCGGATTGACTACTGCCGAGGACGAAAGTGCAATCAGCATTTCATTTGAATCAAGGTGCGAAGTCTTTGAATTGAATATTTCACGTTTAAGTTTAACGATGGGTTCGATAAACGTCTGTGCGATCAGCGGAATATCATCGTCAATTCCTGCCATAACTTTCATTGCGTTAAGAAGCACCGCCGAAACAGAGCCAAGCAAATCACTGCTCTTTCCCGTTACGATCGTGCCGTCTTCAAGTTCAATAGCAACTGCGTGAGCATTGCTTGCTTCCGCCTTTTTAAGTGCGGCTTCAACAACTGTACGTTTTGCGGTAGTAACGCCCGCCTGCTGCATAATTGATTCTGCCTTGTTTACTGCAGAATCGCCTACTCTGCCCATTGCTTTATCGCAGCGAACCTTGTAATATCTGCGAACTATTTCCTGCTTTGATGCTTCGGAAACGGCTTCATCGTCAAAAATGCAGTTACCTGCCATATTTACGCCCATATCCGTAGGCGAATTGTACGGACTTTCGCCCAGAATGGATTCAAGCATCGCTTTAAGAAGCGGGAATGCTTCAACATCTCTGTTATAGTTGACGGTCATTTTGCCGTATGCTTCCAAGTGGAACGGATCGATCATATTAAGGTCGTTAAGGTCGGCAGTAGCCGCCTCGTAGGCAAGGTTTACCGGGTGCTTAAGAGGCAAATTCCAAATGGGGAAGGTTTCGAACTTCGCATATCCTGCTTTTACGCCGTGCTTTTTCTCATGGTAAAGCTGTGAAAGACAGGTAGCAAGCTTTCCGCTTCCGGGACCCGGTGCCGTAACGATAACAAGCGGTCTTGTGGTTTCAACATATTCGTTTCTGCCGTAGCCGTCCTCGCTTACGATAAACGGAATATTGTTCGGATATCCCACAATAGGATAGTGAAGATATACCTTAACGCCTAAATTTTCAAGTTTTTTCTTGAAAACATCGGCTGAATACTGTCCTGCATACTGTGTCATAACAACACTGCTTACATACAGTCCCATATTTCTGAACGCATCAATCAGGCGAACTACGTCATTATCGTATGTAATTCCCAAATCACCGCGAATTTTATTTCTTTCAATATCGCAGGCATTGATCGCAATTACGATTTCTGCGCATTCCTTAAGGTGAAGAAGCATTTTTATTTTGCTGTCAG
Source organism: Clostridia bacterium (assembly GCA_045600705.1). Taxonomy (GTDB): domain Bacteria; phylum Bacillota; class Clostridia; order Christensenellales; family QALW01; genus UMGS1322. The sequence goes on along the minus strand of JAZRYL010000010.1, from coordinate 10,876 downwards.
GATTAAATCCCGGCAAAACTCTTGATGCGTGGTAGTCATCAAACAATTTGCCGCCCAATTCAAGATAAAGTTTGTCACCGAACATTTTAATTCTTTCCTGAATATGCTGTGACTGCATTTTCAGATACTTATCATTGTCGAAACCGATTTTCTGCAACTGGATCACCTGCTTTTTTCAAAATTTACTGCATTATTATAGCGCAATTTGTTTTTTTTTACAACAAAAAAATAAAAAATTCAGCATAAAAATAATAATTTTTTGTTCTGCATTTTCAGAGAAAGTTCTTATTGTGCCTGAAAACAAAATAAACGGTATAAAATCATACCGTCTATTTTTCATCAAACATATTCAGTTTTTTTCAATAGCATATTTTATAAGGCATCTGTTCACCGTCAGCATAATTTCAAGTCCGTTTTCGGGCATATTTTCAGTAGTTACCCTTTCATACTCACGGTCTTCCCTGCGGAATTTAAGCACAAATTCCGCTCCGCACAACGGCTCCCGACTGTACTTTTCTTTCCACGTTAAGATTTCGTGTTCATTTATTATATTATACACTTCGTCCACAACAGCCGAATCCACCTCATATACGGAACACTGTTCTTCCTCGCCAATGTGCTTAACATATAAACGGACCTCGCACTTTTTGCCGTTATACATATACAAAACTGTTTCGGAATAACTGTCTTCGTCTGCCGTTGCAACCGTTTTTTGACAAAAGTCAACTACCATAACGCAGTCGTCAATGTCATCCTCGCATCCGCGTATTATTTTTTGGCGTTTATTGTTTTTTTCTTCAAGAAAGGAAATATTTCTGTTATTTTTTTCATTTTTTCCTCCGTAGCAACGAAAATATTTATGCCGTTATATCAAAGGATTTTTATCAAATATGCCTATTTGTCGGTTATTTGCAATGCAATTTCACATTCGGGGAATACGTCTTTCAAGTCTTCGGAAACAATGCTGATGAATTTTTGCATATCCTTATATGTTGTGGAATCGGAAAAAGAAAGATCAAGGTCAATGAATATCTTGTCCCCAAACCGATGAGAGTTGATGCCGTTAAGCAAATCGTATTCGTCGTAATGAGAGTTAATGATTTTAAGTATCTTCATTTGTGATTCTTCGTCAAGCGTCAAATCAGTCAGTTCGCTGATACTTATTTTAATTCTCTTGACCGTCCTTATAACCGTGATAATTGCAATTATAATCGAAATGACGGGTTCAACATAGCCTACCTTTGACCACGATCTTAATACCATTGAAAGAAAAACCGCAAGAAGTATTCCCACATCAAACGCAAACGACGAAACCATTCCTTCGAATACCGTTTTTGCGACCTTAGTTTTTGTATTTTTATATGCCTTGTACGCAGGCAGAAGAATTCCCACATCTGCAATTACGCATATTATCTTAAATATAACCGCTACTATAATAAGACCGCTGACCTCTCTCGGCAAAAACAACTGATATACCGCAAAGCCCATTATAAAAAGCGAACTGAGCACCATCAGTATGTCACAGAAAAGTGTGGAAAGTGCTTCAAGGCGGTCTCCGCCGTAATTGTACGTGAATTTAAGATTTTTCTGAAGTTTTTTATTCAGGAAAAAGCATATTCCCGTTCTTGTTAAGTTGCACGTTGACGTGAGCATATCCATAAGCATCGAAATAGAAAATGTCAGTATTACCGATACCGTCAATGCAACATAGTTGATGATTTCCATTAAAAAATTCAAGAATGCACTTGCCTGCGATTCTTCGTACTTATTTTCATTCTGTTCGGGCACTTTTTCTTCCCCCCTTTTTTTACGATTATAATAAATCATTCTTGTTTTGTCAATTTACTGTTCTTACGTTTTTTCATACTCCGCAAAATCGCCCCACATAAGTGCATAGGGCGTATCTGCCACGGGAATGTTTTTCAAAACCGTCTTTCCGTCTTCATAAAGCACCTGCTCTTTCGGAATTTCATAAACCGTACCGTCTGCCAAATTGATAAGCACCGGCACTTCTTCGCCCTCAAAGCAAAGTGTGCAGGTAGAATTAAGTGTTTCCTCCAAATAAAGCAGCGGCGCCCAATAAGTCATAATTTTCGAGCCGTTTTCACGCTTTGCGCAGAACGTGCTGATTTTATTAAAATCGTAATCATTTGAAAACAGTCGGGGTGAATATTCGATTTTGCTTTCCGAAAACGACGGAATCATTTCATATTTTTCCGAGAACACAGTACAAAGCGTTTGAAGGGCATAAAATGACGGTTTGGGCGAATACGTGCCCACAGACTTTCCGTTTTCGTCAAAATCGGCACCGAGAATTCCGAAATAGCCGTAATCAAGATATGAATTCACGTCATCAACCTTGCCGTTAAGCGCTTCGATCATATCCATACACGAAAAATATGAAGCAACCTCTACGCCCATACTCAAATCACAAAGCAGATGTCTAAGCAAATACTTTGTCTGCAATTCGGGTGACCAGTTAGCGCCGTGCATTGCTCCTGCGCCGTCGGGACGGGACTGCGCACCGCTTTCGCCCTGCCACAAAGGCAGATTTTTTCCGTATTTATCTGCAAACTTTCTGTACAGTCTGTTAATGGAAATCACATTGTCCTCCCACACGGTGTATGCGTGGTATGTCAGTCCGTCAACGTGTTCCATACATCCGGTTGCGGCAACTTCATCAAGAAATTTCTCGTCACTCATACAAGCGGCGAAGCCAACAACTTTGCACTCAGGATTTGCCTCGTGACAGGCTATTGCGGTCATTTTTACAAACTCACCCAATTCCGTTCCGTTGGGGCCGTGCTTCCAGCACCACTTTCCGTCGGGCTCGTTCCATACCTCGTATTCTTTTATTCTTCCCTTATAATGGCTGACCGTCGCTTTAACGTAATTTACCCACGCTTCTTTTTCTTCCTGCGTATGCACGGGCGGAATTCCTACCGCGCCGAACACTTCTTTTGCTTCCGGCGAATAAAGCTGATTTCCGTAGCAAAGACACAGCCACGGCTGAATTTTGCGTTCAAGAAGATTATCCACCACCTTATCAAGCCACGAAAAATCGTACACACCTTTTTCTTTTTCGGTTCTCTGCCACCCTGACTGAAGTCTTGCTCTTTTTACACCCACTTGTGCAACGAAATCGTATGCCTTTTCCGGGTCGAAAACATCACGGTCAAGCTTTTCAAAGCCAAGACTAAACGGTGATGTGTTTATTTCCTGAGAAGTTTTCGGAACTACTTTTCCGATTTTGTTCAAAAATTTAATCATTGTTCTTTCCTCCGTACAAATTACTTGAAAATTATTATAATTAGTGATAAAATATAAAAATAAAATTACAAAAGGAGTTTTTTGCTATGAATATTGTTTGTCTTGATATGGAAGGCGTTCTCGTACCCGAAATTTGGATCGCTTTTGCCGAAGAAACGGGTATTCCCGAACTCAAAATCACCACCCGTGAGGAGCCGGATTACGATAAGCTGATGAAATACCGTATCGGAATTTTGAAAGAACACGGACTCGGTCTTAACGAGATTAAGGAAACTATTTCAAAAATAGACGTTATGCCCGGTGCAAAGGAATTTTTGGATAAACTTCGTGAGATTACGCAGGTTATCATTCTTTCCGACACTTTCGAGCAGTTTGCCGCTCCTTTAATGAAAAAATTAGGTATGCCCACCATTTTCTGCAACACTCTCGAAGTAGCCGAAAACGGTGAAATCACCGGATACAAAATGCGTTGTGAACAGTCAAAACTCACAACCGTAAGAGGACTTCAGTCCATCGGTTACGACACCATTGCTTCCGGTGACAGTTTCAACGACCTTGGTATGATTCAGGCAAGTAAGGCAGGATTTTTGTTCAAGAGCACCGAGAAAATCAAGAAAGATTTTCCGAACATTCCCGCTTATGAAACCTACGACGAACTTTTCGAAGCAATCAAGAATGCTTTATAATATAAATATAACACGCAAAAATTACATTGTATATAGATATTTAACTCATATTTTTAGAAATCGAGCTAAAAAAAAATGCTTATTTATACCCCAATATTCCGCATACGATTATCATTTTTTCAGAAGTGCAAATCAGTTTTCCCGCTTTCTGAATTCTTTTGGGGATATTCCGTATTTTTTCTTAAAAGAATAGCTGAAATATGCTAAAGACGAAAACCCCACACGCAGACCTATTTCCTCAACGGAATCACTGCTGTTTTTCAGTAGTTCGGCACTGTGTTCAATTCTGATATTATTTCTGTATTCTATGGGGGTGACGCCTGTGTTTTCCTTAAACATTCTTAAAAAATGGAATTTACTTAAATTACATATTTCCGCATATTCTTCAAGCGATTTATCAAGATAAAAATATCTGTTTATGTACTGTATACCGTGAAAAATGTTCTGTGAATACGGCACTGTTTGATTACGCTGACTTATTGTGCTTTTTTCAAGTAATGATAATAAGTATAGGAATCTATACGTGCAAATTTTTTCATAAGAAATATCTTTTTTCATAGTTTCTTCTATTATTTCCTCAAAAATATCGCAAAAAGTTCTGTCAAATGGAATATTATACGGGTGCATTGTATTCAAGTTTATTTCGGGCAAAAGTCCGTCACAGTCAAAATGGATATAATAAAACTCGCCCGTAGAATTGCCGCAATATACGTGTTTTTGGGCTTCTCCGGGAGCAAACAAAATAAATCCGCCTTCATGCAGTTCTGCCTTATGCGGAAGAAAAAATGTTTCGTTTCCCTTTGCCGCAAAAAACAGTAACCAATCATTTCTGCCGTTTTCACGCTGAATTTTTCTGCCGTTTTCGGCAAAAATGTGGCCGCAGCTGATAAGTTTAATTCCCGCAATTTTTTCTTTCTGTTCCGAATACGAACTTAATATCATACCTTCACCGCAATATTTCTAAAATTTTAATCAATATTATGAATTGATTTTTCATAAAAAAGATTGTAATATTATTATAGCAAATATGTAAACAAAATCAATAGAAAAGGTGAAAATTACTATGCCGATTAAAGAAGAATCTTTCAGAATAGGTTGTGGGCGCTACCTTCAAGGAAGAAAATATATTGAAAAACTCGGTGAAGAAGTTTTATTATTGGGCAGTTCGCCCCTTGTGGTAGGTGACAGCACCTCTCTTGCCGTTGCACGTGATAAAATTGAAGAAAACCTAAAAGCCGTCAAGCATAAAATAGTCGTTCACAACAGTCCCTGCAACGAGCAGGATGCGGAAAAACTTGCCGCATATATGAACGAAAACGGTCTTGACGTTGTGGTAGGTGTCGGCGGCGGAGTTATTATGGACTTTGCCAAACTCATCGGGTACAAGGGAACATTCCCCGTAATTAACGTACCCACATCAAGTGCTACATGTGCCGCATACACTCCGCTTAGTGTCCGTTATTCAACCGAGGGCAGAACAGTAGGAAGTCTGCACTACAAAAACGAAATCAACTGTGTTATTGCCGACACGGAAATAATTGCCACTCAACCCGTTCGGCTTTTGCTTGCAGGCGTATTTGACTCCCTTGCCAAATTTATTGAAATAAAACACCGCTTCAACGAAACCACAACGGATTATCCATTGGGTCTCAACTGGGCATATTACCTTTCCAAAGAAATGTTTTCCGACCTTTGCAATCTGACAGAGCCGGCAATAAACGAAATGAAAAGCGGAGAACTCGGCGATGCTTTTGAACGGGTAGTTTTTTCAACTATCTGTACCACGGGTGTTATCAGCGGAATTGCCCGCGGCTCCAATCAGTGTGCACTTGCACACAAGTTTTACGAGATTTCAAGAAAAATGTTCTTTGAAGACGTTAAGCCGTACCTTCACGGCGAAATCGTCGGTATTGGCTTGCTTCTTCAAAACTTCTACAACGGCGAAAGCGAAAACAACGAATTCATTCTTTCGCTTATGAAAAAGTACGGTATGCCCCATTCGCTCAGCACCGTCGGACTGGAAAATGATGAAAAAACAAAAAGCATATTCTTTGAGCAGTTGTCGAATTCAACTTCCATTGACAGCAACGACCCTGCACAAATCATTAAACTTTCGGAAAGTTTGGATATGCTTTTCAGCATGGAATAAGGAGTTTTTATGAATTATACATACGTTCAACCGGGCAAAGTTTTCAGAAATATTTATTTTGTAGGCGTTGCAGAAGCCTCAACGCATATTATCAACACCGGCGCAGGTCTAATTTTAATTGACCCCGGCTACGACGATTCCTTTGACGCCGTTGTGGAAAATATTAAATCGTTAGGCTTTTCCACCGACGAAATAAAAATAATTCTGCTTTCCCACGGTCACTACGACCATGCCGGTTCCGCTAAAAGAATGCGTGAACTTACCGGCGCAAAGATTTATCTCGGAAAAGACGACCTTAAAATGGTGGACGGCACGGAAGATACTGCTCTTTCGCCCGACCCCAATTATATTAAAAAGAACGGATTCACTCCCGACGTTCTTTTGAACGACGGCGATACCGTTTCCTTGGGCAACACGGAAATTTTGTGTCTGTCCACTCCCGGTCACACGGACGGAACAATGTCCTTCTTCTTCAATGTTAAGGACGGAATAAAAACATTCCGTGCAGGTATGCACGGCGGTGTGGGCACAAATACGCTTACAACAGAATTTCTGCGTGCAAGCGGACTGCCCTTATCCGCAAGAGAAAAATATCTCGGCGGTCTTGCCCACGTGAGAAATCAGCACGTTGACGTGTTTTTAGGTAATCACACGTGGAATAACGACACTCTCGGCAAATTGGAAAAAGTTCGCAGCGGAAATACCGATGCTTTCGTTTGCCCCGACGAATGGGTAGAATTTATTGACGGTTTATCCGCAAATATGAATCAAATAATCAAAAGGCAGCAGGAAAATGATGCCAAGGTTCAGAAAATTATCGACGGAAAAGTGGTCGCAATCGTTCGTGGAATTGATAAAGAAAACATTATTCCCACCGTGCAGGCACTTTACAACGGCGGTATAAGAGCCGTGGAATTTACTTTCGATGCCTCACTCAAAATTCCCGATTCCGCCGTCAAAGAGTATATTCGTATGACTTCGGAACAGTTCGGTGATAAAATGTGCATAGGCGCAGGAACGGTTCTTAATTCTAATCAGGTCGCCGCCGTCAAAGAAGCAGGAGGCTCATTTATCATTTCCCCTGACACTAATGCGGCAGTCATAAAGCGTACAAAAGAACTCGGTCTGCTTTCATTCCCCGGCGCTTTCACCCCGTCAGAAGCCGTTTTGGCTTACAACGCAGGCGCTGATATGGTTAAAATCTTTCCTATTTCCTCGCTCGGTCCGGCATATATAAAAAATATCGCCGCTCCGCTTTCCCAAATTAAATTTATGGCGGTTGGCGGTGTGAACGCTTCAAATGCCGCAGATTTCATCGCCGCCGGTGCTTCCTGCGTCGGTGTCGGCTCCTGTGTTGTGAATAAATCCATTATCAATTCTAAGGATTTTGCAAAAATAGAAGCTCTTGCACACGACTTGATTACTAACGTCAACAGCTAAATATTTGCATACGACAAATATATCTCTTTTTCTTGTATTTTTTTAGTTGACAAATCAAAAACTTTAATATATAATAATTGTGTAATCAATGATTGGTTGCGCAATTTTATATCGCGGGGTGGAGCAGTTGGTAGCTCGTCGGGCTCATAACCCGAAGGTCGCGTGGTTCAAGTCCCGTCCCCGCAACCACATGAAAATAATCCGAACATTCTCTTACTTGGAGAGTCGTTCGGATTATTTGTTTTATTTGAGTATCCTAATTTTAATAGTAAGAAATGAAAATAGCCGATACCGTGGTCATTTGTCTATGGTATCGGCGTTTGCATTGTTGAAAAAGACATATTTTTATGATATAATAAATACATCAAAAATTTTTGGAAAACCTATTGACTCTCCCCTTAACTGTAATGATATACTATGCTTGCAAGATAGAAATAGCGCTGTTTCTATACTGCAAAATCTCAATGAAAGGAAAACGCTATGTATAAGATATATGTATAAGATAGGTGAATTATCTAAGCTGTGCAATATCTCGGTAAAGACGTTGCGATATTACGATGCCGAAGGTCTACTTGTTCCCGATGAAATTGATAAATTCACGGGATACCGTTATTATTCTGCATCAAAGCTTGAAGATTGCTATCGTATTATTGCCTTGAAGGAGCTTGGCTTTTCTTTGGCTGAGATACGTGTGCAGTTGACAACCAAGGATAACGAGAAAATCACGGCGGCATTAAATGCAAAGCTTGCCGAGCTGCAAGCATTGATTGAAACCACCCAAACACAGTTAAGGAAAATTGAATCCATCAAAAACAATCTGACAAAAGGAGAGTCGAAAATGTTTAATATTATTGTCAGAGCAACCGACGAAATGCGCGTTGCTTATATCCGAAAGAATTATTTATCCAAAACCGATGCTTTTGACGACATTGAGAAAATCAAAAGCAATCTGCCCAAAGCGATTCTTGGTAAAAGAAAAATCATCATCAATTACGAAACCGAGTACAGAGAAGCTGACTTTGATCTTGCAGCTTGCATGGATATTGTGGGGAAACTTCCAGTGTCCTGCGAATATGGAGAAAAGACGATCTCACTTGGTACGAACGTTGCTTCTTTAATTTGCAAGGCCGATGAGCTTGACGATGCCTATAAGGCAATGATCAAACATCTTGATGATTCAAATTACGATACCTGCGGTGCATATTTTGAAATCTATCACGAAGACGGAACCGTAGAATTAAAACTTCCTGTTTGCCCACACAAGAAACAAAAACTTTATGCCAAGGATGCAGAAATTTCTTTCGTTGACGATCCCGAAGCTTGCGGGACGTGGAAGTTTTTGGACATTGTTCCCACGCGCGAGCATTTTGTATACGGAAAGCCGAAATGCTGGCATTCGGTATGGCTGCAGAAGTTGTATTTCATTGACGGAGGTCAACCCTATTGGGTCTTCTCGGGATGGACAAAAGGAAAAGTATATACGCTTACAGGTGATCGCGATAATCTCATTGAGCATCCGTATACAATCGAAACCATTGATGGTCGAAAGCTGATGTTCCTCGAAATTCAAATGAACGAAAATGATGCAACGGAGCTTTGGGTATATGAACAAACCAACTCTCGCCACATTGCATCCAAAGAAGAAATTCAAATTTGCGACAACACCGATCATCCTTTTGTAATTGATCAAAAGGTTCTCGGTGTTTGGAATGCATTTGATTTCATCAGAAACCGTGACAATTTCGACCCGTCAAGGAAAACTTGGAAAGGCGGAGAATTATTCCTCCAGCGTGTCGAATTCCTTTCGGATGGTCGAATGATTACCGTCACCAAGAATCGCGAAAGTATGCTCAACTGGACAAAAGGGCTTGAACTCAATAAATACTCTAAAACAGCTTGCGCATATGAAATCGTCGAACACGAAGGAAAAGAATTCTTGATACTTGAGTGGAAATCGGGAGACTATTCTTTCGCCGGAAAAATTCACTACTACGTATTCACAAGAGAATAAACAAATTCAGCCTCGGCAAAGAAACTCCCTGCCGAGGCTTTCACAATTACTCTACATTACGCCGCTCCCGCTTTTTTCATCGCCTTGTCCTCCTTCTCCAAAAGCTCTTTTTCCTCATATTCCTCACGCCACTTTTGAACCTTCGCCATTTCTTCCTCGTTATCAAAAAACTCAGTAATTTTACTTACATTAAACTTCGGCTATGGCTCAAAAACCGTACTCTTTACGGACATTCCGTGTTCGGATAAAGTTGCATGTGGGCGACCAAAAAACGCTCTCTAAGGAGAGCGTTTTTTCGTGGCGGGACCAACGGCTTTCCCGTACCGAGCGACGCATGACGACTATGCGAAGGTGGAGGGTAGCGTGGGTTTGGCTCCCGCCACTTCGACCAAACAACGAATCGGCAAAAGGTTGCCCGCAGAGCGGCGAGAATGCACGAAAGCTGCCATCGGCAAGGTTTTACCTATGAGAGGACTTCCGTGCTTTGACGCGTGGTCGTTTTGTTCTGTTTTCGGCGTGGGGACTTGACAAACGCGCCTTTTTATGGTAAGTTAGACTATATAGAAAATATAAATCTGTCGCGATTCCGTTTGTGAATCGAAAAGGAGAAATCAAATGTCGGACTTCAGACTTGAAACAAAATGCGTGCAGGGCGGTTACACCCCCGGAAACGGAGAACCGCGCGAGATTCCCATCATTCAGAGCACGACCTTCAAATATGCGACGAGCGAGGAGATGGGTAAGCTCTTCGACCTTGAGAGCAGCGGCTACTTCTATACCCGTTTGCAGAACCCCACCAACGACTACGTGGCGGCGAAGATCTGCGAGCTTGAGGGTGGCACCGCCGCGATGCTGACCTCCTCGGGTCAGGCCGCCAACTTCTTTGCCGTATTCAATATCGCATCGGCGGGTGATCACGTCGTCGCCTCCTCCTCCATTTACGGTGGCACGTACAACCTGTTTTCCGTTACCATGAAGAGAATGGGCGTGGAGTTTACCTTTGTTTCCCCCGACTGCACCGAAGAGGAGCTTGCCGCCGCGTTCCGCCCCAATACCAAGGCGGTGTTCGGCGAAACCATCGCCAATCCCGCACTGACGGTCCTCGATATCGAGAAATTTGCCGCCGCAGCACACGCGCACGGTGTTCCGCTCATCGTGGACAACACCTTCCCGACCCCGTATAACTGCCGCCCGTTCGAGTGGGGAGCCGATATTGTGACGCATTCCACCACCAAATATATGGACGGTCACGGCGCGGCGGTCGGCGGCTGTATCGTCGATTCGGGCAAGTTCGACTGGACCAAGTACCCCGATAAATTC
>JAZRYL010000009.1:0-20220 GCA_045600705.1 Clostridia bacterium | reverse complement strand
GCATTAAGATAAAATGACAAAAACAGCGAAAGCTGTCAAAATTTCCGGTGGTAATGGCGAAAAGGATCACCTGTTCCCATTCCGAACACAGAAGTTAAGCTTTTCAGCGCTGATGGTACTTGGCTGGAGACGGCCCGGGAGTGTAAGTCGCCGCCGGAATCTAAATTAAAAGAGTCGTAGATATTACGACTCTTTTTTTCTGCCTTTTAATCATTTTATTTTTGAATGTTTCAATCATTTCTACATTTATTAGCGTATTTTCCCGGTGATACTCTTTTTATTTCCTTAAATGTTCTGAAAAACTGAGAGGGACTTCCAAAACCTGATTCATATGCTATTTCCAAAACACTCATTTCTTTCATCTTCAACAATTTACAGGCATATTCAATTCTTAATTCATTTATATATCGGTTTAGTGTTATACCTGTTTCTCGGTGAAATAGATCTGATAAATACGACTCGGCTATCCCGTTTGACTTGGCGAGTTGGCATACAGAATTGTTTTCATTCGGGTGCATCAATAAAAACGAAATTATGTTTTTTGTTGTATCGCTTAGGTATTTTACGTTGATTTTTTCATGATTCTTTGAAGTGAATAAGTTAAATAACAACGTATGCAGCATAGATTTTAAATATTCTGTGCTGCTGTTTTTTTTATATTCAGTTAGAATTTCTTCAAATAGCAATTCTGTTAAGCTGCTTGGCTCATAAATCACAAAAGGGTTTATGATTTTGATCGGATCGGGAATAACATCCGACTTAAACGAAATATTTATTGATCGGCAATTCTGCTTTCTGACTGCATCTATATTGTGAAAATCGACGGGTGTCATTAAAAAAATGCAATTTTTTTCAAGGGAATACTCTGTTCCGTTAAGAACGCATTTTCCCATACAATTATTATAAAATATCATTTCATAATAATTGTGCCAATGCTGAGGATAACTTACGTCAAGGGTTCTTTCACGAACGAATATTTCTTTGTTTGAAAAATCAGAATAATCAAGCCGTATTGGAACGCGCATAGTATCACCTCGGATATATTATATCAAAAATCTAAAAAAATGCAATATTTATCAAAAAAACCGGATAGAAATCTCGGCAATATTTTTTATATAATATCTATGAAAATGTATTTATATTGAGGAGATAATTATGAATTACGGAAGTGTTTTTAAGGTTAAAAGCGACGATACGCCTGAAACTTTTGAAAAGAACTTTGCTTTAATGAAAAAATTCGGAATGAACACGGTTGTTGTTTGGCCTGCGTTTTATTGGTACGAGAAAAAAACGGAGAATTATCCGTTCAATACGGGAAAAATCATTCTTGACATTGCGGAAAAATATGATTTGAAGATAATTATGGAACTTGCAGGACAGGTTTGTTGGCTTGAATATATGCCTGATTTTATGATGAAAGACGAATATTTCGCACGTGACATTAACGGAAATATTCAAACTCGAACAAGCTCAAGCTATGGGTACATAAACTACTGCCATCCCCAAGTTGAAAAGATTATTTGTTAGAATTATAAAAAAGCTGCAAATGCGTATAAAAATCATAAAGCGCTTTTAGGATACGATGTTTTTAATGAAACGATGTTTCGCTCGTATGATGAATTTACAATGATCAAATTCCGAGAATGGCTTCTCAATAAATATGAAACGATAGAAAACCTTAATATTGCGTGGGAACGTACGTATTCTGACTGGTCGCAAATAACTGTTCAAACGTGGAAATGGGCAAGTCTGTTGCCGGAAACAGATTATTATGAATTTTCAAAGTATATTTTAGCAAAAATCGTGAAGAAATGGAGTGATGCGATCAAGGGAATAGATAATGCACATTGTACTATTGCAGACAATATTCATTCTATGTCGTCGCCGATGGGTAGTTTTAACAGACCGCAGGACGATTATGCTATTAACAATGCCGTTGACAAAATAGGAATGTCGTTTTATCCAAAAAACATTTCACAGTATTTGCCTGCACTATTTTACCCGAAATGTGATGGGAAATTTTCGACGGATTTTTTGATGCTACCGCAAGAACTGGGTTTATGATTTCCGAAATGCAGACACATACGCAGGCACTGTTCAATCCGAATACGGAAGTTAAACCGTACGAACTTAAGCAATGGTGCACAGAAGCGATAGCCGGAGGAGCAACCGGAATTATATATTGGATGTGGCGCCCTTTTGACAGAGGAACACAGATTTTAGGCAGAGGATTAGTTGATTATAAAGGTGAAGGAACCGAACGGCTTAATGCGACAAAAGAAATCGGTGAACTGCTTAAGAAAACTGAAGGGGCAAAACCTGTTCGTTCAAAAGTGGGAATTTTATTTTTTTCGGAAAATGAAAACTTTCAACGGGCAATAACGACAAGTTATCCGGTTGACGATAATTACTATATAAATTCAATTTACGGTGCATATCGGGCATTATTCAACGAAAACGTAAGATGCGATATTATTGTTGCAGATGAGTTTGAAAATTATTCTGCAGTTATAATTACAAATTGTATTATGATTGACGGCATGATGACGGAAAAATTAAAAGAATTCGTTTTGAACGGGGGTACGCTTATTATTGACGGCAGATTCGGTATTATGAATGAAGTGGGGAGGGCGTACGATTGCTTGCCCGGCGGAAGTTTTAATGAATTCTGCGGTGTTACTCTTAAAGATACTGACAGTTTGCTGGTACCTTTTTCAGAATACGGTGTGTGTGGATATAAATGGCGTCAGATAACTGAATCGAATTCACAGGTTGTAGAATATTTTCAGGACGGCGTACCGGCAGTCACGCTTAAAAAAAGCGGAAAAGGCAGAGTAATTATGCTTAATACGGATTTCTTTTACGGTTGCAGTCAGTCGCTTGACGACAATAAGAAAAAATTCATCAAAAGTGCAGTTGATAAATTAGATCTTAGACAAATCGAAACAGATACAGAATTAAAAGTCAGAATAAGCGAAACAGATAAAGAATATTTCGTTTTCATATTTAATTATACTGAGAGTACGCATTCGGGAGAAATTGATGTTTTTAATAATAAGATAAGCGTTTCGGTTACGCCACATGAAATAAAAATTGAAAGGATAGCAAAGTGAAAGTTTTAGTTGAACAGGAAACAAGAGTAACAAGAACTTACAGTGGTGGGAAGTTACTTGATAAATTTCTGAATAAATCGGTTTGTCAGGATGGATTTTGCCCTGAATATTGGATTTCATCCTTTACTGAAGCCAAGAACAGGGAATACATAAAAAACGAGGGGATAACCAAAATCGAAGGTGGAAAACTTATAACAGACGAGGAGGTTGACTTCGGAAAGGGCAGAAGTGAATACGGTGTTCTTATAAAATTACTTGATGCGGGAGAACGCCTTGGAATACAGGTTCATCCCACGAAAGAATACGCAAAGAAATATTTCAATAATTCTTACGGAAAGACAGAATGTTGGCATATCCTTGATACAAGGGATGAAAATGCGTGTATATATCTTGGATTTAAGGAAAATGTTACTCCGGAATATTGGAGAGAACTCTTTGAAAAGCAGGACATTGAGGAAATGTTAAATTCTATGCATTGCTATAAAGTTATGAAAGGTGATACTATCCTTGTTACCGGAGGCACTCCTCATGCAATAGGGGCGGGTTGCTTTTTGCTTGAAATACAGGAGCCGTCGGATTACACTATGCGTGCGGAAACTGTAACGGTGGCAGGAGAAAGACTTACACCGCTGCAAATTCATTACGGTGTAGGTGTTGATGCGATGCTTGAATGTTTTTCGTATTTGCCAAAAACAAGAGAGCAAACACAAAACGAGCATTTTTTGAAGCAGAGAGCCGTTGATAATACAATTACAACACTTGTAAATTACGATGATACTGACTGTTTCGGACTTATAAAAATTAACGGAAACAGTGAGAATATAGTTTTTGATTATGCCGTTACGATTGTTTCAATACAAAACGGAGGAACTATGAATTGTGAAAATGAAAAATTTTCTTTAAGCAGAGGTGAAGTTATATTTATTACTGCAAATACGAAATTTTCATTTTGCAAGGCAGAAGTTCTCATTTGTATTCCGCCGAAAGAAGTATAATTTTTTACCCGATAAAATCCTCAATAATATCAGCAATGTGGTTCTGACTTATATCTGAACGGTCAATTATTTCACAAAGATGTTTTATCTTTCGGAAATCCGAAGAAATATCTTTGACTTGATACAATAATTGACCGTTTTTCATAAAATCAATTCCGTATACATTTATATTCTTATCAATTTCACATTTTGTGATGTTTATTCTGCATTTTATCATTTGCTTTTCTTCCTTGTAATTTCTGGTAATATTTTACAATAATTATATAAAAATGTCAATATTTTCCATTAAAAAATTTGAAAAACTTTTCTTGACTTATATATAAGAAATGTTATACTAATTTTATATGGCTATGCTATTTTATAAGAGGTTTTTATATGAAAAAAATTCATTTGATTTGCAATGCACATCTTGATCCGTTTTGGCAATGGGATTGGGAAGAAGGAGCTGCGTCGGCTGTTTCCACGTTTAGGGCGGCGGCAGATTTGTGCGAAGAATTTGACAATTTCATTTTCTGCCACAATGAAGCACTTCTATACCGTTGGGTAGAAGAATATGAACCTGCATTATTCAAACGCATTCAAAAGCTTGTAAAAGAGGGCAAATGGCATATTATGGGCGGTTGGTATATTCAGCCCGATTGCAATATGCCAAGCGGAGAAGCAATTATTAGGCAAATCAAATTAGGACGGGAATATTTTTACGAAAAATTCGGCGTAGTAAATAATACGGCGATAAGTTTTGATGCGTTCGGACATAATAAGGGACTCGTTCAAATTCTGAAAAAAGCCGGATACGATTCATATTTGTTTATGCGTCCGTTTGAAGAAGAAATGCACCTTCCAAAGGAAAGTTTTCAGTGGAAAGGCTATGACGGTTCAACGGTTACGGCACATCGCCTTACTACCTCGTACAATTCAAGATTAGGGCAGGGCAAGGATGAATTAAATTGGTGGCTTGAGGCAAATCCCAATATTGAAATGGGTTTGTTTACGTGGGGCGTAGGTAATCACGGCGGCGGCCCGAGCCGAAAAGACATTTCGGATATAAACGAATATATAAGCAATAGCAGTTCGGAAATTGTACATTCCTACCCGGAACAGTTCTTTTCCGACTTAAAATCGGAAAACACAGTTTTGCCGGAAATAGATTTCACCCTTGCACCGACGCAGGTGGGATGCTACACATCGCAGATTCGTATTAAGCAGGAGTACAGAAAACTCGAAAATATTATCAGCACGACGGAAAAGATGATTACTCATGCCGTTCTTTCGGGACTTATGGACTATCCGACAGAGAAAATTCAAAGTGCGGTGCGTGATTTATGTTTAGCACAGTTCCACGATATTCTTCCCGGCTCGTCCATACAGTCGGTTGAGGAAAGTGCATTGCAGCTTTTGCATCACGGTGCGGAAATTATGACAAAACTTCGTGCCAAAGCGTTCTTTGCGCTTTCAAGCGGTCAGAAGAAGGCTGATACGGGCACATACCCGATACTTGTGTATAATCCGCATCCCTATGAGGTGGAAGAAGATATCGCTTGTGAATTTATGCTTGCAGACCAAAACTGGAAAGAAGAATTTACGGTTTTTAAGGTGGCTTGTGACGGCGAATACGTTCCTGCACAGATAGAAAAGGAAAGAAGCAACGTTCCGCTTGATTGGCGCAAACGTGTTGTTTTCCACGCAAAACTTAAGCCTATGCAAATAAACCGTTTTGACTGTATTCCCGAAACTTTGCCTGAAAGACCTATTCCGAAAGAATTCGGTGATGACGGCAATTATTATTTCGATAACGGTTCTTTCAGCGCACGAATTAGCAAAAAAACGGGATGTTTGGCAGAATACTGTGTTGACGGAATAAATTATCTTGAAAATGAAGTTAAACTTATTGCGGTACAAGACAGCGAGGATGCATGGGGAATGAACGTTCGGAGTTTCAGGAACGTTATCGGCTCATTTGATCTTATGAATGAAACGCAAAGCGCCGAGTTTGCAGGGGTAAAATGCAAAAAGCTTGCTCCTGTAAGAGTCGTTGAAGACGGACCTGTACGTACGGTTATAGAAGCATCGTTTACATATAATAATTCTTCTGCACTTGTTCAGTACATCTTACCGAAATTCGGAAAAGCACTTTCTGTTAAAATTCGCTTGTATAATGCAGAAAGAAGCACAATGATAAAGTTATCCGTTCCAACGGTTCTTAAAAAAGAAATAATCGGGCAGGGAATGTTCGGTTTTGGCGGCTTAAAGGATAACGGAGATGAAAACGTTGCTCAAAAATGGGTTGCTTCAAGCGATGAGAGTAATATGCTGGCAATTATTAACGACGGCGTTTACGGAAACGATTTTTCTGACGGTGAAATACGCATTTCCCTTGCAAGAAGCGCAGCATATACGGGACATACACTTCTTGACAGAACGATTTTGCCCCAACACAGGTTTACCGAAAGAATGGAGCAGGGCGAAAGAATATATAACTTTGAACTGTTGGGCGGAGAAAAAAGCGATGTAACGGAAAAGGTTACACTTGAAGCCCAGCAGTTTAATGAAAAATCATTTGCTTTGTCGTTTTTCCCGGACGGAAACGGAGTTATGCCGCAATACGGAATAAAACTTGACGGCAAAGGTATTCAACTTGTTGCTTTCAGAATGAATAAAGACAAGACGGCATATATTGTTCAATTATTTGAATCTACGGGAAAAGGCGGAAAAGCCGAGTTTGAGATTCCTGCACTAAACACAAGATGCACGGCAGTGTTAGAACCGTTTGAAGTAAAGGCATTTAGAATCAATATAGGCGACAACGTCTTTAAGGAAACGGATATTCTTGAATAATTTTGAATATCTTGCACCGAGCACAAAGAGGTGAATTTATGTATAAAATAATGATTGTTGAAGATGATTTCGGAATTGCCGGTTCAGTTTCGAAGCACCTTAAACAATGGGAATTTGATACGGTTATTGCGGAAAACTTTAAGGATATTGCGGCGGAATACGCCAAGCACAAGCCACAGTTGATTTTGATGGATATTGTTTTACCGTTCTTCAACGGCTACCATTGGTGCAATGAAATCAGAAAGATATCCAAAGTTCCGATAATATTTGTTTCTTCGGCGTCGGACAATATGAACATTGTTATGGCAATGAATATGGGAGCAGACGATTTTATTTCCAAGCCGTTTGACTATTCGGTTCTCATTGCAAAAATTCAGGCGATTTTAAGAAGAACCTATGATTTTTCAAACGAAATAAACGTTTTAGAGCACAGAAGTGCGTTCCTTGATACAAATGCGAATACACTTACATATAACGAAGCAAACATTCCGCTTACCAAGAATGAATACAGAATTCTTCATTGCCTGATGGAAAATAAGGGTAAGGTGGTAAGCCGTGAATTTCTTATGGAACGGCTTTGGAAAACCGATACGTTCATAGATGAAAATACGTTGACTGTAAATATCAACCGTTTGAGAAAAAAACTTGACAGTTACGGTTTGAATGATTTTATTATTACAAAATTCGGCGTTGGCTATATTTTAGGATAAGAAATGATAATCAGAAATGCAGAAATAAAAGATGCTGAAAAAATTGCGGAAATATATTCGTATTACGTTGAAAATACGGCAATAACTTTTGAGTATGTTGCGCCGTCAACGGAAGAATTTGAAAAACGCATAAGCACGATTACTGAAAAGTACCCGTTTTTGGCGGCAGAGGACGACGGAAAAGTTATCGGGTATGCTTATGCTCACGGCATAAGTGAACGTGAAGCATATAAGATTTCAGTTGAAATGTCTGTTTACGTTGACAAAGAATACCGCCGCAATAACGTGGGAAAAAAGCTCTATGAAGAACTTGAAAAAGCACTGAAAAATATGGGAATATCCAATCTCTATGCGTGTATTGCCGTAACTGATGAACAGGATGAACATTTAACAAATGACAGTGTGTTTTTTCACAAAAAAATGGGGTATAAAACTGTCGGAAAATTCAGCGAATGCGGGATAAAATTCAGCAAAAAATACAGTGTGGTTTGGATGGAAAAAATCATATAATATGAAAATATTTGTTAAATACTTGGCGGAACATATTAAATATATAATAATGTTCCTGCTGTTTTTTACGGTTTTTGCGATTACATTTGCACTTTACGGATTGCCGCTTAGCGCAGTAATTTATCCGTTTTGTATATGCTTCGTGGTTTTATGCGGATTTTTGATATTCGATTTTTTGAAAGAAAGAAAAAAGCATAATGAACTTGTCCGACTTGTAAATAACATTGAGGTTTTGGCAGATAATCTTCCCGAAACGGAAAACATTTTGGAGGAAGATTATCAGCAACTTATTTTTGAATTAAAAAAACGTTTTAACGAATTTAAGACGGAAAATAATGAAAAATATTCCGATATGATAAACTATTACACCGTTTGGGCGCATCAAATCAAAACGCCGATTGCTTCAATGGAACTTTATCTTCAAAACGAGGATTCGTCACTTGCACGAAAAATAAGAAACGATCTTTTCCGAATTGAACAGTACGTTGAAATGGTTATGGCATATTTGCGTTTGGGTTCGGATGAAACGGATTATCTTTTCCGAAAAGTTGACTTGAACAGTGTTTTGACCGAAAGCATTAAAAAGTTTTCTACGGAATTTATCGAACGTCGGCTTAAACTTGAATACGATATTACGGAATATTCTTTTATTACGGATGAAAAATGGTTTGCGTTCTGCATTGAGCAGGTTCTTTCGAATGCGCTTAAATACACAAAAGAGGGAACCGTTAAAATGTATATGAAAAACGAAAATACTCTCTGCATTGAGGACTCCGGAATGGGAATTGCCAAGGAAGACTTGCCGAGAATATTTGAGAAAGGCTATACGGGAACGATTGGCAGATTTGATAAAAAGGCATCGGGATTAGGACTTTATCTTTGCAAAAACGTGTGCAACAAACTTGGCATTAAACTGTATGCCGAATCAACGGTAGACGTGGGAACAAAAATGTTCTTTGAATTAAAGACGAAAAACAAAATATAAAACTTACAAAAATGTAAGAAAAACTGTGGGAAATGTAAGCCTATAATATGGCTTTATTTCCCGCTTTTGCTATAATAGTGTACGTAAAAGGGAATGCGAAAAGCATCTCAAAAACGGAGGTTATTATGAATATTCTTGAAGTTAAAAATTTAAGAAAAGTTTATTCCACAAGAATAGGCGGAAATAAGGTTGAAGCGCTGAAAAACGTAAACTTTACCGTTGAAAAGGGAGAATACGTTGCCATAATGGGCGAATCGGGTTCGGGTAAAACGACGCTTCTTAATATTCTTGCGGCGCTTGATAAGGCGACAAGCGGAACTGTTCTTGTAAACGGAAAAAATCTTTCAAGCATAAAAGAATCTCACATTGCCGCATTCAGACGTGACCATTTGGGATTTGTATTTCAGGACTTTAATTTGCTTGATACGTTTAATTTAGAGGATAACATCTTTCTTCCACTTGTTCTTGCAGGAAAAAAGTACGGTGAGATGAGCGAAAAACTGAAGCCCATTGCAGAACAGTTGGGCATAGAAAAACTACTTAAAAAGTATCCATACGAGGTTTCAGGAGGACAAAAACAGCGTGCGGCGGTTGCGAGAGCAATCATTACAAATCCCGAACTGATTTTGGCAGATGAACCCACGGGCGCACTTGATTCCAAATCCACCGATGAACTTTTAAGACTGTTTGATGAAATTAACAGGCAGGGACAAACTATCGTTATGGTAACACATTCGGTAAAAGCGGCAAGTACCGCAAACAGAGTTCTCTTTATTAAAGACGGCGAAGTATTTCACCAAATTTATAAAGGAGATTGCACTGAACAACAGTTATATCAAAAGATATCCGATACACTTACCATGCTTGCAACGGGTGGTGATAAATAATGAATTTCGGAATTTATCCCAAACTTGCACTTGAAGGCATCAAAAAGAATAAACGGCTTTATATTCCGTACATTTTTACCTGCATCGGAATGGCAATGATTTATTACATTGTGATTTTCCTGAACACAAGCGAAACGGTGGCACAAATACCCGGCGGCGATGAAACTGCATTGCTTATGATGTTCGGTGCATGGGTAATAGCGATTTTTTCAACGATATTTCTTTTTTATACTAATTCATTTTTGATGAAGCGGAGAAAAAAGGAATTCGGACTGTATAACATTCTCGGAATGGGAAAAAGCAATATCGGGTTGATAATTTTTTTTGAAAATCTATTTATTTATGCCATAACACTGATTGGCGGAATATTCCTCGGAATTGTACTTTCAAAACTTTCGGAACTGATTATCGTACGGCTTGTTCACGGAACCGTGAATTTTGCTTACAGCATTTCAGGTAAATCGGTAGAATCCACATTGTGTATTTTCAGTATAATTTTTGCTTTGCTGACGGTTTATTCAATGTTAAGTGTTAAGTCTAATACCGCTATCAATTTGATAAAAAGTCAAAATGCAGGGGAAAAACCGCCTAAAACAAATTGGGTTTTCGGAATACTCGGAATTGCCGTTCTTGTGGGTGCATACGTTCTTGCGCTTTCAGTCAATAATGCCATTCAGTCGCTTTCGATGTTCTTTATAGCGGTAATTATGGTAATCATCGGAACATATCTTCTTTTGATATCCGGGTCTGTAATGATTTGCCGAATTCTTCAAAAATGTAAAAACTATTATTATCAAAAGAAACATTTTGCTTCTGTTTCTTCAATGGCATTCAGAATGAAAAGAAACGGCGCAGGACTTGCTTCTATATGTATTTTGTCAACTATGGTGCTTGTAACGATTTCCACCACATCGTGCATTTATTTCGGAAGCAAAAATACCATAGAAAACAGATATCCTTTTGAATTCAATACTTGCTATAATATCGACGGCACAAGTGAAGTGTTTGATAGTTATATAAACAAAATAAAAAGCACGGTGAAAGAAAATCTTTCGGCAGCAAACGCAACTCAAACCACGAAAATTGAATATAAATATGCGGATTCAGCAGGACTTTATATCAACGGATTTGTTAAACTCAAATATGACAATCAGTCACTTATGGATTCCGAGGTAATGAATAATCCGCTTTACACTTATGTTTTCATCTCACAGAAAACGTATAACGAACTTTCGGGAAAGAATATTTCACTTAATGAAGGTGAAACAGTATTATGCACGGAGAACCACGAACAGTTTGCCGACACAATCAATTTTGAAGACTTGGTAGAA
The DNA here is from genome assembly GCA_045600705.1 of Clostridia bacterium. Taxonomy (GTDB): domain Bacteria; phylum Bacillota; class Clostridia; order Christensenellales; family QALW01; genus UMGS1322. The sequence goes on along the minus strand of JAZRYL010000009.1, from coordinate 8,854 downwards.
TTAAAGGTTGTGGATGTGGACAATGAACTTATGGCAAAAAGCGGTGAGGAAGTGGATGTTGTTCCTACGGTGTACATTGTAGTTACCGATATGGAAAAAACGGTGGAACCGCTTACGTCGCTTATGTACCGTGATGAAAAAATCGTTACTTATTGGTACAGATATGATTTTAATACCGACCTTGACAAAGAATCGCAAATCAATTTGGAAAATGCGATGAAAAAATCAATTTCAAATACGGTGAAAGAATTCGGTGATGCGACTATTTCGTATAGGATACACGGCAGAGCAAGCAATGAAGAAGAATACTATGCATCTACCGGCGGAATTATTTTTATCGGAATAATGCTCAGTGTTATTTTTGCCGTTGCGGCGGCACTTATAATTTACTATAAGCAACTTACGGAAGGATATGAGGACCAAGAAAGATTTACGATAATGCAAAATATTGGTATGACGAAAAAGGAAATAAAGGGAAGTATTAACTCACAAATGTTGACAGTATTTTTCATTCCGTTGTTGCTTTCGTGCTGTCATTTGGCATTTGCATTTAAGATGATTCGACTTATACTTATTCTTTTCGGAATAACAAATATCGGATTATTTGCAATCATTACGGGTATAAGTGTTGTAGCATTTTCACTTTTGTATGTGGTATTTTACAGTGCTACATCCAACAGTTATTACAAAATCGTTTGCGGAAGTATATCGTGAACGGGTTCGGAATTGTACCGTTACTCTGAAAGAAAAAAAGTGTACTGAAAATTCAGTACACTTTTTGCTTTTTTACCGTTTATCAAATTTCGGGAATATTAACTTCAACTTCTTTGCCTGCGTTAGCAGATTTTACGATTGCGTCGATAATTGCCTGATTCTTGATAATTTGAGAAGAAGGAACGGGTGCAGTACCGTTTTCTTTGATAGCGTCAAGGAATGAACGAATCTTGTTATAGAAGTTGGTCTTTTTGTTTTCCTTCATAGGAATCTTAGTTTCAACTCTTTCGCCTGCGATGTCCTGATAAATTGTAAGAGGACCGCCGATAGAACCGTTCCAGCAATCTGTTGACGGAATACGAAGACCGCCTTCAGTACCGAGAATAATGGTGTCACCGGGAGTGTCGATGTGCATTGCCCAAGCAATACGGAAGTCAAGGATAATTCCGCCTTCAAGACGAATGAATGCAGCGGCAAAGTCATCTACTGAGAATTTCTTAGCATAATCTTCGCAGGGCATATACTTGGGATTTGTTCCGAAGAAGTCACTCTTGTAACCGGAAACGGTAAGGGGGGTGGGATAACCGATTGCGTTAAGAACCATATCGAGTGAGTAGCAACCGATATCTGCCAATGCACCGATACCTGCGGTCTTGTCTTCAATGAAGCTTGTTCCGTAAGGTGTGGGGATACCGCGTCTGCGTCCGCCACCGGTCTGGATGTAGTAAATCTTACCTAAAACGCCTGATTCAACAACACGTTTAACCATTTTCATATTTTCGTCAAATCTGGGCTGGAAGCCGATGGAAAGAATTTTTCCGCTTTCTTTTTCTGCCTTGCAGATTTCAACTGCTTCTTCAAGAGTAACGCACATGGGCTTTTCAAGAAGAACGTTTACACCGTGTTTAAGAGCGTAGATAGCGGGCTCAGCATGCTGACGGTTGTAGGTACAGATACTTACTGCGTCAAGGTCTTTTTCGTTGTCAATAAGTTCTTTATCACTGTTGTAATAGTGAATACCGTCAAGATTGAATTTGCCCTTAAGAAGCTTTTCTGCTTTGCCGGGAATAAGATCGGCAGCGGCAACGATTTCGCAGTCATCCATTTCAAGATAGTTTGCGATGTGTGCTTCCGAAATCCAACCTGTACCGATAATGCCGACTCTGAGTTTTCTGCCGATGTCAACGGTTTCCTTTTCGCCTAAGTTAGTGTTTTTGTAATCATCTAAACTTGCCATTGTATTTTCCTCCTTAACAGCTTTTGCTGTTTAATAATTTATTGATTTAAGAAATTCTCTTGAAAGTTTGATTTCGTTGATGGGTTCTGCACCGGGAGTGGGGCGATCCTGTTCAACGATTACCCATTCTGCACCGATTTCTTCAGCGGTCTTTACAACTGCGGGCATATCCTGCAAGCCGTGACCAAGCGGACGGAAGCCGAATGCTTCTTCGGTTGCGGCAGATTCAGTGGGTTTTACGCCGATAAGCTCGTACATTCCCGAAACTTTTTCGCCTTTCTTGTAAAAATCTTTAAGATGAACGATGTGTGCTCTGCCTGCGTATTTCTTAAGATATTCGCAGGGATCTTCGCCGGCAACCTTTACCCAGCAGGTATCAAGTTCTGTTTCAAGAAGATTTGCCGGAATAAGCTCATACATTTTATCAAGGAAGTATGTGCCGTCATCAAGCTTAAAGAATTCAAAATCGTGATTGTGATAAAGCATTGTAATACCTGCTTTTGTTCCCTGTTCACAAAGACCTTTGATGAATTCGATTCTTTCTTTATAATTCTCGGTGGTTGCTCTCATTTCGCCCGGAATATAGGGGATAGCAACATATTTGCAGCCGATTTCCTTATATTTGTTGAAAATATCCGGATCTGCAAGCATATCTGCAATACTTACGTGCGCCGAAATAGGAACTAAATCATATTTTTTGCAAAGATCCCTTACTTCGGCAGGAGTCTTGTCGCAAATACCTGCGAATTCAACACCGTCGTAGCCCATTTCACGAACTGCTTTCAGTGTGCCTTCAAAATCTGCGGCAAGTTCATTTCTGACTGAATATAACTGAACGCCAACTAACATTTATTTACCCTCCATTAAATTTATACTTGTAGTATAAGACAAATAGTGGTATAATTCAAGACGAATATTGAAAAAAATAAGACAAATATTGCAGTATTTGGTGAGGTGTTTCTTTATGAGCATTCAGTATGAGAACAAAGCAAAGAAAATATGGATAACAAACGGAAATCATTTGGGATGTAATGCGCATCTCCACAAGGAAATTGAAATAGTGTATATGGTGTCGGGAGAGAGCATAGCATATTCCGATACGGAAAAGTACGTTATTCACGAGGGAGAACTGTTCTTTTCGTTCCCGAATAAAATTCACTATTATAAATCGGTTAGCCAAGAGGATTATATAATTTTGATTTTTTCGCCGGACTTTTTTCCTGATTTTTCGAATATTTTGAAGAAGCAGGCACCTATTTCACCAATATTGACAAAAGAGGTATTGCCTGAATCTATCGGCGGAATAATGAAATATATTCTTGAGTCAAGCAGAAGTGAAAGAACTTTTAGGGAAGAAATGGTAAAGGGTTATATAAATGTTCTGCTTGCAGAAGTAATTCCGCTGTTTGAATACGAGGATGTTCAAGATACCAATACGGATATGCTTTCGGCAATGCTCGGGTACTGTATGCAGCACTATACCGATAATTTCACGCTCGACGAAATAGCCACTTCTCTGCACGCAAGCAAGTATTATATTTCCCGTTTGTTCAGCCAAAAAATTAAAATGAGTTTTAACGATTATATAAATATGCTTCGCATCAACGACGCAAAGGAACGGCTTGAAAAAACAGATGATTCTATTACTCAAATAGGAATTGCGGTGGGGTACAATACTATTCGTTCATTTAACCGTGCGTTCCTGGCACAAACGGGAGTTCAGCCAAGGGAATACCGTGCAATGTTCAATAAGCCCAAAGATTCTTCCGAAAAAGACATGACCGAAAGAATCGAACTTAAAGACGACAAGCCTAAATACGAAAATATTTACAGTCCCGACGAATGTTCGTTCTGAAACAGTTTTGAAATTCATTCCCCGAATAATTTTTTAACAATTATTGCTCAATGTGTCAAAAAAAATGTACAAATTGTTAAATGCGAGTGTTGACACCGCTTATCGGGATAAGTTATAATGATAGTGTTATATTTTTATATATCAAGAGAGGAAAAATCAATGAAAAAAGTCATATCAATGATATTGACGGTGGCACTTGTTATTTCTGCATTACAAGCCATCGGCAGTATTGCAGTTTTGGCGACGTCGGATACGTATACCGGCTATCAGTATTCACTTGAATCTGTTGTAAGCAGTTATTATTACAGAACGACAAACGCCGGAACAACAATCGAAAACGGCAATGATGTATTCGTATTCAAAAATCTCGGTCAGGACACGATTTACGTGCATTTCTCACCGAGAACTACCGGCGGGGATTATATTATTCCGAACGGGGGTTCGGTAACAAAGGTTGCTGTTGCTCCCGGAAAAACAGTAAAATTCCAAGTTCCCACAATAGATGCAAAAAATGATTTTATGCTTTTCTATTTGAGCGGAGTTACCGGAAGCACTTCATTTGCTTGTAACATCAGCTCGCTTCAGCCAAGCGGCGGCACCGTGACACCGATTTCGGGCACTGTTGAATTAACACCGGATTTAACGGCATCGTTTACAAATTCCAAGGAGCCCACATACAGCGTCGGAGAACCCGAAGGAAATTATGCGTTGGTTACGGACAGAGCACACCGTTGCTCGTCGGTTAAGCAGGATTTTTGTTCTCAAATTGCAACCTACGGTGCAGGTGATTATGTCGTTTCTGCATACATAAGACTTTCCAAGCCGTCACCGGCGCCCATTGAATGTAACATTATTTCGCAGATAACTGCAGGCGGAAAAACAAGTTGGCCCGGTACAAAAACAAAGATACTTTCCACAGAGTGGACGCAGATTTCGGGTGTAATCACTATTCCCGCCAATCCCACCGAAGGCTTTGTTGCATTGCAGACACTTTATACGTTAAATCCCGAAACGCAGGCAGCTTGGGCAAGCGGCACGTCAACCGATGGCAAAGCGGCTCTTGATGATTTGGAAATCGACAATTTCACGCTTATGCCCGTAAGCGACCCCGCAACGAACATCCTCAGCAATTCCACAATGGAAAGCGATAGCACAGGTAATGTTGCCGGTTGGGGTAAGAATCAGTCGTGCACAATAAAAGCATATAATGATAATATGATTGCTCTTAAAGAACCTCAAGGCGATTATGCTGTTGTTACACAAAGAACACACCGTTGTTCATCGGTTAAACAGGATTTTGTCGATAAAATCGCAACGTACGGTGCAGGAAGTTATGTTCTTACCGCATACGTAAGATTGCAAAATCCGTCAACGGTTCCCATACAATGCCATTTATTTGCACAAATAACCGCAGACGGAAAAACAAGTTGGCCCGGCACACCTGCAAAAATTCTTTCCACGGATTGGACGATGATTTCGGGAACAATCACAGTTCCTGCCAACCCCACTGAGGGATTTTTTGCATTGCAAACGCTTTATACGAAAAATCCCGAAACACAGTCAGCTTGGGCATCAGGCACATCAATCGACGCTCAAGCGGCTCTTGATAATTTGGAAATTGACAACGTTACACTTGTTCCCACAGGTAATCCCACATTAAATCTTTTTGAAAACTCCACAATGGAATCCGATGGCTTCGGAGGAGTATATAAATGGACGAAAAATCAGTCTTGTATTGTTCAGTCCAATCAGCCGTTTACATTTGATACGGAAGATTACACCGCAGGTGCTAACGGCGCACACATATATGCAAACGGCCATGTTCCGTACACTGATTCAAACATTTGCTATTCGGGCAGATGGATGGAAGAAAACAGTGCGATGAGAGGCTCCTTTGAGGGCTACATAGAAATCAAATTCACCGGAACATCCTTGTACTGCATAAGCCAAAGCAACGCTTATGTCAGCATTGACGGCGGAACAGAAAAACTTGTTTCAATGTCAGGAGTGACTGAACTTGCCAGGGGCTTGACAGACGGCACTCATACCGCTCGTTTGATTTCAACTGCACAAAAGTGCTTTATGAAAATTCAAGGCTTCTGCATTGATAAAGGTGCTTCGATTTTGCCCGTAACTTACGATGCTTCAATCGAATTCATCGGTGATTCAATTACCGAGGGATACATTAAGGGAAGCAACAGTTATCTTAATTCATACGCATATCTTACAGGTAAAGCTCTCGGATGGAAATTTAATACCATTGCGTTCGGCGGAAATGCAATTATTGACGGCAGAGGAAATCCGGATAATATTGCAATGGCTGAACGTTATCTCCGTAAAGATGAGTACAGCGGAACATACGAAAACGAATATTACGATTTCACAAATGATTATGTAGATTACACCGTAATAAATATGGGTACAAACGACGGCGGCGGAGTTTCAACAACTGCAAAGCAGAACGAATTCAAGATGTATTACGCTCAGTTGCTTGACAACGTATTCGCAAAGCACCCCGACTGTGTAGTATTCGTTATGATTCCTTATAACGGAAGCTGTGCAGCACTTATAAGAGAAGTAGTATCAAATTACAACCCCGAAAAAACGATAAATCTCATTTCGTCAAATACATGGGGACCCACGTATAACGGAAGCGACGGCTTGCACCCCGATTACGAAAGCCACGTTCGTTTCTCACAGAATCTTACTAAGATAATCAGCGATTATCATAACGGAGTCACCGGCTCACCTGTATATACAGAGTGGCAGTCAAACGGAGACGGAACACATTCACGTATGTGCACGGTAAACGGTTATGACACCTATGAAACCTGCGCATGCAACGGCGGTGAACCGATAAACGTTATAGAAGCAACAAGATATAGCGCAGGTTATTCCGGCGATGTTTACTGCACTGAATGCGGTGCGCTTGTTTCGAAAGGAACAACTGTTCCGTTTAAGTACGACGAAAACGATAATCAGTGCTCGATAACGGTTTTGGCAACAAACGCTTCTTCTGAAGAAAGAGCAACAGTAAAATACAACGTTAAAGGCGTTGAATATACAACTCCCGGCTTTGCTCTTACAGACGGCAAGATTATAAACGGTATTGCTTCCGAACAGGTGATTGTTCTTGAATGTACTGATACGGAAGGCAAGTTCGTTGGTTGGTATAGCGTTGACGGATTGAAAAAAACACTTATTTCCAACAATACAACCGCAACAGTTGTTACCTCAAAGCAGGATGAACAGTTTGAAGCATTGTATATGGAAGGTGAGGACTACAAAATTTCGTTCAAGGACCAGAAAGGCAACTTAATCGCTTCTGAGAGCATTTCCGAATTGACTCTTGAATGTATTCCTGAAATGCAGAGCAACATTATGGGCATCAATTTTATGGGATGGATTGTAAACGGCTCGTTATATAACAATGCTGACCTTTACAGTACGGTTAAGGCAGGCGTAAGCGAAAACGTTATTGCAAGTGCAAAATTTGATGTCGTAAGCAATTCGGTACTTACGCTTAACGGCGAAGTTGAAACAGATAACAGCGGTTCTTATGCTAAACTGACCGTAGTAACTGTTAAGGCTAAGGCTGTTAATGAGGCAGGTAAGGCATTCAGTTATTGGCAGACTACCGATGCGTCGGGAAATACCGTAAAGATGTCTTCAAGCGTTAAATACAGTTTCTACATTACATCGGATATTACTCTTACTGCAGTTTACGGCGAAGAAAGCAATGATTGCGAAATCACCGTTATCGGTCTTGAAAGCGACTCGAATTCAATTACCGCTACCGTTCAGCGTTCTGTTGTTTACGGATGCAAGGTTCTTGAACAGGGCGTGCTTTTAACAAAAGATAACACCGTGACCAAAGCAGATTTTGCTATCGGAACCGAAGCGGTTCTTGACGGAAAGGTTATTAAAGCAAGAAGCACAGGCACGGCAAACAACGGCGTTCTTGTGGCAACAAAACTTAATGTCAACAGTGGCGAAACATGGAGATTTAAGGGTTACGTTGTATATCAAGATACAGAAGGAAATAACCATATTGCATATTCAAATACCGCAACTCAAATAATGCCTTAAAATTATACAGTAAACATTTGCGACGGCAGACATAAAGTGTCTGCCGTCGTTTTTTATAGCCACAAAACACCACTATATGGAAATGAAACTCTAACCAAACAACTATATGCAAAATACCCGGCAAGGTGTTGCCGTTGAATACCTTACGGCATAACAAAAGAGCAGACTCATCAGAACCTGCTCGATACATAGAAATGTTTGAAAAATAAAAGAAAAAAGAGTATTCATAACTTCAAGTCCGTTATGAATACCCTTCATAGTACGGATGTTCATAAGGGATTTAGAAAAGATATTAGTTCGTACAATCATATTCAAGTAAACGCACATTTCAATTATGAGCTCTCTTGCTGAAAAATAAAGTCAGCAAAGGAGGAATGCTTTATGAAAATCAAAGATGTTAAACACAAAGTGCAGTTGGATGATTTTGAGTAACCATAATCTTATTGACTTTACTCATATGCAGTATGCTTTGGCTGCACGCTTAGCATATAATTTAAATGAAGATGGTGTTCTATCTAATCTTGGTAGCGGACTTTATACGGGCAATTTTGGTGTATATACTGATGAGGAAGTATCATATTTGGGTGGATGGCTTGGAGATGCTGTCCTAACAAACATATATGGAGTAGGGCAAACTTCTATGAAGAACGAAGACTATATGGCTGATCTTGATGCTGAAAATATTTATCGTTTGATAACACAAGGTAAATCGGCAATAGTTGCCATAAATGAATATTATTCAAATATGACTTCATCCAACACAAGAGCAGATATGTTCCTACAAAATATTTCATATAATACCGTAAAACAAAAAGTGTTTTATGAATTGATTGATGCGGAGTTATATTTGTTTATGACAAATGCATCGAACCAGGGTGATATATTCATGACAAAATATTATTTAGATTTAATTAATGATGAGCAATATCATTATGACACTATCAAATCTAGATATCCTG
>JAZRYL010000008.1:0-11031 GCA_045600705.1 Clostridia bacterium | reverse complement strand
ACAGAAGCTCTCTGCACACAGGAGGACTGGTCACTTATGGGCAAGTTCCTTGACGGCAACTGCAGCTTCCCCGGCTCGCATCCCTCAATCGAAGGCTACGATTACATTACACGTCAGATTCTCGACGTTCTTCCCACACAGGAAGAAATGCCCGTTGCTGACACAGGCAATGACATCATCTTCGACATGGTTCGCTTTGTCGAGAATTCAGTTAAGTCGGTATTTGTAAACGGTATTCCCAAAAAGAATTACAGCTTTGACGGCAATACAATTACCATTCCCTGTAAAACCGCTCTTGCAAAGACACTGTTTGTCGAGGTCGTTGACGAGAACGGAACCGTCGGCTTCCAGACCTATAAGCTTTCCCACGTAAAGGGCGGCGGCTATGAAGTTGAACGGGTATTCGGCAACAATAACCTTAAAGGCTGGCTGACAAGACCGATAGAGCTGTTCAAAATGCTTATTGACCTTGTTAAAGGACTTTTCAATAAATAAACCGGACATATTTAAAACGGGACTGCCTTAACACAGCAGTCCCGTTTATTCATTTATATAACATCACCGTCGGCGGTGATTATGTACACACGGTTACGGCTGATTACCATCCGACAAATCCGTTTGCAATTACTCTGAATATATGCTTGAAAAATGTAACGACCTTTTGTATGAAATTCTGCTCGACGTTCACGGGCTCGGAATCAAATACAATATAAATCGGAGATGGTGCTGCAGTGATACGCTTCACTCCGCCCTGTACATTATCCTCGATTATATTGCCCTGCATGTCATAAATTGTGATCTGTGTATCGGGCAGGTTGATTTTTATATTAAATTCCGATTCTGCCCAAACGGCGTATACGGTCTTACCGCTTTGCGAATACGTTGCAGTATAGGCAGACTTCTGATAAAAGAAACCGTATCTTGTTCGCTCCAGTTCTGTTAGCTTTTTTCCTGCCGTTAAGGTGTTAAAGGTTTTTACGGCACCGGCCGCCGGCTTTGGAGTAAAGTCATTCCTGTAAAGTCCGAGGGAGTTTTCGTACTCTTCACCGCCCAGAACATCTGACGTGATGCTGCTGTTCTGCAGTTCATAGTTAAAGTACTGACCTTCTATGCCGTAATCAAGCAGGAATTCATCATAGAATATAGCGTTGCGTATGATGTACTGTGCCTGTGTCTGTTCATCAACATAGCTGTTTGCCCAACCCGTCTCCGTAAGCCAGACGGGCATTTTGTCATAGCCGTATTTTATCAGTACATCTCTGTACTTGTCCAGTCTGTCTCTGGCTCTCTTTTCGGGAGCACTTTTAGATAAGTAGTAATGCACAGACAGGCCGTCCATATACGAACCTGCGCCGGCTTTCATCATATCGTCAATAAATTCCGTATGCAATGCAATCGAACCGCCCAGCACGGTAACATCGGGGTCATTTTGTTTAATAGTGGTGTATGCCGCTTTTAACAGTTCTGCATAATCCGCACCTGTTGCATCTTTAGTGTTGAAGCCCTTAATGTCAGGCTCATTCCATATTTCATAGGCTTCCACTTTGCCTGCCAGTGATTTTGATACAAAATCCACATAACGGACATAGGCGTCAAAATATTCGTCATCAGCTGTTGTTTCGGGGTTTCCGTCACGAACAGGCATAACACAGTCCCGTGCGCCTCCGGCATCCAATTCAGCTTGTGTTGCTTTACCGAAATCATAAATCGGGTTACCGTAGCTGAGTACAACAAGGCATTTAATACCGCTTTTGGTTGCTGATTCAACCCAACTCGCACGTTCGGGAAATGAAAGCTGTCCTTTTACGGGTTCCACAGTCCACCAATGAACCTCGTCACGCACAACAGGAAGATTAGTATTAACGGCTGCTGTACAAATCCGCTCCTGACTGCGGCCATGAGCCATGTGTGTACAGGCACCTATTCCTTCGGCTTGTACCGATACCGAAAAAACGGAAACTATAAAAAAGGCTGCTGAGAAAAAAGACAGTATTTTTTGCATTTTCATAAAACCACCTCAAAAACAGTATATCACCTTTTGTTTTATTATACGGTTGATAAATATTAATGTCAATCCGGTTTTTTAATTTTTCAGTCATTTTATAATGAATATGCCGATTACAACAGCGGCAAATCATATAACATTCATCAACTGTAAAACATCTATGGAGCATTCCGGAAAAAGCTGTATACATCAATCGAGTAGGAGGGATTTGTACCTCCTCTCACACCACCGTGCATGCCGTTCGGCACACGGCGGTTCAACTCAAAATTAAATATTTTTTCTTTGGAAACGAGTTCATTTATTGCCTCTTTTCGATTGATATTATTTTTATTTGTTTTATGAAATCTTTCTATATAATTTTCGTTGTCCTTTATTTTTTCAAAAAACATTTTGTACGGTCTTATCCAAAATTTTTTGTCATCATATTCAGCTCTATATATTATGTAAGGGTTATCTTCAGTATCAATTGCTAACCCATATACAGTATAATAATTTCCTTTATAATGTTTATATTTTCCACAAGAAAAATCTTTTGAATAGTCAATATTCATTATTTACACATCCTTTTAACTGAAAATGTTTTATTATAACTTTCATTTTTATTACGGTTGTTACAACTTTATTAGAAATATGATTTGTGTGAATAAAGATATTTATGTTATTACTAGTTTTTTGTATATTCTAATTAATTATTTATGTACTCCTCGTCATTATAAGTAATATTTACAATTTGGCTTTGCACTGAATTATTACCAGTTTTTGTTTAATATATATATTATATCCACAAAAGTATCTGCTTCTACATCCAATCAGTTATTAACATACATTATATCATAAAAAACAATTGTTTCAATATTCAATAATCGTATTTTAAATGGAATGCATCTTACTAATTATTTGCTCACACATTCGACAAGCCTCCTGTTACTTGGTACAATAAAGCTACCAAACAACAGGAGGTTTTTTACGGAAAAACATATTATTGATGAAAAAACAGGCATCGGTTACACTTTGCAGGGAGATTATTACATTCCTAATTTGATATTACTGGAACACCGGTGGAAAACGCGAATGAGATTATTCACTTCGTCTGTTCTTTCCGTTTTTGTATTATTTCTATTGCCTTATTTCTTTCTTTTTGAAAAAACGAATCGTTCCGTTCCCGGATTTCCGCAGTCAGACTGCGAACACCCGGGATTAGCTTCATATTCTCATCGAGAAACCACCATTCGTAATTGTATTCTGCACCAAAGCCGTCTTTGTCCGCACTTTCATAGCCGGAAAACGAACTTGCCTCAATCAAGCCGTCGTCCTCAAATTGCTTAATCTCATACTCTCGTTTCGAGTCAAAAAATGCAAAGCCCAAATCATTGAGCATCTTTCCCGGAATCGAAAAGCTGTAGAAATCGAACTGACATTCGCTGTTCTCCGATAAAACAGACTCAAGATGTTCTCCGGGATGCTCTGTAAAAAAGTGACGGAACCAGTCTTCCGCTTCTGCGTTTCCACTGCAATAGGCGCGATACCTCCAGTAATTGGCGGCACGATAATAGAACGCGGATGCGTTTTTCTCCTGCGCATAGCCTTCAAAAAATACAGCCATTTCATACATCGCTTCGGGCTCCCCTTCGGCACAGCGGTCCGCAAGAAATTTGAATTTTTGTGTTACATCGTGGTGCAGATTTGCCGAATCCTCCAAATGCCGGATTAAAAACGGTTCTCCCCGTAAATGAAAAAGCTTATCCGAATCCGTTATGTTCGCATAACGGATTTCCTTTATTCCTTTGCATCCGGAAAACGCATTTGCGCTGACCTTGGTATTCGGGTTCAGAATAATGACCGTTTCCAACTGTTCACAATCGCGGAAAGCACTTTCACCAATTTCCAGGACTGAATCAGGTATTATTATTTCACGGAAACCGCATCGGATAAAAGCCATATTTTCTATGACTTCTAAGCCTTCCGGCAGATGCAGTGTTTCCAACGCCTTATGCTCAATAAAAGCCTGCCGGGAAATCGTACGCACAGTATCGGGTACATACCATTCTTTTGCCGAAACACATTCCGGACAGAAAACAAGAATTGTACCTGAAGCATTCATCACGGGTGTATTAAGACGGGTACCGTAAAAGGTCCAGCCTTGGTAACTCTTAATGCTGTCGGGATATGTCACCTTCCGGAGCTTTTCACAGCCGGTAAACACATTGCTCTCAATAACTTCAACACCTTCACCCAAAACGACCGTTTCCAGATTTTTGCAATCTGCAAATGCACGGCAACTGATTATTTTGACCGTTCCGGGGACAGTAACGCTTTTAATCTCTGTATTGCCGTCAAATGCGGAATACCCGATTTCCGTCACGCAATCGGGAAGCAGAATTTTTTTATGTATACCGCGATATTTCACCAGTATTCCGTCATTAATATCAAATTCTTTTATAAACCCGAACAATATTTTCGACCTCCTTAAGCAGCAAGAGATTGTTTCACCTGAATTCGTTACTGAAAAGTGTTTTTCCCGACATCGGATAATTTACAGTGATAAATATACCATATTTTTACAACTATTGCAAGAAGCAGAAAACCGTTCCGCATTTTTAAGAAACCCATTCCGCATTTTTCCGCATTTTTCAGATATCGGATTATGACAAATCTTGACAAAGGAGCGGATATGTGATATAAAAAAATATATATGTTTCGTTATATACGCACAGATAATACCCCTCGGAATATTCACTGAATTTTCAAACGGTTACAGTGAAAAAATTGATTTAGTACTGCGGGCTGAATCAGTATAATTGCAACAACAGACAGGAGAGGATTATTTATGGAAAAAAAATATGATATCTTTATCAGCTACCGTCGGGACGGCGGCGAATCAACAGCGCACACCATAAAAGAAAGCTTAAGTCAAAAAGGATATCGCGTTTTTTACGATGTGGAGTCAATGCGTTCCGGCAAATTCAACGAACAGCTTTTGGACACAATAAAAGATTGCAACGATGTTCTTTTCATTTGTTCCCCCGGTGCAACGGAAAGGTGCAAAAACGAGGGTGACTGGGTACGGTGTGAGTTAGAATGCGCAATAGACAACAAGAAGAACATTATCCCTGTAATGACTCGCGGTTTCCAATGGCCGGAACCGGAATCACTGCCCCCAAAACTGCGGGAATTGCCAAATTATCAGACACTTGCGGCGAACTACGAGACATTCGATGCAACAATTGAAAAACTGTGCGGTTATCTGAAGAGTAAACCGCATTTTATGCGCAAAAGGGTTATTACCTGCACTGTTGCCATTCTTGTTTTAGTTGCTGTTTTTGTCGGCGGATGGTTTGCAACGCATCAGGGATTTCCGAGTAAAAGAAATGAAATCAGCAGTGTTCAACAGCTCTCAACTTGGGGACTGACAGATACTTGCGTATACGGTACGGCATACTCTGTTTTTGATACTGGAATGGAGGAATTACTGAAATTTTTGGATAAGTCCTCTCTCCAGCAAAGTTATTATACTTTTCCCGAATATGCACAAGAAAAGGCAGAGCAGATTTTGGAATACAAACAAAATATTCAGGGATGGGATCAAAGCCTGACCGAATGCTCGGAACCTGTTGCCAAAAAAATAGATGTGGGTAATGCGAAAGCCCTGCCGGGTTATATGACACTGTGTATTCAGAGTATGGCAGACGATTTTATCTTCCTGAAAGAGTATTATGAATCCTGTGACGGAAATCCCAATATGATAGCTTTGAAAAAATGGATAGAGTGTTGCCGTGAAGAGGAAGCTTTGACAAGAGAGACCGTATATTACGGATTTAATGAAATGTTTGTTTCCGTTGATGCAAAAAAACCGCTTGAAAAAATCAAGGAAATGCTGAAAGAAAGTCCGCAGTTTGCGGATTTGTATCGCGACAGAGGCTGGCAGTCAAACGCAGATGAATTGTCCGGTATACTGAACGGAATCTATTCACAGTCACAGTCAGTTGTGGATAAACTGAATGAACTTGCGAAGCTTGACGGACGAATTATTACGGATTGGAATCAAAAGGCAGCGCAGTTGAATGACGAATCGCTTGAGCCCTCGGAAAGTGAAACCGCCGAAGAGTATTTAGCAAATCTGAATGAAGCGATTAAACAGCTCGAGCTGCGTCGGGACATTTGTGCATTTCAGCTTAACGATAAACAAGCGGCAGAAGAACTCTACGGAGAAAAAATAGCAGATTTGACTGCGCAGAGAGACCGCTTGCAGGAAAATATAGAAAAGATTAAGGAATTAAACGCTACACTGGAACAGCAAAAGAGTAAAATAGCAGCATTGAAAGACAGTGCCCGTGAAAAATTCAAGCCGCTGGAAACCGATGATGCCGAAACTCTTTGGCTGAAAGCACTTCGCTTTATTCTTCTTGAAATGCCGGAAGATGCAACAAAATGTTTTAAAATGTATGCCAAAGTTGACGGCACCAAAGAAGCGCAGATTTATTGCAGTAAAGCAATTGCATATGTAAACAGTATGGAACAAACCGGTGTTACCGCCGGCGTGCTTGTATGTGCATTTGAAACCGATTTGCCGAAGCCTGATTTGGAAATAGGCGATGTTATCTATCAGGTTAACGGCATTGGTATAACAAGTGTGGAGCAAGCCGCAGAAATCAGAAACGGCGGTAATGCAGTTTACAAAATTATTCGTTTCCGTGATGACGGTACATACGAAAAAATGGATATTGCATATAGCAATAAACAGGCAAAAGTATTTTTAATAGCATTGAATGAACCGCAAGGCAATAGCTGATTTTCGGAGAAAAGGTGGAAAAAATGTACATTCCGAAACCACTTGACACATCAACAGTAAGTTTATCGGACGATTTGTTGCTCTTAACTGAAAAAATAGCCGAAAATGTTCATAATGTATGGGCACAGGGGCGCATTGACGAAGGGTGGAAATACGGAGCGGAAAAAGATGCCCAGACGAAAACAACTCCCCTGCTGGTTCCTTATGACGAATTGCCCGAAAGCGAAAAAGAATATGACCGGAATACGGCAACAGAGACACTGAAGTTAGTTCTGAAATTGGGATATGATATAACTAAAACGGACAGACAAAGGTGATATTGAGCTATGAAAAATGCACTGTGGAAAGTATTTATTTTCATAAAAAAACATTGGAAAGTTATCCGAGTAGTCATTCCGGTTGTGTTAATTACCGTTACTTTTATACTTGGAATTTTGGGGTTGTCATCTCAAAACGATGCAAAGTCTCCGGATGAACAGAATATATGGAATATCATATTCAGCGTCTTAGGTATGTTTTTCCTGGCTTATGACGGCAGTGCAGATTCGGAATTGAGTGTAATTCTGGCAAAATATCTTGCCGCCGTATTCACTTCATATGTTTTAATCCTGCTTGCATGGAAATTCATAGCAAGTGCGTTTGTGATGGCTATCAGAAGATGGCGCAAAAAATCCGTTCTTGTTGTCGGGGAAAATGTTTTTGCAACTGCATTACTGGATTCACTCAAATACCGTGGTCTTGGGCATAAATGGAAAAATTTCCCCGGCAGAGGAAAAATCGTGCTGATGGGCTCGGAAGAAGAAAACCTGCAATACTTACAGAAGCATTCCTTGCTGAAAGAAAAATCGACAGGATACGAATCCCATATTTTTGTCCGCACTTCAAAGATGAACGGCAAAATTTCGACAAACGGAAATATAATGTTCTTCTCTTTGGAAGAAATCGCCGCCAGAAAGTATTGGGAAAATTATCCCGTCGTAAATAAGAATGATTTAAAAAATGCTTTTTACTCCACGGATGAGCAGGATTTTAATATTGCCATTATTGGTGAAGGCGAATTACTCGAAGAAGTACTTCTTTACGCAACCCAGATGAACATATACGGTGAATGTTTCCACATACACTATGATATTTACGGCAACAATCAGCGTTTTGAGGCAATACATAATCACTGTGATGAACTCGGATTCAGGTTTTACCATGGTGAATGGTGGAACAACGATACAGTGAAAGATATTTTAAGAAAATACGACAGAATTATCATTCTTGACAGGGACAATCCTTATCGTGTTTTTTCCGATATACTGTGCATTGCCCCGGATGCAAAAGCGATTCATATCTTTTCGAGTGAAGCGTTTGAGAATGACGATGCAAGAACCGTTTGGCAGAATGTTGTCAAAGACGACAGAGGTATGACTTATCAGGGAGAATTTGTGTTATATGACTGGATTGGAGAAAGCTGCAGTGCAGATTTGATTGATGATAAAGCAGTCTACGGTGCTATCGGATGCAACGAGGTTTACAGAGCCGTTTTCCCTGAAAATGAGGGAAAGCCGTGGAATCAGCTTGATGAGACTTACTCAAAGTATTCAAACATTTTTTCTTTCATATTTGCAGATAAGTACAAAGATTTGATAATAAAAAAATCCGCTGAAGGCAAAACGACAGCGGATAATGATGTTCTGAAAAAATTTGCAGTACTTGAACATATGAGATGGTGCAACTATAATTATTACTTCAACTGGGATTTCGGTGAAACGAAAAACGGAAAAAAAGACAGAACCTTGAGAATTCATCCTGATTTAGCAGACTATTGTTCACTCAAACCGGATGAACAGTTGAAAGATAATAACTGTGTAATATGGCTTCAGATATGTGATGAAATGTCAGGAAATGTTAATCAGTTGGAGAAAGAGATTAGAGAAAACAAAATAATACAAGACATAGTAAAACAAAAGAATTCCTGAAGGAGATTCTCAAAATGAGTTACATTGCAGACTATTTGTACGGCAACCCGACAATCACATTGTTTCTTTGTCTCGCTTTCGGCTATCTGTTCGGAAAGCTCAAAATCCGTTCGTTTACAGTGGGAGCAACAGCTGGTTCTCTGATTATCAGCCTTTTGATTGGTGTGATGATAAATCAGTTTGCTGTCCGGAATGCAGACGCAATAAGCGGTGGTCAGTCTATGATAAACGGAACAGTATCCGGATTGTTTTTTGCACTGTTCTGCTTTACCATCGGCTTTGAAGTCGGTCCGGCGTTTTTCTCAAGCCTGAAAACTACCGGAATTAAAATCGTGATTCTGTCATTTGTTTTTGCTGCGTTCGGATTGGGTACCGCTTTAGTGCTGACAAAATTATGCGGTCTTGACAAAGGAACCGGTGCAGGATTAATTGCCGGTGCCTTGACTCAAAGTGCAGTATTAGGTGTAGTTGATGACGATAATGCAACAAATGCCGCAATTGCTTACGCTCTCACATATGTCTTTGGTACGATAGGCGTTATTCTCTTTGTAAAGAAAATTGCACCTGCAATTCTCCGCAAAGATTTATTCTGTATTGCCAAAGAAAAAATTGATTCCGTTTCGCAGAATCACATATCCGATAAAGAAGATGTAACAAATCAGATTATCCAGGTCAGAGCTTATCGTTTGGAGGATTTTTCCCCGTTTTGCGGATGCAGTGTACAAAATGCCGAGGATAGATGCGCTTCCGAAATTGAAATTGAGGCTGTTTATCGTGATGATCGACAAATCAACATTAATTCCGAACTGATACTGAAAGCAAATGATATTATTCAGGTGATTGGCAGCATAAAAGCACTGGATTTGGCTGACAATAACGGACTGAATGAAGTTTCGGATTCAAAATACTTCCAAGTCAAGATTACAGATGCGGAAATTGTTCTGACCGAGGATTTTACGGAAGAGACAGAGCAGTTGCTTTCGGAATACGGTGTATACCTGAAGAATCAAAAGAAGGCAGGCAAATTGCGTAAACACAGCATTATTCAGGTTACAGGTTCTGCAAAGGCAATAGACAAGGTTGCGCGGAAAATCGGTTACATAAAAGAAAACGGTGATTCAACCGATGTCTGCTTTATGTCGTTTTTTGCGGCGATTGGTTTGATTATCGGTGCCGTCAGCATCCGGTCGTTTTCGCTTGGTTCTGCCGCTGTATTGATTGTCGGAATGGTTATCGGATGGTATTACAATAAACGTCCTCGATTCGGTTTCATTCCGCCTTCTGCGAGATGGATTCTGAAAAGCACAGGTCTTAACCTGTTTATCGTTGCTACCGGATTGAACATATCCGGAAAACTGATCGGAGCTTTATTCGGATTGGGTGCAAAAGTAATATTAATCATCGTTCTCGGTATCCTGCTGACATTAATACCCCATATTTTGTCCTTACTCTTCGGAAAATATGTCCTGCATATAGATGATGCGGATCTCCTTGGCGGACTTTGCGGCGCCGGTACCTGCACCGCCGGATTGAATGCCCTGACCGAAGAAACCAATTGTTCAATGTTTGCAATAGGATATGCCCCGGGATGTGCAGTCGGTAATATTCTGCTTGTTGTTATCGGTATCGTGTATTTGATGATATAATCTGACAATAATCTTTTCAGGAAGTCTTAAATCTGCGGTTATGCTTTTCATAGCATAGCCGTCTTTCTTATGCCCGGAAATTTTTATTTCGTAATATTTATTCAATTATGCTGATGGATAACACTTTACACACATATCTCGCTGATATTAACGAACAGGCGGATAATATGTTTTCTCGGCTCGTTAAGGACATGGCAAAAGCCGAGGGCATAACAGAACAACTCAAGGCAGAGAATCAGTTGGAGTGGGTTGGCAGAATGAACAACATCTATAACCGTGCAACAGAAATTGTCAATGCTGAACTGATTTACGCATAAAAATAAGACAGACCGTTGTTCAATAAAAACTGCGGTCTGCCGTTACTTTTTTATACCGTTTTAGGTGCTGATTTTGAGCAAATTTTCCTCTGTAAGCGGTGAAAAAATTAAAGTAATGATATTATATTAAAACAATAAAAGACGGCCTTTCTATTTCGTTTGGCATGCTTGAAACAAATTATAAAATATGATAAAATGCTGATAATAACAATTTCGGGTGTTTTTATGAAACTTAACATTGCAATCTGCGACGATGAAGCCGCTGAAATTGAATATCTTTCCTCGCTTGTTGAGCAGTGGGCAGCTT
>JAZRYL010000007.1:0-2254 GCA_045600705.1 Clostridia bacterium | reverse complement strand
GGCACTCAAAAATACGAGCGGTTTGGCAAGCACCCCAAGCCCAATAGAAATCGGTATTACCGCCAAAAGTACATATTTGCCGATTTTTTTCATTAAATCTTGAAACTCACCGGTTTTTCTTCCGTGGTAATACTCGGTCAGTCGTGTAACGGCAACTATATAAATCGCATTGATCATGCGCTTAAAGGCTTCGTAAATTTTTGCTGCCACTGTATAAATGCCAACCGAAAATTCACCGAGCATCCAGCCGAGCATCACCACATCCGCATTGACATATATGGTAATCGCCATGGTGCTGGAAAACAAAATCAGTACCGGTTTCAAATGCTGTGTGAGTCCTGAGAACACCAGCCGAATTTTGACATGTTTTCTTAAATGCACCCAGTTGCACACCATAATTGCTGCGTTGGTGGCAACGGTAATAATCGCATACAGGTAATAATCTTCCGGGTTTTTGACGGTCAAAAATACCAAGATCAGCGACAATAGCTGTGCGGCAAAGCTCCGCAGGGTGATATAGGCATAATCCTCGCAAATGACATTCAGCCATTCGATGCTGAGGGTTGTCAGCAGAATAGATGCGCTTTGAATAGCAATTAACAGCGCTACATTTTTTACCTTTGCACAAAACAGCAAAAACACTGTTAAGCATACATACGCGGCAACGGTGGAAATTACATTCAGCGAAAACACTTCGCTGGAAAACCGCGACAGTTTTTCTTTGTTGTTTCGATAAATGCCGCCCTCACGCGCCGCATAAGTCGCTACACCTAACGCCGCAATCAGCGAAAAATATTCAACGATCGAAAGACCGTAGTTGACTTTGCCGAAATTGTCTACACCCAAAACGCGGGTGATATAGGGATAAACGATAAGCGGGAACACAATGGACACAAACACGCGCAGAGTGCTCAGCAACATATTCTTTTCCACGCTGACCGCATTGCGCTTGTTCGCCATCGTATCCCTCCTTTTTTACCAACCCTTTTTTGTCTTCAGTTCATCCCAATGAATCAGTTTTTTTATCGGTGCAAGTTACATTTTTCTCTCAAATATACATCATTTCACCGATGATTTGAATCAAACCTTGCTTTAAATAATGTCCTTTGATTGCTGTGCATATTTTCCTCAATTTTTTCTTATCCTTTATGGAAAAAAATGTGTGGATAACAACCTGCTGCTCCGATGATAAGATCCCTTTGTATTTGCAAAAAAAATTCTCAGCCTGTGTGATGGTTTGAGCAAGTGTTTCTTTGACATTCACATGACCTGCCAATTTTTTGAGAACAAACCCAACCGAGTTCGTTTTCGTGGCCCCCACAACATTCTTTTCATGTTGTCGATAAAAAATGGTAGGCTGTTTTACGCAAACGATTTTTCCGAAGCAACACGCAATTAAAGCTATCCACCAATCGTGCATTACAATTTTTGTATCTGAACAATCTATGTATTGATTTAATTGTTTGTTCCACAGCATTGTACAGCCTGTCACATTATTTTGAATCAGCAGATGATTTAAGTCAATTACATCCGGCTTTAATGACCGATATTTAAGAAATGATTTTCCAAGAATCTGCAAGTTTTTATCTGTTACCATCAAATCGGTGTGAACCAAAATGGGGGTTTGCGGGAATTCATTTTCCGTGTCAAGCATTTTTTGCAATGACACTTCGATTTTGTCAGACATCCATACATCGTCTTGGTCGCAAAACATAAAATACGAAAACATATTTTGCTTTGACACATGGGAAAGGATTGCTAAAAAATTTCTTTCTGCAGATCCGCCCACCAATGTTTCATCGTCGATGATCACTATTTTTTCTGGATGATTTTCTTGGTATTCTGCAAGAATAGATGGGGTTGTATCAATAGAACCATCATCTCGAATAAATAAAATCCACTTTGTGTATGTTTGTGCCAAAATTGAATTCAATTGGTCTCTTAAAAAGCGCTCTCCATTATAGGTTGCCAAACAAATGGCAACCGTTTTTTCTGCGATAAACATTTGTTGAGAGTCACCTCACTCCCCTAAAAACACACGTTCGTATCTGCTTGCAATAAAATCCCAACTGTACGCCGTTTGGATACGGACTTTGGCGCGGCGTTCAAAGGCGGCTTGCTCGTTTTCGCTCATTTGGTCTGCTGTGTCAATAAGTGTCGCCAAGTTGCCCGGTTCTTTCGTCCAATACAACGCGGCATCTTCGCCCACTTCCTCGTTAAACCCGACTTTCAAAAGCAAATTCAGCTTCGTTGC
>JAZRYL010000006.1:0-2168 GCA_045600705.1 Clostridia bacterium | reverse complement strand
ACAAATATCGAAATAACCGATGCAAATATAAAGTCGTTTGACCGGGTAGCAAGAAAATACGGCATAGATTATGCCGTGAAAAAGGATAAATCCGTTGATCCGCCCAAGTACCTTATATTTTTCAAAGCAAAGGATTCCGATACTTTGACGGCGGCTTTTAAAGATTACACGCAGTCAGAGGATAAAAAGCAGAAACGCAAGGAATCTGTTCTGGACAAGCTCAGCAAAGCAAAAAAGCTGGTAAAAGATTTGCCTTCAAAGGTAAAGCACAAGGAGCTTGACAGGTGAACATAAATATCAAAAAATATGTGATTCCCAATATTCCGTATTTTGTAATCGGTATTTTTGCTACGAAAATCGGACAGGCGGTAAGGCTTGCACCGGGTATCGGTTTTGAGGGTAAAGCACTTCATATATTAGAAGGTTTTACCCTCGCTTTCACAAATATGGCTCCGAGTTTTAATCCATCGGATATTCTTGTCGGTGCGGCTATTGCCGGGGCCATTCGTCTTGCCGTATATGTTAAAGGCAAGAACGCTAAAAAATACAGAAAAAATGAAGAATACGGGTCTGCACGATGGGGAACGCAAGATGATATTCGCCCTTTCGTTGATCCTGTCTTCAAGAACAATGTTATTCTGACACAAACGGAACGACTGATGATGTCAAATCGTCCGAAAAATCCGAAAGACGCAAGAAATAAAAATGTGCTTATTATCGGTGGTTCGGGTTCGGGTAAGACAAGGTTTTGGATTAAACCTAATCTTATGCAGCTCCATTCCTCTTATGTTCTGACGGACCCGAAGGGAACGGTTCTTCCTGAATGCGGTCTTATGTTTCAGAGAAACAAATACAGAATAAAGGTGTTCAACACAATCAATTTTAACAAGTCGATGCATTATAACCCGTTTTCCTATATTCACAGTGAGAAAGACATTCTGAAGTTAGTTACAACGCTTATTGCCAATACAAAAGGTGAGGGCAAGGGCGGTGATGACTTTTGGGTTAAGGCTGAGACATTGCTTTATTGTGCCTTAATAGGCTATTTGTGGTATGAAGCACCGGAGGAAGAACAGAATTTCACAACTCTCGTTACCTTTTTGAACTCAATGGAAGTCCGTGAAGACGATGAGAGCTTCAAAAATGCGGTAGATTTGTTGTTTGATGAGCTTGCGGCGAAAAGTCCGGATCACTTTGCGGTCAGACAATACGAAAAATATAAGTTAGCGGCAGGCAAAACCGCCAAGTCGGTATTGATTTCCTGTGCTGCCCGGTTAGCGCCGTTTGATATTGCCGAAATACGGGAAATCACGATGTACGATGAGCTTGAACTCGACACCATCGGAGATGAAAAAACGGTTCTGTTTCTGATTATGTCAGATACAGACGCAACCTTTAATTTCTTAATATCAATGATATATACACAGCTTTTCAATCTGCTTTGCGAAAAAGCGGATGATGTGTATGGTGGTAAACTTCCCGTTCATGTCAGATGCCTCATTGATGAGGCTGCGAATATCGGACAAATACCAAATGGTAGATGCTGGTGATCCGATAAAGTATGAATCCTACAACACTTCATATTGGAATAATCACTTCTATCGTATTGGTCGGCTACCTGCTCCGTAAGCAGTTGAACTTTTCATGCATTTGTGGTATAATTATCTCACTAAATCAGAATTTTCAATAACGAAATTGAGTAATTTTTCAGGAGGTACTTTCATGGCTCGGATCGTGTGCAATTATATGGCAATCTTTATTATACCGCTTCTCGTTGGTTTTATCGTGCGGTTTTTACTCCGCAAGCGCAAAAAAGCGTGGATTGTCACCGTTACGGGCGCTGTTTTGTCGCTCATCGGGTTCATCGTAGCGCTGAATCCGCCCGTATCAGGGAACGAAGCCTACGGTCTGCTGACCATCGCCACCGCCTGCGCCACCGCCGCTTCCGCCATTACGGGACTGGTGTACAGACTGTTGAGGAAAAATAAAACGGAACGATAAATGAATAGTAAGTTATACGAAATGGTGCAAGAAAAAGGCACATCTGAGGCAGAAACTCAAATGCGCCAATTCGTATAACTCTCATTGAGCTAAACCGCGGAAAAACAGCAACGGACTATGGGAAAGTTAAAACATCAGTTGTGTCAAAAATTCAAAGAGAATTGAAA
>JAZRYL010000005.1:0-4671 GCA_045600705.1 Clostridia bacterium | reverse complement strand
AAAAAAATGATTTTGCGAAGATATCCGCACTACAAAGATTATTTAATTCTATTGTGGGATTCATTAAGAAAAAGCGGATATACTCGGAATTATTATAGTATGGTGCGGGTTATCAGTAAGTGGTCAGAGTCTGAAATAAAGACTCTAAACAAACGAAATCCAAAACCGTATATATACTATTTCAAGAAACAATAATAAATAAACATACATTCTGTTATAAAAGTGAATCGGTGCGGATTTATGCTGTTTAACCGTTTTATATATATTCAGGTTGGGACAGAAAACACTTGTGATGAGATAATGAAAAGGATAGAAGTATAATCAAAAAATGTTAATATCACGAAAAAAATAAAAGCACACCGTATAGGGTGTGCTTTATAACTTTTTTTGACCGAGAAAGAAGAAAATGCTCAGTCGTCACATTATATTTTGATGTCTTTTGCAGTGTTGTGCAAACAAATTGCTTTTCGCACAAATTAAAGCATATCAATAATTTTTTTATCGCCGTAAACCGATTTCCAGTCTTTTTCGAAGTTTTCAACTGCAAAATCGGTAAGCGGATGGCTGATTAACATCTTGTAAATGTCCGGAGCGATGGTTGCAACGTGACAACCTACGGAAGCGCAGTCGTTGACCTGCTGAACGTTCTTAAAGCTTGCCGCCATAACCTGACAGTCTACGCCGTAGATGGTGAATTGATTTACAATCTGAGCGATAACACCCACGCCGTCGCCGCAGATATTCTGAATTCTGTTGACATAAGGTGCTACGAAATCTGCGCCTGCCTTTGCCGCCATAAGCGCCTGAGTGGGAGTGAAAATAGCGGTCATCAAAACGCCGATGCCGAGTTCCTTTAATTTCATAGTGGCTTTAAGACCTGCTTCGCCTATCGGAATTTTAAGATAGAAATTGCCGCCGATTTCGTCTTGCAGTTTTTTACCTTCTTCAACAATCTGTTCGGCATTTGTTTGCAGAGTCTGTGCGCAAAGAATCTTATCCTCACCGATAATGTTTCTTATATCTTTGAGTCTTTTAACAAAATCTGTCTTTTCCTTTGCAATAATCGAAGGGTTGGTGGTTACACCGTCAACAGGATAGAATTCGTTGATATGCTTAATTGCCTCTAAGTCGGCTGTATCAATAATATATTTCATTTTTATTCTCCTGAAATTGAAAATATTTTGTTGGTTTTGTTTATAATATTTTTGCTTCTGCATCGCAAAAATTGTTGTAACAATCGGAATAGTCTTCGCCATCGGGCGAATAAGTGTTCTTAATTGCAACTATTTTTTTGCTTGCGGATGTTACATCACTGAAAATTCCTGCGCCCACGCCTGCTAAAATTGCAGAACCTAAACAAGCAGTTTCGTTATTTTTCAGTGTTTGAATATTTTTGCCTGTTACATCGGCTTTGATTTGGCACCAAAGTTTACTTGAAGCGCCTCCACCCATTGACCGAATATCTTCAGACTTAATTCCTAAGTAATCAAGGTTTGCTTTAAGCATACAAGCCACGGATTCCAAAATGCTTTTTATAAAATGAGCTCTTGTGTGCTCCATGGTCAGCCCCAGAAAAGCACCTTTTGCATCGGGGTGGTATTTTGGCATTGTTGAACCGCAAAGATACGGCAAAAACACAAGGCCGTTGCTTCCTGCGGGAATATCCTTTGCTATTTCGTCAAGCTCCTTAAAGCTGAAATTTTCGCAGAGGTTGTTCTTGAACCAATTGAGCGCAATTCCTGCCGTGGGAGTCCATGAAAGCAAACAGTATTTTCCGTCATAATTTTTATGGCACGGAATTATGCTTTGGGGGTTATATTCGGGAATTTCATCAGTCGTTGCAAAAATAACCATAGTGGTGCCGGTCATTTCCGAAACACAAGAATTATCAACGACTCCTGCTCCGATAGCACCTGCGACTTGGTCCATTGCTGAAGTTACAACTGAAATTCCGTTAAAGGTACCGACTTTTACGCCACTGTCAGTAAGCTTTGGTAACTGATTTTCGGAAATTCCGATAAAATCAAGCATTTCGTCCCACCAACAGTCATTTTTGATATCATAGTATATGGTTGACGACTGTAACGTTTTTTCGGTCACAAAGTTCCCCGTCAGCCTGTAAAGCAAGTAATCCTCAAGTAAAAATACTTTCTTTATTTTGCCGAACAACTGCGGTTGATTCTCTTTTAACCATAAAAGTTTGCAAGCGGGCCACGTAGCCGTTAATTCGGGCTGACCGGTCGTTTCGTAAACTTTTTCGTTACCGAAAAAATCTTTGATTTTCTGCGCCTGCTTTGTCGCTCGGTTATCAAGCCAGACAATGGCATTGGTAAGCGGAATCCCGAATTCATCGGCCACTATCAAAGTTTCGCATTGGGTGTCAATGGCAAGGGCTGAAATATCATATTCGGATTTTAATTCATTATAAGCATCATTGAAAAGCTTAAAGTATTCTTCTGCCGGAAATTCTACCGTATCACCGCTGACAATCAGTGTGTAACTCTTTGTGACCGATTTAAGCAAATCTCCGTTTTCATTGAAAACCGCCGCTTTTAATGACGTGGTACCGATATCTGCACCTAAGAGATATTTCATTTATTGTTTTCTCTTTCGTCGTACGCCTTGCGAACGGCTGCCATCATTTCTTCCGCCATTGCGGCAGGGTCTTTTGCCTTACATATTCCGCTTGATGAGCCGGAACCGTCTGCACCGGCTTTGATTATGTTATAGCAGTCATTTCCGCAACTGATACCCGCACTTGGAAGTACCATTATTTCGGGATTGATTGACTTTACAAGCGAAATGCAGGCGTCAACGTATTCTCTGCCTACGGCAATGCCCGTGCCGATAAGTTCGGAGGGCTCGGCTACAACGATGTTGGGATTCATTTCAGCCACTGCCTTGATTTCTTCTTCTGTGTCGGCACAAACGATTGTAGCAAGTCCTACTTCGTCGGCTCTCTCTATCGCTTTTTTAAGTTCTTCAAGAGTAAGCTTGCATTCGGCATGGTTAAGCATAACACCCACACTGCCGGTGGCTTTAACTGCTTCGGGAAGAATCGTGCCCATACCCCGGCCAACGGGAATACTGTCCATACTTTGCGCATAAACGTGAATTCTGTCCGAAGTGTTTTCGGCAATAAGTCTTAAATCTGTGGTTTGCACATCGGCAATAACGTCCATATCGTACTTTTGCGCAAATCCGTCAATTTTTTTCATAAGTTCTAAAAGTTCTTCGCCGTAAAGATATGCTTTAGGACCGAACTCAAAGAACGGAGTTGAAATTTTATAATCTTTTACCATTTCTTTTACCTTATCTTTTATGATATTTATTAAATGGCTGAAAATGTTTCAGCCATTTGAAATACGGTTGTGTAGATAACATTTCAGGCAAGCACTACTTCGATATTTTTGGATTTCAATGCTTTCAGAATTTTCTTGTCGGCATTTTTATCGGTAATCAATACGTCAATATCCTTGCAATCGGTTATTTTTTTATAAGTTGTTTTTCCGAGTTTGGCTGAGTCAAGAACCGCAATTACTTTCTTGGAATTCTTCATCATCATTCGGCAAATATCCACTTCTTGCTCATAATAGGTGGAAAGTCCGGCTTTAGCATCAATTCCGTCGGCAGAAACAATGAAAACATCTGCGTAATAGTTTTCAAGTTCCCCCAAGGTGAGAGTCCCGTAAACATACTGATATTCGGGATTGACCTCGCCGCCGAGTAATGTGATTCGCAAATTAGGGGAAACGGAACATTCAAGAGCCAAAATAATGGAATTCGTAACTACCTTAATGTCCTTTTTCGTTTCTGCCAGTTTTTTCATAACGGCAAGGGCGGTAGTTCCTGCGTTTATCATAACGGAATTGCTGTTAAAAATAATTTCGCTGACCTTTTGCGCAATTCTTTCTTTTGCTTCACGGTTCGTGTTCGTGCGCTGAGCAAGACTCATATTATAATAAGAGTCGTATGCGCTTATCGCTCCGCCGTGAACTCTTGAAAGTTTCCCTTCTTTTTCCATATCCGCAAGGTCGTTTCGGATACTGACCTCCGAAACATTGAATTTCTTGCTAAGTTCCGAAACTCTTACCTTGCCGCTTTTGTGAAGAAGCTCAAGAATAGCATTTCTGCGTTCCTGCAAAGTTAATTCTTCAATCATCTCTTAAGCTGCAAATCGTAGTGAAGGTCGTATGCCTTTTCTTCTTCGGTGAACTTGTGACTTGTGTCAATAACCTTGCCGTCGTTCCATTTTCTGTCGCCAACACTTTCAGCAGTTCCCATAACGGTGATGTTAACCTGTCTGTGACGCGCAAGAACATGGTCCCAGTCTATGAAGTAAATGTGTGCAAATCTTCCGCCGTCGATTTCGCCGTCTTTGATCGTAAGAGTTTCGCTTCTGCCGAAAAATACGCTGCGAAGATGTCCGTCAGTGTTCATTGAACTGAAGTCGCCGGGTTCGTCAACGTATCTGCCGTACTGTGCGTGGATAGGACCGGGATGACGGTACTGATGTTCTTCCGTGAAATCGGGAATGAATTTTCTCATAATGTCAAGAAGGTCGTGCTGTAAATATTCAAGGTCGAATGAGTCGATATCGTGTGAGCATTCCTGAACCATTACCGAGCAGGTGGTGTGGTGTGATACTACCGAGCAGGTACCGTTGATGAT
>JAZRYL010000004.1:0-2981 GCA_045600705.1 Clostridia bacterium | reverse complement strand
ACTTCCTATAATTCTTCATAGCGGTTTTATCTGCCGGAGAATGAAATTGGTCGGTGCTCACCGTCAGAATGCAATCATCCTTATTTTCACAAAGATAATAAAGGTTTGAAAGTTCTTTGACAAATTCAATGGAGTAATGCTTTGCATTGGTAGCACAAAAGAAAGAATCTATCTTACAATCATACTGATTTGCATAATAACCAATCCATTTGATAACATACGGTGCCAAAGACGGCTCTCCTCCTGTAAGTCCCAAATGTTTTATGCTTTTTGTCTGACTGAATAATTCTTTCAAGGCATACAACTGCATATCAAAATCCCGCATCTCTCCACGCATACAATGAGCACAGTTCATATTGCACTTTCTTGTAACCTCAAGCATTACGGTATCAAAAGAAACACTCATTCGCTTTCCCTCCTAACCTACATCTTCAAGGTGTTGAGAATTAAGGCGTTTCTTTACAAAACCCGGATAGTTTTCGCAAAGCAGTTTTTTCAAATCGGAATAGTATCTTCCAAATATCCTCTTTGCTTTTGCCTCACCTCTTGTGTTTTCGGGAATAATCACAAAGGCAGCCACATATCCGTCAGTGTCCTCCGCAATAATCTGAACAAAGCCGTCCGTAAGCAAAACATATCTTGCTTGGCCGGCATCGATACTCTGCCAATTCTTAACGGTTTCAAGTTCGGGATTGTATCTTTTAAGACCTTCGCAAACAGTATTCAAAAAAGCATTCCAATCGTTTTCAATTTCGGCTTTATATACAGCCCGTGAATCAATTAAAAAGCCATCACAAGCTGCAAGGTTTTCTCCGTTCGGCGGATACCAATATCCTCTTCCCATTTATTTGTCCTTCTTTCGTGTTTTTCTTTTTTTGACCATCTCGGCACGCATATTTATCTGCTTTGAAGAAAATGTGACATAACGGGTGTTAAGCTCTCCCACGATTATTAAATCGTAAAGGAAAGAAACAACAGCCGTTGCTGCCATAAGATTTGCAGTAACACTTTGCGGTGCGGATATACTCCGCTCAGCGCAGGAAAGTTCCGTTGGAAATTTATCCTCCTCTTTCAAAATGTCAGGATAAAGACTGCATACCGGTTTATATGTTGTTCGCCCGTTTTGTCTTACGCCGCAAACAACCTGTCCCGTATGCTCACCGTTACCGGAATCAATGTAAATCAAGTCATTTTGTCTCTTGAAAACCTCGTTACACATTGTCCGGGATTTGTTGTTGTCCACACAACCTATAAGAATTACTCTTTGTGTTGTAGAACCGCTTTGCCAGCTTTTTTTGAAAAAGTCAGGTCTTGTAAGACTAAAAAGCTCATCCACGCTTTCGATAAAATCCGGCTTATATTCGCAAGCAATACCGAATGCCGCCGAGTATCTTTCCGCTTGAACCTGTGCTTTGTTTCGTCCTATATCCTGCGTTACAAAGTTCTGCCTAATAAGATTCTTTTCTTCAACAACATCTCCGTCACATACAATAATTCGTACATCTCGCCTTGCGGCAAAGCAAAGGCGGTAAAGGTGCGGAATAACATATCCACCTGTTCCGCCTGCTCCGAGTACAATTATTTTCAGTGGCTCAAAATTTGCATACCTCATTTGGTTTCACCCGATGAATTCTTACAAAGTTCCGGCAAAAATTTCACTTCCGTTGACGGCACAATGAGTTGTTTATTCCATAAATTCGGATACGGATATTCCTTGAAACTCATATCAAATACATCTTCTGCCGCTATGGGAATGAATTCGCCTGCACACCCTGCTCTGACCGAAATTTCGGGAAACACCCTATTAAGCCGTCCGACAACAGCATAAAGTCTGGTTGACTTTTCATCGTCGTCATCTGTAGCTGAAAACTTTGCCGGCATTACATTGTGGGAATGAATATCCATTACATGAATTAAGTAATCGGGATATTCCTCCTCCAAAACGCAATTAACGGATACATGAGAAAGTTCCTGCTTCGGTACTCGCATGGTGTACTTATGATGCTTTGTATCGTAAAGAATGTGTACCAATGCTTCGTACTGAAACTTATCTGACATTTCCTTAAAGAAATTAAGAATAAACATCAAGATGTGCATTGGTATTTTGGGAAGAGCCATCTCGAATTTCGGGACAACTGCTTCAAATTCGGGCATTTCTTTTGCCGGTGCAATAAAATTACCGACTTCGGTTTTTCGCATTTGGAAGATTCTCCCGTCTTTCGACGGGAGCAAGACAATCGTCTTGTTGCTTTTTCGTGCTTCTTCCAATGAAATGGAATATCCCTTATATGAGGGGATATCCATTTCGCCTTTGCTTTGTGCGATGATTCGAGGCTTCACAATACACTCGGGATTTTTATCCGCATCGGTTTTGGCTTTCTTAATGCCGTCAAGAAACGCTTTGGATTTCTCGATTTCCGCCTTGATGTCATATACCTTATCCGAGCCGGGATTAGAAATATTTTTCGTCACCTTGCCGTAGGTTACCGTCCAAGATACCTTCTTGGATTCGGATAACTCCGGAAAGTCCGTTTCATATTTCTGCCTTAAATCTTCAAAGGTGCAATCATGGTCGGTTATGGCATCTTTCGCCTTACCGTAGTTAAAAATCGCTTCCTTTTGAGCAATACCGTCAACAAGACGCTTTTCGCTTTGTTCGGTCGCTTTTTTCATAGCAGCCGCAAAAGGATCGTCATCGGTGTTTGCCGGTGCTGCAGGTGTCTGTGAAAGAGCTTCTGCAAATGCAGTTTGCTTTGCCTCTTTGGGTTCTTCCTTGGGTTCCGTTACTTCAGGTTTTACCTCCTCTGTTTTGGGTTCTTCTGCTGTTGTGACCTTTTCTTCTTCGGTCGGGAACGGCAAATCATCAAATAACGAATTGCCATTGTCTCCTCCTTCAATGAAATCGGTCAAGGGGTTTGTGTTTTCGCTCATAATTTTTTGAGTCCTTTCTTTTTTTATTTGTAAAAACAAAAAAAGACCGA
>JAZRYL010000003.1:0-17358 GCA_045600705.1 Clostridia bacterium | reverse complement strand
GGAACACATGGCGCCCGGAGAAATGGAACATATTGTTATTCCGCCCGTTTTGATGAACAAAGCGGAAAATGAAATTACTGTTGAAACGGAGGAAGCATAATGAAAGAACTGATTTGCATTGTATGCCCCAAGGGCTGTCACTTAAAGGTTGATGAAAATAACGGTTTTTCCGTAAGCGGAAACGGTTGTCCCCGCGGCGCCGAATATGGTAAGAAGGAACTTACATTCCCTGAAAGAACTATTACGAGTACGGTTAAAATAATAAACGGATTGCATGACAGATGCCCCGTAAAAACAAACAAACCCATTCCGAAAGATAAAATGTTTGAAGCGGTAAGCGCTCTTAACGGCATAACGGTAAAATCTCCCGTAAAATGCGGCGATGTAATTATCAAAAATGTTGCGGGAACTGATGCAGACATTGTAAGCACGAAAGATATGTAAAAATCGGAATACTTTTTACGCAGACTGATAAAATCGGTCTGCTTTTTTTTGTGCCTTTTTTGCTTCTTCGTGCATAAATTATAATTGGAAATATTATTTCCGACTGTTATTTAAGGGGGATATTTATGAATAGATATCAAAGTATAAACAATATACCGGGTACTGATTCCAATTTGGGTAACTATGAATCGTTTGAACAGAATAACCGTATGTGTCCGCCTATTCCTCCTATGCCGCCTATTCCTCCAATGCCACCTATTCCGCCTATGCCGATTATGCCTACTGTGTCGGTAGGAACAACTACAACCGGCGCTCCCGGAACGGCTGCTTACGTTGTGAACAGCGGAACACCTCGAAATGTGATTCTTGATTTCATTGTTCCGCAGGGACCTACCGGACCTCAGGGATTTATGGGCTTAACAGGTGCAACAGGACCTACCGGACCCACCGGGCCGGCTCCGATTACCGCATACGGCGGAATATTCAACAGTACCGCATCAACGACTGTGCTGACTGCAAATGTGCCAACAACAGTCAATATGCCATCTGCTATGCCTGCTTTAAATACAACGCTTACTTCGTCCGGAATTACTATCGGTCAGACCGGTATTTATAAAATAGAATATTCCTATACCGGTACACCGAGCATAGGTACTAATCTCAGTACTTCCGTGGTAAACAACGGAACGGCTATTCCCGGCAGCAAAAATACTGTTACCATATCAGGAGATGAACGGACAAATATTAACGGAACAGTTCTTGCAAGTCTTAATGCCGGTGACATTGTATCGCTTACCGTTACTTCGTCTGTTGGCACGAGTATTGCTCAGGGAACGGATACAAACAGTTATTTAACGATAAATAAAATTAACTGATATTTTTTGCAGTGCGGCAGAGTTTTCTGCTGTGCTGCAAATACATAACGTGAGGTATTATGAAAGTCTGCGTATATGCTATATCTAAGAATGAAGAAAAAAATGCCGATAAATGGGCACACTCAATGAGTGAAGCGGATGAGGTTTATGTATTGGACACCGGCTCAACAGATAGAACAGTACAAATTCTGAAAGAAAATGGGGTAAATGTTGCGGAAAAAAGTATAATTCCGTGGAGATTTGACAATGCAAGAAATTTGTCACTTGAGCTTGTCCCCGAAGATGCGGAAATATGCGTTTGTACGGATCTCGATGAAGAATTTGAACCCGGATGGCGAAAAATTCTTGAAGAACAATGGACGGAAGAAACTACAAGAGCAAAATATCGCTATACGTGGAATTTTTTGGACGGCAAGAAAGAGGGAACAGTTTTTTATGCCGACAAGATCCATTCTCGAAAAGGATATAAATGGGTCAACCCGGTACATGAGGTGCTTGCTTCGGATTTTAATGAAAATATTATTACGGCGGAGGGAATTCAGCTTAATCATCATGCAGATTTTTTGAAAGACAGAAGTCAGTATCTGCCTTTGCTTGAGCTTGCAGTAAAGGAAAATCCCGAAAATGACAGAAACGTTCATTACCTCGGCAGGGAATATATGTTCAAAAAAAGATACGGTGATGCAATAAAGACACTTAAGCATCATCTTGAAATGAAAAATTCAACGTGGAAGGATGAACGAAGTGCATCGATGAGATATATAGCCAGATGCTATGAGTTTCTGAATAAAATGCAGGAAGCATACGATTACCGCCTTATGGCTATACTTGAAGCACCGTATTTGCGTGAACCGTGGATCGAAATGGCAGATTTTGAATACCGACGTGAAAATTATTACGGAGCAATATATTTTACTGAATATGCTCTTAAAATTACCGAAAGAGCAAAAACTTATATGACAGAGCCGAAATGTTGGAATGAATTTCCCTACGATATTTTGTCGGTAAGTTATTTTTATACTTCAAATCTTGATAAGGCGATCATAAACGTTAAAAAAGCCATAGAATTTTCAACTGAGAAAAGGTTAAAGGACAATCTTGAATTGTTTGAAAAAATTAGAGCCGGTCTGAAATAAACAGATCGGCTTTAATAAATTAAAGTGTTTTTGCAAATTCAAGCGCTTCTTTTAATGCGTCCAAGCACGGTTCTTTGCCTTCAAATTCTACTGTGTAATATCCCGAATAGCCGGATTTTTTAATTATTTCTACGCATTCTTTAACGGGTACGATTCCCTTGCCGAGAATTGTTCCTGCAAGAACGTTTCCGCCGCGGGTTTTAATACCTTTTTCGTCGGGCGATAACATAACAAAATCTTTAAGGTGAACGTGAAAAGCATATTTTGCGGCTCGGGTAACTGCGTCAATCGGTGATTCATCAACACAAAGAAAATTTCCGATATCAACAAGCCAACCGAAATTACTGTCATTTACGGCATTGATAATTCGCTCAATTCGTTCTGAGTCCTGACATATTAAGCCGTGATTTTCAGTACAAAGCTTTATTCCGTTTGATTTTGCATATTCATTTACTTGCTTAAAACCGTCAACGGTTTTGTCAAAATAATATTCAAAATCTTTGGGACCGTTTTCGGGAAATGCAAAATACGCATCGTGACGCATTGTAGGTACGCCAAGTGTCTTTGCAACATCAACCTGCTTTTTTAACCGTGTTATTTCTCCGGCAAAGTCGTCATTTAACAGATTTCCGTGAACGGTGTATGAAACAAGGTCAATACCTTGCTTTTCGGCTTCCGCTTTAATTTGCTTGGCATATTCAACGGCAGATGTGCCTTCGGGTGGAGTTAAATCGGTGAATTCTATGCCGTCAAAGCCGATTTCCTTGGCAAGCGCTACCATTTGAATTTGCGAATATTCGTTCTTAATTTGTGAAAAACTGTAACTCGTTACCGAAATTTTCATAATATTACCTTCTTCTGCTGATTTGTCTGAATTTGCTCGGTGTTACACCGGTCACCTTTGCGAAAACCTTTGCAAAATATGCCGGATTTTCAATACCTACTGCAGATGCAATATCCGATACAGTATTTTCTGTATTTGATAAGAGTATTTTTGCATAGTTGCATCTTTGGTCATTTATAAATTCGACAGGAGTTTTTTCCGTCAATTCTTTGAATTTTCTGACAAAGTAATATTTGTCGTAACCCGTTTGTGCTGCGATTTCATCGAGAGAAATTTTTCTTGTTAGGTTCTGCATTATAAATGAAAATGCAGAGGATATTTCATTTTCCGGTTGAGAATTGTTCTCTGATTTTGCACTGTAATTCTCGGATATGTGCGCCATTATAAGCAAAGAGTATGCTTTGGATTTCAGCGCGCACTGTTGAGAGGTGCTGACTGACAATTCATTGAGTTTCAAAAAATATTCGGCAATTTTTGCATCTTTTTCAATAAATGCACTGAAAAACTCACGAACAGTATCTATTCCGTTTTCGAGCAGATAGTTTTTGTTTATAATCAAACAGTCGTAATACACAGACCGTGCTGAATTGACTGTGTGCGGATGATTACTGTTTATAATTATTATGTTGCCTTCCTTGACTTCGTAAAGATTATTTCCGTTAAGTACAGTTCCGCTTCCGCCTGTTACATACAGAATTTCTATATTTTCGTGCAGGTTAATATATCTTAACTTATTCTCGTTGTGAACTGTGTCGTGATGATATATTATAGGACTGTCCTTCATCAACAAATTGTGATCTTCGTAGTATATCTTTTCCGTCAAAAATCAATACCTCGCATTACAAACGCTATTTGATTATTACTTCGTGTCCTGTTCTTGCGGATTCGTATATTGCATCAAGAATCTTCATTACCCAAATTCCGTCATCGGGAGTAGCAACGCATTTTGTTCCGTTAAGACAGCAGTCAACAAAGTGTAACATTTCATCCTTAAAGAAGTCGTTGCGTGTCGAAGACATAATGGGGGAAATATCTGCTAATCTGTCGTGAATAGTCGTGTATATTTTTATGCCGTTGTCCGAAAGAACTATTCCGCCTTTTGTACCGTAAAGTGCTTTTTCTGTAAGCGATTCGCCGTTAAGTGAATAACTTGTTTCAAGATGAACAACCGCACCGTTGTCATAGCGGATAAGGGCGGTGCCGAAGTCCTCTACGTCGGCAACTCCATTATCGAATTTGCTGGGAAGAGGCTTCCAACCGATTTCATTTTTTAATTCGGGTCTGAATCCTATTTTATTTTGTGTGCAAGCGTAAACCGAAACGGGCTTAGGTGAACCCATAAGTTTACGTGTTTGGTCTATAACATGAACACCTAAATCAAGCACGGGACCGCCTCCCGAACGTGATTTGTCGCAAAACCATCCGCCGGGCGCTCCGTGGCGGCGGAGATACGTTGCCTTAGCATAATATATTTCGCCGATTTCTTCTTTGTAGTCAAGCATAAGTTCGGTTTCATCGCTGAAACGAAGAACAAAACCTATCATAAGAAGTTTGCCGGATTTTTCGGCGGCTTCTTTCATTGCTTCTGCTTCTTTTGCATTGAGTGCCATAGGCTTTTCGCAAAGAACGTTAAGACCGTGTTCAAGTGCATAAATGGAACATTTTGCATGATTTACGTTCCACACGCACACGTCAACGGCGTCCAACTGTTCATTTGCGATCATTTCTTCAATAGAGGTATATCTTTTCTCTATTTGAAATTTGTCAGCGGTAATATTAAGACGGTCCTCGTCAATATCACATATTGAAACTATTTTTGCATCGGGAATTTTTGCATACGCATTAAGGTGTACGTTAGCAATGTTTCCCGCACCGACCATACCTATTCTCAAAGTTTTTCCGAAAGATACGGTTTTTTCGCTAAAGGTTTCCATTTTCGGTTCGTGACTCATTATTTGTTTTCCTCCAAATCCATAATGAAGTTATAAGCGGTCTGAATATCTTTTTCGGGTGTTTCACCGACTTCTCTTTCAATCGTCAGGAAGCCCTTGTATCCGATGCTTTCCAACGCTTTAAGATATTTCTCAAACGGAACAGAGCCCGTTCCGAGCGGTACTTCTTCAAAATACTTTTTGCCGGCAAAATCTTCGGGAATGGGGTGGACTACTTGATAAATATACTCCGGATTTCCGTCTAAAAGCTTTATTCCGTCCTTAGCGTGTGTGTGAACAATATAGTTCTTGAGTGTTTCTACCGCTTTAACCGGATCGTCACCGGTTACCATTACAAGGTTTGCAGGGTCAAGGTTGACAGCAACACCTTTTGAATTAAGCGAATCAAGGAAGTTCTTTAACGTTTCGGCACGTTCGGGACCTGTTTCTACGGCAAAATGTGCGTCAAGCGAATCTGCATATTCAGAAAGCTGATAGCATGCGTCTTGCATAATTTTATATCTCGGATGATTAGGATCACTCGGAACAACACCGATATGGGTGGTAACGATATTCGTTTCAAGTTCCATTGCCATATCCATGATTTTTTTTGATTTTTCAATAAGCTCGCCGTTTATTTCTGCATTACCGAAACCCATACCTAAGTCACCGCAGATTGCCGAAAATACAAGATCGTTATCCTTTAATCTGTTAAGTAAATCATGTCTTGCATGCTTTGACATATTTTCGGGAGCGTGTTCGCCGGAGGTGGCATACATTTGAATACCTTTTGCTCCGATTTTTGCCGCACATGCGATTGCTTCATTTGTTTCTTTCTTGAAGGATTCGAGCATTACGCCGATAGGAAATTTATACATTTGTTTTTCTCCTTACATCTTTTTTATGATTATATCATTTTTAAGTGAACATTGCTTTAACACATATTCATTCAAATTTATCACTTTTTATTATAAACTAACAATCTTGCGATTGCAATACATAATTTTGCCTTAAAATATAAAAATATTGCGAATTTAATGAAAGATTACAAAAAAAGTGCAGCATTTTCAGCTGCACTCGAAAAAATATTCAATTATTTTTTTGTTACAAGCAATACCCAATCGTTTACATCGGCTTTTTCGGGAATTGCATACGAACCGTCTGCTTCTGCTTTGATTTCACCGATTTCGGTATATTCGTTAGTTCTGGGATTGAACCATTTTGCAACATATTCTGCTGATGCGTCCATATCAATGAGTTTACCTGTTGCGGTTGAATTTAAGTTGTAGAAGTAAACAACGTATGTGTTGTTTGCGTCTGTTGCACAGCAGGAAACAACTTCTTCATTTGTGGGAACGAATTTTGTCTGCTCATTGAATTCGGGAACAAGCTTCCACCATGAAATAGTGTTGAAGAACTTTCTCATATAACCGACCTGATATGCTGATTCAAATTCAACTGCTTCAGGCCAAGCAACTTCTTGCTTTTCTTCCTTTGTAATAGTTTCAAGACCGTCATCAGAATCTTTGTCAATGTTATATGTGCTCTTGTAATACCAAATATCAATAGCACCGTAACCGTAGCCGAAGAATCCGCTTAAATATGAAACCCAACCTTGAATTCTTTCACCGGTATTCTTAGTCCACAGTCCGCAATATCTGCTTTCGTAGTTTACTGAAACTTTGGGAGAATCCCAATAATCGTGTGCAACTGCCGCAGATGCGTTCTTTTTAAGAGAGGGGGACCACTGAGCTGCCCACCAGTTGTGACCGGTCTGATTTGAAACAAATTCAGATCTGAAAATTGACATACCTAATCCGCTTGCGGTATTAAGATTTACACCTTTACCCGTAACGGTTGTTGCACCGGTGTTTTCCTGGTGACCGGAAAGGGGATGCTTATAAGCGTCATATTTGTGGATGAATTCTGCAACCTTTAACCACGGATTGTTTGTGTAATCGTAGAATTTGTGGTCGCCTCTTTCTGCATAGAAGTCATTGTCGATTTCCTGTGCAATAGTCCACATTACGGGATATGCGCCGAAACGTGCTACCCAATAACGTGACATTTTTTCAAGAGCTGCTTCGTTGTTCATGAGTTTTTCTGACATTTCCGATGCAAAGAAGAATTCTGCATTGGCATGAACAAGACCTTTTTGCGCAATATACTGATAATAAAGGTCGGCGGTCTTAAAGCCTTTGATATCGTTTTTACCGATTTTACCGTCGGAAAGACCGAAAGGAGAACTGATAGGTTCTGACTGATAAACTGTGAAGCCCTGTTCAATACGCTTGTCAACGATGTATTTGAAGTGCGAATCGGTTTGAAGTTCGCCTGCACGTGAACCTGCTTTGTCGTATTCTTCGGAATACATTGACCAGTGCGTATCACCTAAATAGAAGAAAGGAGTTCCGTCAGCATAGGTGAAATATTTGTTGCCGTCCTGAATTGTTACAAAACCGTGCTTATAGATATCAAGGTCGCCCTTATATGCATTTGCACCGATTTTTCCGGTAAGACCGTTAAGAGTTTCATCTTGTTCGCATTTGGTTGTGTATTCCCATACACCGTACTCGGTAGGAGCAAAACGTACTGCAAATTCGTTTCCGCCGTTCCAGAATGAGGGAATGGTAAGAGTTGTTCCCGTAGCGGTATTTTTGAAATCAACGTCTAAGATAACGTCCATCTGTTCGTTGCCGGATTCATCATATTCTTTAGTTGAATTGAATGCGATCTCGGTTGCAACCCAAACGTCTGTGATTACGTCAACCGTAGAGGGGTCAATATCTTCGGGAACAGGTGTAGGTTCGGGCGTAGCTTCTGCTTTTGTTTCTTCGTTGCCGTTGTCCGAATCTGTTGTTTTACCGCAGGATGTGAAATTCACACAAACAGTCAAGCATAAAACAACTGTAAGCAATAGAGTAAGTGCTTTTTTCATATTTTCCTCCAAATATTTTTTCTAAATTATATCACAATACGCTGCCGTTGGCAATAGGTTATTTCAAAAAAAGATGTGCCGAATAAGCAATTTTTAGTTGAAAAAAACGGACGGATTTGATATAATAATCATACATTATATGTAGCGAGGCATAATATGATTAAATTGGACGACTATAAAAATAAAAACATTCACTTTATTGCTATCGGCGGGCACAGTATGAGCGGCCTTGCCGAAATATTACATAATTGGGGATTTACAGACGTATCGGGTTCCGACAGATCCGATTCGGCAGGACTTCAGCGATTAAAGGAAATGGGTATAAATGCCACGGTGGGACACAGTGTGGAAAACGTGAAAAATGCGGCACTTGTATGCTATTCGGCGGCTATTCCCAAAACCAACGTTGAACGTGCTTATGCGGAAGAACACGGTATTCCGTGCATTGACCGAGGCGAAATGATGGGACTTATTTCCGATCATTGCGAAAAATGTATCGGAATTTCGGGCACTCACGGTAAAACTACCACTACGAGTATGATTTCGGAAATATATTACCGTGCAAATCTTGACCCTACAATTCATATCGGCGGTGTTTTGCCCACAATAGGAAGTAACGTTCATACGGGCTCAAAAGAGTATTTTATTACTGAAGCTTGCGAATACGTAGATTCATACTTGCATTTACATCCGCATATTGCCGTTATTCTGAACATTGATTCGGATCATCTTGATTATTTCGGAACGGTTGAAAATATTTATAAATCATTTATGAAATATGCTCAGCTTGTTGATGAGGACGGTTGTGTTATCGGTTGTTACGACGACGAAAGAACAAGACGTCTGCTTAGCGAATGCGGCAGAAAAACCGCAAGTTACGGCTTTTCAAAGGAAGCGGATTATCATGCTGAAAATGTTACATTTAATGAAAACGGTCATCCGTCGTATGATATGTATAAGGGAAGCGAGTTCTTGTGCCATCCGGAACTTTCGGTTATCGGTGAGGTAAACGTACTTAACTCCATGGCTGCAATTATAGCAGGACTGCTCGGCGGAATTCCGATAGAAAAGGTTCTTTCGGGATTAAAAGCGTACACTGGTGCAGGCAGAAGATTTGAGTATAGAGGCTCGTACAACGGTGCAAAAATATATAACGATTACGGACATCATCCGGAAGAGGTTGCGGCTACGATTGAGGCAACGAAGCATATTAAAAAGAATAGACTTTGGCTTATTTATCAGCCGGCACTGTTTTCAAGGACAAAAGCTCAATTTGACAGACTTGTCGATTGCTTCCATAAAGCGGATAAGACGGTTATAATTGACGTTTACGGTGACAGAGAGCCTTTTGACCCCACGATAAATTCCAAAATGATTGTTGATAAGATCGTTGAAAAGTATAACGATGATTGCATTTATATTCCCACAATGGAGGAATGTGGCGCATATCTTAAGACTCAACTTGAAAAAGATGACATCGTTCTTATTATGGGTAGCGGCACGGTAGATATTCTTGACAAATTTATAACTGAATAGGAGTTTTTTATGAAAATTTGTGTTTTTGGCGCTGCAAGCAAAACAATTGATGAAAAATATATTATTTTGGGTGAGAAGCTCGGCGAAGAACTTGTAAAAAGGGGACATGAACTTGTTTACGGTGCAGGTGCGACCGGACTTATGGGTGCTGTTTCCCGCGGTGTTGAACGTGGAGGCGGCAAAGTAATCGGTATTGTCCCGTCGTTCTTTACTAATGAAGAGGTTTTGAATGAAAATTGTACTGAATTGATAAGAACCGATACAATGCACGAGAGAAAACAAATAATGGAACATTTTTCGGAAGCGTTTATCATTACACCCGGCGGTGTAGGCACTTTGGAAGAACTGTTTGAAGTTTTTACACTTAAAAACCTGGAAAGACACAATAAGCCGATAGTTATATATAATGAGTGCGGTTTTTATGATTCGCTTATCAATCTGATTGATGAGTATGTTGAAAAGCATTTCATAAGTGAAAAATGCAGAAAACTGATATTCGTTTCTGAAGATATTGATGAAATAATTGACTATATTGAAAAATACGATGAATAAAATATAAGAGACAGAAATCAATCTGTCTCTTTTTCATTTTGATGAAAGTATTCGTAAACCGACTGCGCAGACGGCTTTGTCATGGTATTTACTTCTTCAATTTCTTCCAAAGCAGCATTCTTTATTTTTTCTACTGTGGAAAAATGCTTAAAAAGCTCTTGCTTTCTTCGTTTTCCTATGCCGGCGATGTTGTCAAGCTGAGAAACAAGAGAATGTTTATTTCGCAGCGAACGGTGGAAAGTAATTGCAAATCTATGCGCCTCATCTCGAATTGCCTGCAAAATTTGAATCGACGGGGAAGATAGCGGCAACAAAATCGGCAGCGATTGATTGGGAAGGTAGATTTCTTCAAGTCGTTTTGCAAGACCTATCATGGGAATATTAAGTCCTAACTGTTCATGAACAATGGAAT
The DNA here is from genome assembly GCA_045600705.1 of Clostridia bacterium. Lineage (GTDB taxonomy): Bacteria > Bacillota > Clostridia > Christensenellales > QALW01 > UMGS1322. The sequence continues at coordinate 6,690 of JAZRYL010000003.1, read as the reverse complement.
ATGCCGAACTTAACTGACCTTTACCGCCGTCAATTATAATCAAATCCGGCACCTTTTCAAATCCTGCTTTTTGATTTTTGCAGTCGGAATAACGCCTTGAAGTAACCTCACGCATTGAAGCAAAGTCATCGTTGCCGGGGTGCTGAATTTTGAATCGGCGGTATTCTTTTTTATCGGGAACACCGTTGTTGAAAACAACCATAGAAGCAACCGTATCGGTGCCTTGAATGTGGGATATATCGAAACATTCCATGCGTGTGGGCACAGATTTTAAGCAAAGAATATCCCGCAACTCTTTCATACCGTTTATGATGCGTTCTTCCTTATAAGAAATACTTACGGAAGATTTTTCTATCTTTTCACGAGCATTGCGCTTTGCCATATTGCACAAATCAAGTTTTTTGCCTCGCTGAGGTACTGTAATCTGCACGGATTTCTTATGTGCTTCGGCAATAAGCTGTTTTAACGAATCTTTATCCTCCGGCTCACAATCACATATTATCTCATCGGGAAGAATTCCGCCGTTTGTGTAATGCTGAAAAATATAGTCGGATAAAAGCTGATTTTCATTTTCATAAATTACGTCGGGAATTTCAGTGGTGTTTACGCCGATTAAACGTCCCGAACGAACGTACATTGAACATATTACCGCAAAAGTATCTCTTATCATTACCGACAAAACGTCAATATCTTCGTCTTTATCTAAAACAATTTTTTGCTTTGAAAGAATTTCGTCGGCTTTCTTTAATTTGTCACGCAATTCTGCGGCTAATTCAAATTCAAGCTTCTCGGAAGCATCTTGCATTTTGCCGTAAATAATATCAAGTGCCTCTTTTTGGTTTCCTTTAAGAAATTCTACGACCTTTTGCACGTTCTTTCTGTATTCGCTTACACAGTCTTTTGCGCATGGGGCAGGACACTTGCCGATATGATATTTGAGGCACGGACGCACGTTAGCAAAATTCGTATACGAACAAGACCGCAGGGGATAAACGTCAAGCGCAATATCTTTGATTGCTTTTGCGCTTCCGCCACCGTGATATGGGCCAAAATACATTGCACCGTCAAAAGCCATTTTTCGGGCAATTTCAAGTTTCGGATAACTTTCACGAACGTCAATTCTTAAATACGGATAGCCTTTATCGTCCTTTAATAAAATATTGTATTTAGGCTTGTACTTTTTTATAAGATTGTTTTCAAGAAGCAGGGCTTCAAGTTCGTTTCCCGTAACGATGTAATTGATGTCGGCAATGTTGGAAACAAGTTGTTTTGTTTTTGTGTTCAGGTCGGAAGAATGAAAATACGAACGTACACGGTTCTTCAAAATTCGTGCTTTTCCCACGTAAATAACCGTCCCGTTCGTGTCTTTATAAATATAAACTCCCGGCTCTTGCGGGAGTTTCTTTAATATTTCGTTTATACTCATTTTATTCAAAATCACTTATGTGAAGCATGCCTTGAAGCAGAATTTGACCGATATGGTCGTCATCAAGTGAATAATATACGATTTTTGCTTCACGGCGATATTTAACTATTCTGCTGTTGCGCAGAGTTTTTAACTGATGAGAAACAGTAGACTGATTCATATTAAGCGTTGCGGCAATATCCGAAACGCACATTTCGTTCATAGTAAGCAAGTAAAGAATTTTAAGGCGGGATTCATCAGAAAAAAGTTTGAAAAAATCTGACAGTGACATAAGACTTCTTTCATCAATCAGTTTTTGTGCCATTGTATTGACTAAATCTTCATTTATAACATGCTTGTTTTCTAAATCTTCACTCATGTTTTTATCTCCCATCACATAAATACACAATTTAGTATATACAAAAAAGTTCAACTTGTCAATAAAATTTTGAATGATGTTGTTTGAATGCTCATATATTGATTTGAGGTGTTTATATTTGAAAAAGTATTTTTACGTTTTCTTAAGCGGAATTCTGTTGCTTGTGACGGTTGCAGAAATAATCTTAAGCAGAAAAGAAATTACTGTTTTTGCGCAAAACGAACTTAAACCCATATATTCCGTTGATACCGACGAAAAGAAAGTTGCTATCAGTTTTGACGCGGCGTGGGGAGCAGACAATACCGTTAAACTTATGGAAATATGTGAAAGTTATGAGGTTCACGCAACGTTCTTTCTTGTGGGATTTTGGGTAGATAAATACCCCGATATGGTAAAGGAAATTCATTCACGGGGATTTGAAATAGGTAATCATTCGGAAAATCATCCGCAAATGAGCAAACTTTCGGCGGAACAAATGAAATGTGAAATAGAATCGGTAAATAAAAAAATAACCGATTTGACCGGGGAATGCCCGAAAGTATTCAGACCGCCTTACGGCGATTATTCAAATGCCGTGGTGCAGTCGGTAAACGACTTGAATATGCACTGTATTCAATGGTCAATAGATTCGCTTGACTGGAAAGAATACGGCAGAGATGAACTTATAAAAAGAGTTCTTAAAAATGTGAAAAACGGGGATATAATTCTGTTCCATAACAATGCCAAATACACGCCGTCGGCGTTGCCGCAAATTCTTGAAGCATTGCAAAACAAAGGCTTTTCAGTGTGCAGCATAAGTGAACTGATTTATACCGAAGAATACACCGTTGATATCTGCGGAGTTCAACGTAAAAAATAACGGAATTTCTTTTTTCAAAATTTCACATATAAAGCAAATCAATAACACAATTATAGGTTAAAATTGACATATAAAATTACATTAAGCATAAAATATACCGTAAAATACTTTAGGAGGAATAAAAATGATTCAACTTACAAACAATATGATAACTCTATGCGGCACCGTTTGCCGTGAACCGGAATTCAGCCACGAAGTATTCGGTGAAAAGTTTTATACTTTAATGCTCAGTGTAAAACGACTGTCGGGACAGACAGATGAATTGCCGGTAGTTATTTCGGAACGTATTACCGATGCTTCGGAACTTGTGCAGGGAAAAAGAGTTCTTGCTGAAGGTCAACTTCGTTCATATAATATTATGACAGACGGCGCAAAAAACAGACTTCAGCTTCAGATGTTTGTCAGAGAAATTTCCGAAACGGACAGCGACGAAGATATTAACGAAATTGAACTTGACGGCTTTATATGTAAAGAACCTGTGTACAGAGTAACACCTTTTTCAAGAGAGATATCGGATATTTTGCTTGCGGTAAACCGTTCTTACGGCAAAAGTGATTACATACCGATAATTTGTTGGGGAAGAAATGCACGCTACACACAGCAACTTTCAGTGGGCGATAATATCGTTGTCAACGGCAGATTGCAAAGCAGGGAATACCAAAAGAAAATTGATGACGATAATGTAATAACGAAAATCGCCTACGAAGTTTCCGTGTCCAAACTTTCCGTGAAGAATAAGGACGAAGAAGAACAGTAACATAAAGCACCTCGAAAAAAAGAGGTGCTTTTTTATATAAATGTTTACTTTTATATGCGTTTAATTCTCTTAATGCTTTGTCCGTCAACGGTTATATAGTACGTTGTCTGATTGGTATATATTACTTTTCCGGGAGCCGAACCCGACGGCTTTTTTACAAATTTCTTTTTCGTTGCGTCTACGGGAACAAGTGCCGCATTGCGACCTTTTGAATAATATACTGCAAGTTCTGCGGCTTCCTGCACCGTTTTATCGGAATAATTTTCACCGTGAATAATAACGTGAGAGCCGTGTGTATCCTTTGTATGCAACCATAAATCCGTGGGAAAAGCAAAGTGCATTGTCAACTTGTCGTTTTGAATATTGTTTTTGCCCACGTAAATATCAATTCCTTCGGAAGAAATAAAGTGCATAGATTTACTTTCTTCTTGCTTTTGCTTCGTTTTTGCGGCTTTGATATACCCTAAAGAGCACATTTCGTTTCGTATATCGTTGATATCTTCTTGCGATTCGCATTTTTCAAGACATTCAAGCATATCGTTTACAAGGTCGATTTCTTTTTCGTTTTCTTCCATTTGCGCCGAAAGTAGTTTTGATGCAGTTTTAAGTTTATTGTACGTCTTGAAATACTTTTGTGCATTGGCATTCGGTGAAAGAGTTACGTCAAGCGGAATTTCTTCGTTTTCATTAGTGTAGTAATTTAATACTGTAACGGAAGGCGCACCACGCTTGATAAGATATATGTTTGCGGTGAGCAATTCGCCGTAAATTCTGTATTTTTCCATTGAAGAACATTCAAGAAGTTTTTCTTCCTGCTGAACTTTCTTTTTCTCAGCTTTATCCAAAATGTTTTGAAGCTTTGTGCGTATTTCCTTGGAACGCTCTTTTACACGCTGATATTTGTCTTTCAGCAAGTAGTATTCGTCAATTGCTTCGGAAACGGTTTCTTTCCTTTTTTGAAAACTTGAAAGAATTCTTGACTGAGGCAGAGGGTAAAAATCGAGAGGCTCACCGTTTTCGTCTGTTTGAAGTATGGGGGCATATTCATTGTTTTTGAAGTTTGAAATGTAATCCTCAAATGCCTTTTCGTAGCCGACAGATTCTGCAATATATGCGATTTCCTCCGCAGACTGTTTCGAAATTCCTACGAAAGTATCGAAAATCATTCTTGCACTTGAAACATTTTGAAAGTCACTTTCAAAGGGATTTTGTTTTCCTTGCGAGGGTGGAAGTTCGTATTTTAAGCCGGGCTGAATACAGCGCATTCGGCTCATTAAGGAATTAACACGGCGAACACTGTCAAGTATTTTGCCCTCGTGATTCACAAGAATAATGTTACTGTATTTTCCCATTATTTCAACGGTTAAGGTCTTCTTTTCCGGCTCGTTGAATTCGTTGAGCGATTCGAATACAATGTTTATGATTCTTTCATTTCCCGGCTGTGTAAACTCAATAATGTGAGAACCTGAAAGATGCTTCCTTAAAAGCATACAAAATGCCGGCGGAACGGGGGAGTTGTTCTTTTGCATAGAGGTTATGTTTACTCTCGGAAAACTTGCATTCGAGCATAAAAGAAGCTTGTAGTTTTTTCCCTTGTTAAAAAGGAAAAGTATTATTTCATCTTCCTCGGGTTGGTTTATTTTATCTACTCTTGCACCGGCAAGAAGTTCATTGAATTCATAAATCTGACTGTGTATTGTCAGTCCGTCCATCGGCATAGGGTATTCACCTCAAATGATTTTATAATGCTATTCTACCATATTTTCGTTACTTTTCAAACCTATATTTGAATTTTTATTTCGTTTTCGAATAAAAAACGGCATTTTTTCAAAAAGTTTATCAAAATTTACTAAATATATTTGCATTTTTTAGTTCGTTGTGATATAATCTTCAACGAATGTATTGATATTTTACTTGGAGGTAAATATAAAATGAGTACAATGGTTAAAAACGAAAAAAACCAGGCTGTTCTTTCACTTGAGATCAGCAAAGAAGCAATGGATAAAGCAACCGAAAATGCTTTCCAGAAAACAAGAGGAAAATATTCTGTTCCCGGATTCCGTAAGGGCAAGGCTCCCAGAAAGATGATTGAACAGTTCTACGGCGCAGGCGTTTTCTTTGAAGATGCTTTCAATGACGTTTTCCCGGAAATTTACGAGAGCGCTATTACCGAACACGAACTTCAGCCCGTAGACCGTCCTGACATTGAACTTGAGGATGTTGCTGATGACGGCACAGTTAAATTCAAGGCAACAGTTACCCTTATGCCCGAAGTTAAACTCGGCAAATACGAAGGTATAAAGTTGGATCTTGTTGAGTATAATGTAACCGATGAAGATGTTGACCACGAAGTTCAGCATGCTCTTGACCATGCTTCACGTTTTGTTGACGTTGAAGACCGTGCAGTTAAGAACGGTGATACAGTAGGTCTTAACTATTCAGGCTCTGTTGACGGCGTTAAGTTCGAAGGCGGCACAGCAGAAAATCAGACTCTTGAAATCGGTTCAGGCAGCTTTATTCCCGGATTTGAAGAACAGATGATCGGTATGAACATCGGCGAAGAAAAGGCTCTTAATGTTAAATTCCCCGATGATTACCATGCTGAAGACCTTAAGGGCAAAGAAGCAGTATTCGATGTAAAGGTTCTTTCAATCAAAGAAAAGCAGGTTCCCGCTCTTGACGATGAATTTGCTAAGGATGTTTCCGAATTCGATACTCTTGCTGAATACAAGGCTGATATTAAGGCTAAACTTACCGAAAGCAAGAAAAAGCAGGCAGATGCCGAAATGGAAAACAAAATGGTTGAAGCCATTGCAGACAATGCAGAAATCGACATTCCCGATTGCATGGTTCAGCAGCAGATTGACCAGCAGCTTCGTGACATGGAAATGCGTATGAGCTATCAGGGACTTAAACTTGAAGATTACCTTAAATATACCGGTATGACAATGGCTCAGATGCGTGATATGTATAAGGACGGCGCACAGAAGACCGTTAAGATTCGTCTTACTCTTGCAGAAATCATCAAGCAGGAAAAAATCGAAGCTACTGACGATGAAGTAAATGCTGAAATTGATAAGTATGCAGAAAACTACGGTGCACAGGGTGAAGAATTCAAGAAGAACATCACCGATGATCAGAAAGAATACTTCAAGGAAGTTGCTATTATGAACAAGACTCTTGCACTTCTTAAAGAAAACAACCCTGCAAAGAAGGCAGCTAAGAAAGCAACCAAGAAGGCTGAAGGCGAAGCAGAAAGCAAGGAAGAAAAAGCAGAAAAGAAACCGGCA
>JAZRYL010000002.1:0-2703 GCA_045600705.1 Clostridia bacterium | reverse complement strand
TAATAACATATTTGTCAATGCCCGGTATTGATTTAATGAATTTTTCAACAACTGTACCGTATTTTGTCGGGACGATGTGGGCATCGTCCCCTACGATATTGCATAACATTTTTTTGCTTGCCGTACAAAATTCACATACCGAAAACTTTCTTATTTGGCTGTCGCAAAATGCTCAACGTTTTTTCTTTTTAACGGTTTTATTTGTATAGTGCTTCTTTTTCTTAAATAAATGTGAATTGTCAGCTTTTTCTTTTGATTTAATGCTATTATCCGAATTCTTATCGGAAAAAGCATTTTTTATCAAATTAGCGCAAGGCTTTTCCACAAGGTACGTGACCAACGTGGCAACGCAAACCGTCAGGAACAGTCCTAACAGTGTAACACCCCACTGTGTTCCCGTACCGAGAATTTCAATGTCACGTCCGCTGCTTCCGTAATGGGACCTTATAAGAACGATTATCCACTGATGCCACATATAAACGTTATAAGATATAGCCGCAAGGAATTTGAACGGTTTGCAAGAAAAAATGCTTCGAAGCGGTTTGGGTGCAATCATAAGTCCGAAAATCAGCACGGTGAATGTAATGGAAAGAAGATATCTGTATTTCAACTGCCAAACTTGATTGTTTTCCGCAGACCTGCAACCTTTCATCAAGACCATTGTGTACCAGCAGGCAACCGCAAATAACGCAATGCCGACAAACGAAAAAATTGCCTTTTTATTGACTTTTCTGCTGTAAAGCACGTAGAGTTCCGCCGCCGCCATACCGTTGGCAAAAACGGGCATAAAGGTCAAGAAATCATTTACGTACACACGCAGAATATCCGTTTTATATTTGAGAATAAACAAATATGTGAACGCATATCCAATCCCCACCATTACGGGATACGTAACGTACGGCATTTTTGAAAATGCTTTCGATAAAAACGGAAAAATAAGATAAAAATACACTTCAATGCAGACAGTCCACAAAACGTGGCCGATGCAGGTCCCGATAAATACATCCTTAAAAAGTACTCTTGTAAACGTTAAAGACGTAATTATATCCTGAACCGCAAAAGCGCCCCGCATTTTGTACTGTCCCTTAACGAGTGCATACACAAACATAACCAAAACGACAAGCACGTAACTCGGCACGATTCTTGCAATTCTGCGCTTGTAAAAGCTCCACGGTGATTCAATCTTTTTACCGTCATACCTTGCTTTTACACGTGGAAGATACAATACGAATGCGGAAATCAGAAGCATCATATCAACGAACAAATAACCGCAACGTCTGAATGAATCAAAATTAAGATAATTTATTCCCAAAAACGCAAGAAACGGTGTTTTGTAATTGGGCATAAGCCACGTTTGTTGCCAAAAATGGAACCACAAAACTATAAAAATAGAAAGAGTTCTTATTCCGTCAAGCACACCGACGTAGCTTTCATCAACTCCGAAGTAATCTTTCTTTTTTGTAATGCTTTTTTTCATAAATATATAGTTTCTCCGGGTTTGATTTGATATTTTAATTCATTACCGAAATCGAAATACAGCGTTGTAGCCGTAGGGTTATATATGATTCTTCCGTCATTTGAAACACGCAAGTGCTTGTATGCCTCAATATATTCGAATATTTCCGAATTAGTTGCATACCAAATATCTTCTCTGTCCCCCAAATATTCGGCGAATTCTTCGATAACGTTCCAGTTATTGTTATTGTCGAATTCGTATGAATGTCCCCACAAATAAAACAAAATAGGATTTCTGCTCACTTGTTGCTGTGCAAATTTTTCTGCAAGAAGCATAAGCGTAGGTTCATTGTGGTGGCACGTTGAGGTAAGTCTTAGCCAATCGTCCGGAATATTAAAGTTTTTTGTGGTAACGCACGTTCTTGAAAATAAAATTCCGCAGTTTTTCAATACATCCACAACCGCATCGTTATACGTTCCGTAGGGATATGCCATTCCTCGGGTAATTTTTCCGGTTGCCTTTTCAATATTTGTTTTGTCCGTAAGAACCTCGTATGTGCATTCGTTGACGGAAAGCTTGTCAAGATATGCATGTGTATATGCGTGTGCCGCTACCTCCATACCGTTTTCGGCGTAAAGCTTATATGCCTCCTCCTCGGTCATTCTGTTTAGATATCTTTCGCCGTCATTGAACATACCCGTATTTATGTTAAACGTGCCTTTTAAGCCGTTTTTAACCATTATTTCAATAAGACGTACATCTTGCTTCACTCCGTCGTCGTAACTGAGTGTAAGCGCTTTTTTCTTAAAATTAGGATAACACATATATCTCATATTTTTCACCAATCCTCTTTATGAAGTTTACTGCTTGTTTTTATATCGTCGTAATATGCTTTATACTGATCCACAAACTTTTGGTGAGAATCACTGTCGAGCGAAAAAAGTTCCTCCGGAGATAAATCCGCAGGGTCGAATGCATCCTCGTCATCCATTTCGGAAAGTTTAAGCATATACCCTCTGTCTATCCTTGCCATTTTCCTTTGAAATTCCTTTCAAATTTATATTGTTATACGACGGTATTATAATACATTTTCGCAAAAAAATCAATAAATCAAAACCACCGGTTCAATGCAATAGTAAAATAAAGGTAGACACATGGAAAACCACCATGTATCTGCCTTTTTCTTATGTTAAAATATAACGGGAGGTATATAAAAATGAAAAAAGGACAAAAGAAACGAGTATGGA
>JAZRYL010000001.1:0-2508 GCA_045600705.1 Clostridia bacterium | reverse complement strand
GGCGTAAGAAATTTTCATAGATTCAGAAACCGGATACTTCATTGTGCTGCCTGAAATAAGGGAGGCGGCAGCTGCCGCCTCCCTTATTTCAGGCAGCACAATGAAGTATCCGGTTTCTGAATCTATGAAAATTTCTTACGCCGAAGCATACACGTTTGAGTACTTTGGTTTTGTTATTGCAGCCTTCTGTATACCCGTTGGAATACGGGCAATCAAAGGAATTCAATATGGAACAACTCCAATTATGAAGGGCTTTCGTGCAGGCGCCGAACTCTGGAAGATTTGAATTTTCTGCATTGTATACCCATTTTGCCAGCCGTTCCTTTCCCACTTGCGAATTGTCCGAATGCATTAGCTCCACAAAGTCGTTTTTCAGCTCATAAGCATGTTGTATTCTAGTGGATAGCCCGAGAATGATGAGGAGTTTCTCTTTTTCATCGTGACTCAAAGCGGCAGGGGCTTTGTGCAGCAGGTATCGTGAACGTTTACAATATCTTCTCCAATCTGATGAAAGCTGCTTTTGTTCTGCCTTTCTCACGTTTTCTAGAGCCCATGAAGCTTGGCGGACAACATGGTATCTGTCTGAAATGATTTTTGCATTTGGAAAGCACGCCTCTGCAACACCTTTGAAAAGTGAACTCATATCCATGACAACATATTTAACCCTAAGCCGTTCTTTTCGTGAGAATTTAAGAAAATATTTGAGTAGGTCTGCGGATTTGCGGCTGGGCAAAACATCCAAAGTGTTATGATTTTTTGCGTCTGTAATAATGCATTGGTATTTTTCCCCTCCGGCGTTTCCCTTGAATTCATCTATGGAGAGCACCTCGGGCAGTTGGTATGAGCCGTAATCTACTATATCAAAGTAACGGATAGCCGTTGTTACGGAAACATTATTCTCTTTGGCTATATGGGTTGCGGATACGGGTTCCCGAAAGCCGGAGATAACATTTAAAATCAACCGCTGTGTCACATGATGATATTTCGGCAGGAAACGGTTTTCTTCATAAAACCGTTTTCCGCATACCGTACAAGCATACCTTCGTTTTCGTAAATACAGGAAGACCTGTTTGCCGAATGCACTGCAATCCCGTATTTTCTGAACCCGGTAATCATGAATTCGGTTCGTGGCGATGCCGCATACCGGGCATCCATGTGTGCAGCGCGGCAATTCTATGCTAATATGCAGCTCGTTTTTCTTTTCTTCCACATTTTTTACGATTACATCTTTTAATCCGAGAAGTTTTAAGCTATTATCTTCCATAGAGCATAAGCACTTCCTTTCTGAATGGTGTGTAGCAACTTCATTTTAGCAGGAATTGCCTTTATGCTCTACTTTTTTTCTTTTTTTCTCACAAAAAATGTTGGGTGTGGACTATCCGTTTCGGATGTCCACCCCAACATTTGACAAAGAACCAATTAAAACCCGGCACTTTGAGTAATGGCACGGTTATGGCGTATCAAGGAGTGGTCAACAGAATCAAGCAACATCCTATCGGAGCAAGAAAACTGAAAACCGTAACAGCAGACCATCTGCAAGGATATTTAGATTTACTCAGCTTCGGCGGTACAAACCCCGATGGCACGCTGGCGGATGCACTCAGCAAAGGATATTTACGGTTATTCTCTGCGGTTCTGCAAGGAGCATTTCGTTTTGCGGTATTTCCGAAAAGGTTGATTACTTTTAACCCGATGCAGTATGTTGTAATGAGGTTTAAGAAAGAAGAATACGACCTTTTTGCAGACGATGATGACGATAATGTGATTTCAAAACCTACCATTGAACACAATCAGTTCTGCAAGCTTGAAGATTTTTTGAAAGCAAAGAATAACCATGCTTTACTCCCGATTCAAATTTCCTACTATACCGGTCTTCGTATCGGTGAAGTGTGTGGTTTGACTTGGCAAGACATCAACTTGGACGAGCAATACTTGACTGTACGCCGCAGCATACGCTATAACGGTGCAAGACACAAAACTGAGATCGGAGCCACCAAACGAAAGAAGATCCGTACTGTTGACTTTTGCGACACGCTGACTGAAATTCTTAAAGCCGCAAAGGTCGAACAACACAAAAACCGTTTCAAATACGGAGAGCTTTATAACCTTAATTATTACAAAGAGGTCAAAGAAAAAGACCGTGTGTATTATGAGGTTTACGGCTTGCAGAGGACGGAAGAAGTTCCCGAAGGATACAAAGAGATTTCCTTTGTATGCCTCAGACCGGACGGAACATATGAATCGCCAAGCACCGTAGGGATAATGTGCAGGACAGCACGGGGAAAGATCGACGGACTTGAAGACTTTCACTTTCATACGCTTAGACACACCTACACAAGCAATCTGCTTGCAAATGGAGCAGCCCCGAAAGATGTGCAGGAGCTTTTAGGTCATTCGGATGTGAACCTCACGATGAATGTTTATGCTCACGCCACAAGGGAAGCAAAGCGTACTACCGCAAGATTACTGGACAAAGTAGTCGGTGGGTAAAAAATTTCCCTTGTAATT